>JAKAZO010000005.1:0-71413 GCA_021815825.1 Pseudomonadota bacterium
GTTGGCAGGACTGGCATTGGCAGGACTGGCATTGGCAGGACTGGCATTGGCCGGACTGGCGTTGGCCGGATCCGTCGTTGGGGCGGCTGCTGCGGGCGGCGGCGCGGGCGGCGCCGCCGCGGAAGCGGCGGCGGCGGCGGCGCGGGCCAGCTGCGCCTGCAGCGCCGAGATCTCGGCCCGCAGCGCCGCCACCTCCGCCTCCGCCTCGGTCGCGGGTTCGCCGCCGGCCGCCGCCGCGGCATCGGCCTGCTGCAGCTGACGGTAGAACGGCGCGAACAGACCCATCGCGCGCTCCATCATCGCCATGTTCTGCCGCCCGACCTCCTCCATGCCGAAGGGGAACAGGCTGCCCATGGTCTGCTGCATGGCGACGCGCATCTGCTCCTGCTGATGCGCGAAGCTGCTCATCGCCTGCTCGAGAAAGCGCGGCACGAGGCCCTGCATGCTGTCGCCATAGAGGCCGATGAGCTGGCGCAGAAAGCCGGTGGGCAGCATGGCGCGGCCCTTGCTTTCTTCCTCGACGATGATCTGGGTCAGCACGCCGCGGGTGATATCCTCGCCCGTCTTGGCGTCATAGACGACGAAATCGCGCCCGCCACGGATCAGCTCGGCAAGATTGTCCAACGTGATGTAGCTGGAGCTCTCGGTGTTGTAGAGGCGGCGGTTGGCGTATTTCTTGACGACCACCGGTTGAGCGCCGGACTCGCCGTGGAGGGGCTTGACTGGGTCTGACATTGGCCGGCCTGACGCTCCTGTTCACGAACCTGCGAGGTTACCCTAGCATGGTGCAGTGCGTCGAGGCCAATCGCCCGGATCGGCCGAGGCCGACCGTCGGGGCCGGCCTCGGGTTGCACCAGGACGGGCCGACCGTCGGGGCCGGCCTCGGGTTGCACCAGGACGGGCCGGACGGATGCGCCCGCCGGCCCGCGCCCTCTCAGCCCGGCCGGAATGCGCCGGGCGGGATCAGGCCCGGTTCGACATAGGCGAAGTGCAGCGCGTCCAGCTGCGCCCAGAGCACGTCGGTCTTGAAGCGCAGCGCGGCGAGGACGGCCTGCTGCTGCTCCGCCGTGCGGGCGTTCTCGCGCACATAGCGGAGCGCGAAATTGGCGTCGCGCGGCGCCTGGTCAAGGCGGCGGCGGAAATAGGCGACCAGGTTCTCGTCGATGAAGCTGTAGTTCTCCAGCATCCCGGCGATGCGCTCGGCATGGATGGCGGGGGCGAAGAGCTCCGTCAGCGACGAGGCGATCGCCTCCAGCGGCGGGTGCTCGTAGACGAAGCGGACATAGGCCTCGACGGCGAACCGGGTCGCCGGCAGCGCGCCCTGCATGGCGGTGACGTAAGCGCGGTCGAGCTTCAGCCCGTCGGTCAGACGCAGCCAGCGTTCGATGCCGCCGGCCTCGTCACCGAGTCCGTCATGGTCGTGGATGCGATGGATCCATTCGCGGCGGAGTTCGCGGTCCTCGAGCTTGGCCATCAGCGCCGCGTCCTTGCGCGGGATGGCGGACTGATACACGTACCGGTTCAGTGCCCAGGCCTGCACCTGGCCGAAGCTCATCTTGCCGCCATGCAGCATGCGATGGAACGGGTGCAGATTGTGGTAGCGCTCGGCGCCGATCTGGCGCAGCGCCGCCTCCAGTTCATCCGGGCTCATGGGTAGTGCCATCGTTTCCTCTCCGGCGTTGCTTACCCGATGATCCGGGACGCGGCGGGAGGGTCGCCGGCCGCCGCGGCCGCCACATTGATCTAGATCAAGGGCGGGGCGCGGTCGCGCTCAGACGCGGGGCGCGGCGACGGCGACGCCACCGAACAGGTCGAGCACGCGCGCACGCCACTCGGTCAGCGGATCCGCCGCGTCGAGCAGCTCGAAACGGCTGATGCAGCGCGCCCATTGCAGCCCGCCGAAGACGATATAGTCGGCATAGCTCGGCCCTTCGCCGCCAAGCCACTCCTGGGCACGCAGCACGGTGCGCACCGGGGCCAGCGCCTGGCCGAAGGTCTCGCGGGTCGCCTCCCGATCGGCGACGACATCCTCGAGCGGGCGGCCGAAGCGGGACTCGCGGCTGGTGCGGAAATACTCCTGGTCCTGCGGCGCCAGCGCCGACCAGACGTCACGGACGACCATGCGCGAGATCAGCGGCATCATCACCTGATCCGCCCAGGCATTGATGAAGCGCGCGTGGGCCCGGCCGCCCGGTCCCTCGAACAGGCTCGGGCGCTCGGGATAGGTGTCCTCGAGATATTCGGCGATCGCCCAGCTATCGGCCACGGCGCGCCCGTTATCGACGAGCACCGGCACGCGCTCGGAACCGAACGGGGCGAGAACCGATTTCTCGCTGAACCGCCAGGGCCGCGTCTCCACCCGGAGGTCCTTGTGCGCCAGCGCGAGGCGCGTGCGCCAGCAATAGGGGCTGAAGCGCAGCGCCTCGTCGGCGCCTGCGAGATCGTAGAGCTGAATGGCCATGGCGACACTCTGCCCTCGGCGTGGACGGCTGTAAACGGCGCCGGGCGCGGTTTGGAAACAGGGTGCAAAAGCAAGAAATCGGCGCTAGATTCGCGCGCGTGAACATGCTCGCCCCTCCGCGGGCACGACTCTCGGTCGAGGTCGTGCTCGATCTCGTATGCCCGTGGTGCCGGCTCGGAACCAACCGGCTGATGCGCACGCTGCAGGCGCGCCCGGACCTCTCCTGCGAGATTTCCTGGCGGGCCTTCCTGCTCAATCCGGACATGCCCCGCGCCGGCGTCGGCGCCCGCGACTACATGGTGCGCAAGTTCGGCAGCGAGGAGCGGGCTCGCCGGCTCTACCACTCGCTCACCGAACTGGGCCGCGCCGAGGGCATGACCTTCCGCTTCGACCGCATCCAGCGTACGCCCTCGAGCGTGGATGCGCACCGGCTGGTGCGCTGGGCCGCCGGTTTCGGCCGTGCCGCGCCGATGGTGGAGGCGCTGTTCAGCGCCTATTTCCACGACGGCCGCGACATCGGCGACAGCGCCGTGCTGACCGAGCTGGCCGAGGCCGCCGGGCTGGACGCGGCGGCGGCGCACGCGTTCCTGCTCGGCGACGCCGGCGTGGATGCGGTGCACGCCGATAATCTGCGCGCCCACCGGCTCGGCATCACCGGCGTGCCCTGCTTCGTCGTCGCCGATCGCCACGCCATCGCCGGCGCGCAGGAGCCGGAGGTGATCGAGCGCCTGCTCGACGTCGCCGCCGTCGAGGCCATGGAGAGTCTCGGCTTCGACGCCGGGTGAGGCGCCCGGTCCGGCATCGCTGCGCGGCCGCCGCCGCCCTCGGCATCCGCGCGCCCCCGACCGGCACCGGAACTGGCACTGACCCTGGCACTCATCCTGGCGCAGCGGCCGGCGGCGGCCGACGTTCCGTTCATCCTGGTGCTCGCCTGGGCGCCACAGATCGCCTGGTGGACGATCCCCATCGCCCTCGGCGTGGAACTGCTGGCCTTGCGCTGGGCCTTCGCGCTCGGCTGGAAGGAGGCCATCGCGGCCGACCTGCTGATGAATCTCGCCTCCTCCGCCGGCGGGCTGCTCCTCGCCGGGGCCCCGGCAATCTGGTTCGAGACCGCGCTGCGCCCGGCCGCCGCCCATGGCTGGCTGGCGGGCTACGCGATCCTGTGCGGCGACATGGTGCTGTTGGCTCTGGGCGACGTCGCGATCGAGACATGGGTACTGTGGCGGTACCTGCGCCCCCGCTTCACCGCCGGCCGACTGGCGGCGCTTTTCCTGGCCAATCTCATCTCGGTCGCGGTCGCCTTCGCGGGGCTGGCAGTCGTGCATGCGCTCGGCGGCCGCTACTGATCGCGCCCCGCGCGACGCACCAGGACGCGCCTGATCTGGTCGAAGGCCGCCGCCGCTTCGGCGGGCGCTGGGATTGTTGCGACGCAAACCCGGCGAACTGGTTCCACCGCCCGGCCTGAGACGCTGGCCCCACGGCCGTTGCCGGCGGCGGCGCGCCGGCTTAAACCCGCCTCGCCAAGGGTAGCGCAGGGGGGGTGGCATGGCCGCGACGGTAATGGACATTCTGATGACGCATGACGGCGCGCTGCCCGCGATCGGCGCGCCGGGACGCGACTGGCTCGACCGTGCCGGGCTGCGCGCCCTGGCGCAGGAGACGATCGCCGCGCTCAACGCCACCGGCATCGGCGCGGGCGACCGCGTCGCCTTCGTGCTTCCCAATGGGCCGGACTGCGCCAGCCTGTTCCTCTGCCTCGCCGCCGGGACGACCGCGGCGCCGCTCAATCCGGCCTATCGGGCCGAGGAATTCGAGTTCTATCTGGGCGACCTCAAGCCCAAGGCGGTGATCCTCGAGGCCGGGGCGGAAACGCCGGCGCGCGCGGTGGCCGCGCGGCTCGGCATCCCCGTCATCGCGCTGACGCCCGGCACGGACGGGCCGGCCGGCCGATTCCGTCTCGACACCGCGGCCCTGCCCGCCGCCACGCCCGCCCACCCGGGAGCGGCGCGGGCGGAGGACGTCGCGCTGGTGCTGCACACCTCGGGTACCACGGCGCGGCCAAAGATCGTCCCGCTGTCGAACGCGAACCTCGCCGCCTCGGCCCGGCATATCGGCGCCGCCCTGGCGCTGACCCCAGCCGATCGCTGCCTCAACATCATGCCGCTGTTCCACATCCACGGCCTCATCGCGGCGGTGCTGTCCTCGATCGCCGCCGGCGCCGCGGTGAGCTGCACGCCGGGCTTCAATGCCTTCAAATTCCTCGAATGGCTCGCCGACGTGAAGCCGAGCTGGTACACCGCCGTGCCGACCATGCACCAGGCGATCCTGATGCGCGCGCGCAATCACCGCGACGCGGCGCGGTCCGCGGGGCTGCGGCTGATCCGTTCCTCGTCCGCCTCGCTGCCGCCGCAGGTGATGGCGGAACTGGAGGACGTGTTCGGCGCGCCGGTGATCGAATCCTACGGCATGACCGAGGCGGCGCATCAGATGGCCTCGAACCCGCTGCCGCCGCGCGCCCGCAAGCCGGGCTCCGTCGGCGTCGCGGCAGGACCGGAGGTGGGCATCATGGACGAGGCCGGCACGCTGCTGCCGCGCGGGACGATCGGCGAGGTGGTGATCCGCGGCCCCAATGTCACGCACGGCTATGACAACAATCCCGAAGCCAACGCCAAGGCCTTCAGCAACGGCTGGTTCCGCACCGGCGACCAGGGCGTGCTCGACGCCGAGGGCTATCTCACGCTCACGGGACGCCTCAAGGAACTGATCAACCGCGGCGGCGAGAAAGTCAGCCCGCTGGAGGTGGATACTGTTCTGATGGACCACCCGGCCGTGGCGCAGGTCGTGAGCTTCGCCCTGCCGCACGCGACCCTTGGCGAGGAGGTGGCGGCGGCGGTGGTGCTGCGGGAGGGCATGGCCTGCACCGAGCAGGAGCTGCGCGACTTTGCCGCCCAGCGGCTCGCGGCTTTCAAAGTGCCGCGTAAGGTGGTGTTCGTGAGAGAAATTCCAAAAGGGGCAACCGGCAAGCTGCAGCGCATCGGGCTCGCCGCGACGCTCGGGCTGGTGGCCTGAGCGTGCCCAGCCTCTGCGTTTTCGGCGCCGGCGCCATCGGTGGACTGCTCGCCGCCCGGCTGGAAGCGGCGGGCACGCCGGTCTCCATCGTCGTGCGCGGCGCCCATCGCGCGGCGATCGAGAGCCACGGGCTGACGCTGCTCAGCGGCGAGGAGCGCATCGTCACCCATCCCCGCGTCGTCGCCGATCCGGCCACGCTCGGGCCGCAGGACTATGTGTTCCTGACCCTCAAGGCGCACTCGATCGCCCCGGCCCTGCCCGCGCTGGCGCCGCTGATCGGGCCCGGGACCACCATCGTCGCCGGGGTCAACGGCGTTCCCTGGTGGTACTGCGCCGGGCTCCCGGCGCCCTTCACCGACCGCATCGTCCACGCCGTCGATCCGGAGGGCGCGCTGTGGCGGGCGCTGCCGCCGGCGCAGACCCTCGGCTGCATCGTCTATCCCGCCGCCGAGATCGAGAGCCCGGGCGTGATCCGCCACGTCTATGGCGACCGGTTCAGCCTTGGCGAGCCGGACGGCAGCCGCAGCGCGCGGGCGGGCGCGCTCTCGGCTCTGCTGATCGCGGCCGGGCTGAAGGCGCCGGTGCGGCCCCGCATCCGCGACGAGCTTTGGGTCAAGCTCTGGGGCAACATGGCGTTCAACCCGGTGAGCGCGCTGACCACGGCCACGCTCGACGTCATCATCGCCGATGCTGACACCCGCGCGCTGGTCCGCGCGATGATGCTGGAGGGCCAGGCGGTGGCCGAGCGCCTCGGCATCCGCTTCGCCATCGACGTCGATGCCCGCATTGCCGGCGCCGCCGAGGTCGGACAGCACCGGACCTCGATGCTGCAGGACCTGGAACAAGGCCGGCCGCTGGAGATCGAGGCGCTGCTCGGCGCCGTGGTCGAGATGGCGGACTGGGTCGAGGCGCCGACCCCGCTCTGCCGGGCCGTGCTCGGGCTCGTGCGCCAACGCGCGCGGATGCGCGCCGGATGACCCGACGCGCGCGGACGCGCGCTGGATGAGACGACCATTCGGCGGCGAGACGGTGGCGTCTTGTTGCATTGCAGCATAATGTCCCCATATCTTCGGCTCATGATCGACGGAGTTGGCTGAGCCATGCGTCTCGCTTCCATTCCAGGCGTCGGTCGACACCAGCTCGAACGCGCGCTGCGTCACGTCACCTCATTGCTGGAGGTGCCGCCCGCCGCCGACCTGCCCCCCGCCGCGCCGCCGGAACTGGTCGAAATCCCCGATTTCGGCCCCAATCCAGGGCGGCTCAGCATGTATGGCCATGCTTCCGCCGGACTGGCTCGCGGCCGGCCGCTGGTGGTGCTGCTGCATGGCTGCGGCCAGAGCGCCGCGGGCTTCGCCGCCGGCTCCGGCTGGCTCGAGGCGGCACCGAAGCTCGGCATCGCCATCGTCGCCGCGGAGCAGCGCCGCGCCAATCACCATGGCGGCTGCTTCCACTGGTTCCGCGCCTCTGATACCGCCCGTGAACGCGGCGAGGCGGGCTCGATCCACGCCATGGTCGAGACCGCGGTCAGCACCTACGGCTCCGATCCGGCGCGGATCTTCATCCTCGGTCTGTCCGCCGGCGGCGCGATGGCGGCGGCGATGCTCGCCGCCTACCCGGAGATTTTCGCCGGCGGCGCCATCATCGCCGGGCTACCGGCGGGGGCCGCGGCCAGTTTCGGCCATGGCGTCGCGCGCATGACCGATGCCGGCCCCCCGCCCGCCGCCGGCTGGGATGGAGCCGTTAGGGCCGCGGCGCCGCCGGGCCATGACGGTCCCTGGCCGCGGCTGACGATCTGGCATGGCGCGGCGGACAGCACCGTCGATCCCGCCAACGCGGAGAACCTGGTGCGGCAATGGACCGGCCTGCACGGGCTCGACGCCGCCGCCGGCCGCATCGACCGGAGCGGCCTGCGCCGTTACTGGGGGCATCCCGATCGCCCCGCGGTCGAAGCCTGGATCATGCCCGGCATGGATCACGGCTTGCCCGTCGCCTCCACGCGCGCCGGCGGCTATTTCCTCGAATCCGACATCGACGCCACCGCCGAGATCGCCCGCTTCTGGCATCTGGCCGACTGAGCCGGGCCGGGCCCAGCCCGCGCCGGCTCAACAAGGCTCGGCGGCGAAGCGTCGCGATGGCGCGACGAGCTCCGCCTGCGCGGCGATCAGTGCCAGTTCCCGCGTGCCCGCAGCCGCCGTCGTCGCGATGACGCCGAACAGGCTGGAACCAGCTTCCTCCAGCGCCGCGCGGGCATCGCCGGTGCGCAGATGGTGGAAGAGGAACAGCGCCGCGAGCAGATCCCCCGCGCCGTTCGGCGTGATCGGCAGGCGCGGCGTGCGCAGCAGGAAGCGGCCGGCGGGTGCGAGCAGCAGCATGTCGATGTCGCCGCCTGGCGCGTCCAGGCTGCTCACCAGAACGATGCCCGGTCCCGCGCCACGCATGCGCCGGCGCAGCGCCGCGCCGGCTTCGATGGCCTCGGTCAGTGAATGGCATTGGCGGTTCGTCAGCAGACCGAGCTCAAACCGGTTCGGTGTCAGCAGGTCCGCCTGCGGCACGGCCTGGGCGGCGAAGAACTCGGGCAGTCCGGGCCGGACATAGACGCCCGGGCCCTCATCGCCGATCACCGGATCGCAGCAATAGAGCGCGGCCGGGTTGGCGCGGCGCACCTGCGCCAGCGCGGCGAGCAGCGGCGGGCCGGTCTCCGCCTCGCCGAGATAGCCCGAGAGCACCCCATCCACCGCGGCGAGGAAACCACGCGTCGCCAGCCCCTCGAGCACGGCGGCGATGTGCGCCGCCGGCAGCGCCGCACCACCGAAGCCGCCATGGCCGGGGTGGTTGGAGAACTGCACCGTGTGCACCCCCACCACCTCGGCGCCGAGCCGCTGCAGCGGGAACAGCGCCGCCGAATTGCCGACGTGGCCGAACGCCACCCACGACTGGACGGAGACGATCCTCACCGGACGCGGTCGGCCCTCACGCGCAGCGGCCGCCATCGACGGGAAGCAGTACCCCGGTGATGAAGGAACTGGCATCCTCCGCCAGCCACAGGCAGGCATTGGCGATATCCGCGGGCGTGCTCATCCGCCCGAGCGGGATGGAGCCGATGAATTTCGCGCGGTTCTCCGGAGTATCGGGCACGCCCATGAACTGCTCGAGCAGCCCGGTCGCGCCGATCACGGGGCAGACCGCATTGACCCGGATATTGTCCGGCGCGAGCTCGATCGCCATCGCATGGGTGATGATGTTCACCGCGCCCTTGGAGCCATTGTACCAGACCAGACCGGGGCGCGGGCGGATGCCGGCGGTGGAGGCGATGTTGATGAACGCGCCACCCGAGCCCTGGCGGCGGAACACCGGCACTGCTGCCTGCGCCATCCAGTAGATCGACTTCACGTTGACATCATAGACACGATCGAACTCGGCCTCGGTCACTTCCAGCAGCGGCTTGTTCCGATGCGTCGTGCCGGCATTGTTGACGACGATATCCAGCCGGCCGAAGCGTGCGACGGTGGCCTCCACCATTGCCCGCACATCGGCGCCCTTGCTGACATCCCCGCCGACCGAAGCGGCATGGTGACCGAGGCCGCCGGCGACGCGCGCAGCGCCCTCCGCGTTCATGTCCGCCACCATCACGCGTGCGCCTTCGGCCGCGTAGAGCTTCACGATGCCCTCGCCGAAGCCGCTCGCCGCCCCGGTGACGAGCGCAACCTTGTCTTTCAGACGCATTGTGACCTCCCTCGCCTTTGAGCCTCACGGAAGGCTAAGGCACGCGCGGTGCCGACGCAAACCAGCACCGGATTCCAACGGCCTCCGGCGACGGCCCAGCGCCGCCGGAGGCCGCCGGCTCACACTTTGGCGGCGAGCAGATCGCTCAGATGCTTCTCAAGCTGCGCCATCGCCGCCGGATCCGCGCCGAACAGCGCCAGATGGCCATCGATCGTCTGGATCGGCCGGAACTCCGCATCCGGGATCAGCCGCCACTCCGCCTCGCAATCCGCGGGCGGAAAGAACATGTCGGAGGACATCGGGATCACGAACGTCTTGGCCTTGATACGGCCGAGCGCGGCGCGGAGGTCTCCGCCGGTATGGCGGCTGACGTCGCCGCGCTGCCATTTCCAGGCCTGGCAGAGCAGATCGTTCGGATCCATCGGGCCGAAATAGGCGTACATGAAGTTGATGATGAAATCGTCGAGCGACGAGAAGCCGAGCGCCTTGTGGCGGTTCTCCTGGAAGAACTGGGTGCTCCAGCCCATCACCGCCCACATCTTGGCGTGGCGCAGCATCCCCTCGCGCACATCCGCCGGCGACGCGTAGAAGCCCTTGTTGAATCCTGGATCCGACGTGATCGCCTCGACCAGGGTTTCGGTGAAGAGGAAGTCGTGCACGGTGTTCCTTGCCGTTCCGGCGATCGGCGCCGCGCGTTTGACCATGTCCGGATAGCGCACGGCCCACTCATAGGTCTGCTGGGCACCCATCGAACCGCCAACGACGAGGGCGAGGCTCTTGATGCCGAATTTCTCCGTGACCAGCCGATGCTGCGCGCGTACGTCGTCGCCGATGCGCACGTGCGGAAAATTGGCCGCGCCGCCGGGCGCCGGCGTGTTGTGCGGCGATGTCGAGAGGCCGCTGCCGATCTGATTGATGACGATGATGAAATACTTGTCCGGATCGAGCGCGCGGCCGCTGCCGATATAGACCTGTTCCATGATCTTGCTGGTACCGGAATACCAGGTCGGGATCAGGATGGCGTTGTCGCCGGCCGCGTTCAGCGTGCCGAAGGTCGCGTAGGCCAGCTTGCAGCCGCGCAGCGTACCGCCCTCTTCCAAGTCGAGATTGCCGATGTCGTGCAACTCGTATGGACCGTGCGCATCCTGCGAGTAGTAGGCGTTATCGCTCATCGTTTCCCCCGTTTATGATTGATGCAGACGGCATCGGGCGACGACGCCCCTACCCGCCAGCGTATCCCGAACCAGACCTGGAGCAACCTCCGATCCGCTGGCGCCGTTCCGGCCCGGGCGGATCGGAGACCCGTCGCTCCAGACTGATATGTTTCCAGAGCACGACCGTCCGACCTGATCGAACCATCAGGCCGGACCGTGCTCTAGGCCAGCACGAACCCCTCATAGTTCTTCGCCGCAACCTCATCGCACGTCTTGCGGTAGCCGCCGACGCCTGCCGGTCCGAGATAGGGCAGGAACGCCCGCGGCTTGCCCGGGATGTTCGCGCTCATGTACCAGGAATTGGCCCCGGTCATCAGGGTCATGTTGACCACTTCGTTGACGTGGGCGACCCATTTCTCCTGCGCCTCGGGCAACGCCTCGATGACCGACTTGCCGTTGGCGCGCATCGCCTCGATGCACTCACCGACCCATTCGACATGCTGTTCGATGGCGACCGGCATGTTCGTCAGCACCGACGGGCTTTGCGGGCCGGTGATGGTGAAGAGGTTTGGAAAGCCGGCGACCGAAATGCCGAGATAGGTGTGCGGGCCATCCTTCCACTGCTCGTCCAGCGTCCTGCCGCCGCGGCCGCGCAGGTTCAGCGCCTTCAGCGGTCCGGTCATGGCATCGAACCCGGTTGCAAAGACGATGATATCGAATTCGTAGTCCTTGCCGCCGGCGCGGATGCCCGTCTCGGTGATCTCCTCGATGCCCCCGTCGGTTGCTGCATCCACCAGCAGAACGTTGTCCTTGTTGAAGGTCTCGTAGTAGTTCGTGTCGAGCGGCTGGCGCTTGGTGCCGTAGGCGTAGCCTTTGGGGATGAGCTTCTCGGCCACCACCGGGTCCTTGACCGTCTTGCGGATCTTGCGCTTGATGTAATCGGCGCAGAGATCGTTCGCCTCCTGGCTGAAGAACATGTCCTGGTAGTTGCCCAGCCAGAAGGCGAAGCCGCCCGAATCCCACATCCGGTCGAATTCGCGCTCCCGCTCCTCCGGGCTCGCTTCGAGCGCCGATTTCGGGATGAAATAGTGTTCCTGGCCGAAGAACGAGTCGCGGATGCGCTGCACGATGCCGTCATAGTCGGCCTTCCGCGCCCGATTGATCTCCGGGTCCACCTTGCCGTTGCGCGCCGGCACGCAGTAATTCGCGGTGCGCTGAAACACCGTGAGATGCTTCGCCTGCTGCGCGATTTCAGGAATCGCCTGCACCGCGGTGGCGCCGGTGCCGACAACGGCGACGCGCTTGGCCGTAAAGTCGACGCCGCTGCTCGGGAAGCGGCTGGTGTGGTACCACTTGCCCTTGAACGTCTCCAGCCCCTTGAACTGCGGCATGTTCGTGGTGGACAGGCTGCCGACGGCTGCGATCAGGTATTGCGCCGTGACATCGCCGCCCCGGTCCGTGTGGACGCGCCAGAGATTGGCGCTTTCGTCGAACTCGGCGCCGGTCACGCGCGTATTGAACTCGATGTCGCGCTTCAGGTCATGCCGTTTGGCGACATGCTCGAGATAGCGCAGAATCTCGGGCTGCTCCGGATAGCGCTCCGACCATTCCCACTCCTGGAGCAGCTGCTTGTCCCAGGTGAAGCAATAGATGTAGGCATCAGAGTCGCAGCGTGCGCCGGGATAGCGGTTCCAGTACCAGGTGCCGCCGACCGTCTCGCCGGCCTCGTAGACACGGACCTTGAGGCCCAGCCGGTCCCGCAGCGACTTCAACATGTACAGACCCGAAAACCCGGCGCCGATCACAACCGCGTCGAAATTTTGCGTTGAATTCGACATTTATTTCCCCCCATCATTTTTGCAAGCGGCCCCAACCGGGAACCACTTGGCTCGCACGCAAGCCAAGCACAGAACCCGTCCATGATCCATGCGATTTTTCAACCGACCGGCGCGGGCCCCGGCCGCGCCCGGCCGGGGGGCTTCAGAGCCGCCAGATCGCCATCATGAAGCCGAAATTCGCCTGCTTGCCATAGGGGTAGTTCGCAGCGACGACGCTGCCGCCGAAGCTGCGCCCGAGATACCAGCTCAGTGACAGAGACTCGGCCACCTTCCAGGTGATTGCGGACTCGAGAACGGTCGCGAGCTGGCCGGCGCCGTGGCTGGGCCGCGGCTGGTACCCGAACAGCGTGTTGTTCCACGCGCCCCCGCCGGCATACCAGAGGTCCTGCTTCGAGTTCAGCGACAGGTTGTGCAGATCGACGCGCCATTGCAGCGCGTCGGTTGGGAATGTCAGCAGCTCCAGCATCGCGTCATTGATGTTCTGCATATCGTAGAATGCGAAGTTGGCGAAATACCACGGCGTCGGCAGTATCTCGAAGAACGTGCTGTGGGTGTTGTTGTTCGCCGAATGATCCCCCGATGCCACCGTGTATCCGCCGCGCAGCCACGGCTTCCACGGGCCATCAAGCCAGTGGTAGCCGATCTCCGCATTGTAGGAATAGGAACTCTGCGTCTGGGTCCCCCAGGAGCCGAACTGGGTGGCGCCCCACAGCAGCAGGTCGAACTCGCCCGGTCCGGCGGCGAATTCCCTGAGGAAATTGCCGCCGAGCGTGGTGATCCGCACCGGCCCGTTGCTTTGCATGCGCTGCGCCAGGCTCTGGTTATCGGGCAGCAGGATGCCACGGGTGTCGTCGTAATGGATCAGGAACAGACGCGCGAGCGCACGCTCCCAGAGCCAGCCCGGCAGCGCGCGGGGGCCGGCGTTGAAAGAGAGATAAGCGACATCGACGCCGTTGATCTCGTTGTTGCCGTCGACGAGATAGGCGCCCTGGGTGGGCACGCCGTAGAGCAGCGTCACGTTGCGCGTGGCATCACCGTAGGTGACCTTCGCACCATCGAGCGAACGGCCACCGACGAGCACGAAGCGCGAGCCGATCAGGCGCTGCTGGATCCGGTTCAGGACCAACCACTGCAGACCGGGATCATCGGGCATGATCTCGGTGCCATCATTGAACTCATAGCGCCCGGCAACGAGGCCGAAGCCGCCGAACTTCGCGGGATCGAGTGAAATATACGCCTGCTTGAGAAAGATGCCGAGCGCATCGCGGCTGCGGTTGGCGTCGTAATAGGTCGCGCCGATCCCGGATTCGCCCTGCGGGTAAGGCGCCTTGGCATTGGTCGGCAGGTTGAACAGGCCCGCGCTGAGCGCCTCGGCATAGGCGGTGACGCCACTGTCGAAGTGATAGCCGAGCCCGACACGGACGAATTCCTGCGCGAAGCCGTACTCGTTCTGGTACTCGTGCCCGTGCGTCGGCGTGGGCGTGTACCACTGCTCATACGGCGTCATGCCCACGGCCGTGCCGGTGATGAAGAAGGAGCCGGCTCCGACCCGCCCGAGATTGACCGCCGAGTCTTCGGCCCGCGCACTGCCGGGGAGGCCGGCCGACGCGGCAAGGATCGTACACAGGAAAAGCGTTCCGAGGTGTGCAGCCCAGCGGGACGCACTGGGCGCCGGCGAATCTCTGTGCATCGTTCCTCCCGCTCCGCAGCCCGTTTCCAGCAGCGGCTGGCAGGAATTCAGGGGCTCCAGCGCGACTGCGCCTTGATCTGGATCAAGGCGGCGGCCCGGGGCGCGAACCGCGCCGGACCATGCGCGTCACGCTCAATCGCCTGGCTCTGGGCGGAAAATCCCATCCGATCCGCCACGGCCTGGCGGATCGGATGCAGCGCTACGCCACCATGCCCGCCTGGCGGGCGAGTGCGAGCAGGCGCTGCGCCTGCTTCAGGTGCGGCATGTCGAGCATCTTCCCCGCCAGCCCCACGACGCCGGCGCCCGGGGCGGCAGCAAAGGCGGCGACCACCTGCTCGGCGTGCTCGATCTCCGCCGCACTCGGCGTGAAGGCATCGTTGATCACCGGCACTTGGTCCGGGTGGATGGCGAGCTTGCCGGTGAAGCCGCTGCGCCGCGCGGCGCGGGCTTCCCGCGCCAGGCCGGCCGGGTCGCGAAAATCGGTGAAGACGGTATCCAGCGGCTCGACCCCGGCGGCCACGGCGGCGGCGAGGCAGAGCGTGCGGGCCAGGCGGAAGGCGTCATCATAGACGCCCGTCTCGGTGCGGTTGCTGCTGGCGCCGAGCGCGGCGGCGAGGTCCTCCGCACCCCAGGTCATGCCCGCGAGGCGCGGCCCGCAGGTGCCGTACGTGTCGAGGCGGAACAGCGCCCGCGCCGTCTCGGTGGCGACCGGGACGATCCGGATCCGGCCCAACGGAAGGCCGAGGCTCGTCTCCAGCGCGTCGAGATAGTGTCCGAGACGAATGATCTCTTCGCCACCGTCGGGTTTGGGCAGCACGATCCCGTCCGGTGCCCCAGGCACCACCGCGGCGAGATCCGCGAGCGCCAGCGCGGTTTCGAGCGGGTTGATGCGAACCCAGAGTTGCTGGGCCGAACGCTCCGGATGGGCGAGCAGGAATTCGCGCACCATCCCCCGCGCCAGAGGCAGCCGCTCCTGCGCCACCGCGTCCTCGAGATCGAGGATCAGCGCATCGGCCGGCGAGGCTCGCCCCTTGGCAAGCTTGCGTTCCGCATCGCCGGGAACGAACAGCATCGAGCGCAGCGGCATCGGATGCCCCCTCAGGCCGGTCGCTTTTTCATCAGCGCCGAGCGCCGGCAGGAGGCAACCTCCTGGCCACGCTGGTTGATGCAGCGATGTTCGAAAACGACGATGCCGGCATCGGGGCGCGAGCGGCTCTCGCGCCGCTCGAGGACGCGGGTCTCCGTGCGCAGCGTATCGCCGATGAACACCGGCGAGGGAAAGCGCACCGTCTCCATGCCGAGATTGGCGATGGTGGTGCCGAGCGTGGTATCGCCGACCGAGACGCCCACCATCAGGCCGAAGGTGAACATCGAATTCACGAGAATCTGGCCGAACTCGGTGCCTTTGCAGAACTCGGCGTCGAGATGCAGCGGCTGCGGATTATGCGTCAGCGCGCTGAACAGCAGATTGTCGGTCTCCGTCACGGTACGGGTGATGTCGTGAACGAAGTGGCGACCTTCCGGAAGGTCCTCGAAATAGAGTCCGGCCATGGCAGGCTCCGCCGCAAGGAAAGCTGGAGCCTGACCATAGCAAGCTCCCAGGCGGGACGGCCAGCCCCGCCCGAGGAGCTGGCAGCATGCCAGGTCAGAGATTCGTCCCGATGCTCGTGAAGGTGGTGTTGAGATCCGAGCCCAGCGTCCCCAGCGCGCCAACGATAGCGACGGCGATCAGAGCTGCGATCAGCGCATATTCGAGCGCGGTCACACCACGCTCGTCGCGGCGCAAGCGCTTGGCGAGGGTGAGGATACGGAGGGTCGCGTCGGTCATGTCAGTGTGCCTCTGTTGCTGCCGGATAGGTCCGGACGATCAGAACCGATTCTCAGCGCATCGAGGCATTTTGCCGTCCCGATCCGGGGCCATGGAGCCCCGGGCGTCGCCACGCGCAGTCGAGCACGCGCATGATTAAGCAACGATGAAACGGCCGGCGCTCAGGCGCCGGCGGCGAGCACGTGGTGCGTCACGCTCAATTGCGGCGGGTTGCGCAGCGTCTGGTAGATGACGCAATAGCGCTCGGTCGTTTCGATCAGACGACGCACCTGCTCGGGCGCGGCGTCGGTATCCAGCTCGAAGCGCAGCGCGATTTCGATCACCCCCACCGGTGCGGTGCGGTCGATGGCCAGCGTGCCGCGCGCGTCCCACAGACCTTCAGCGATGATGCGCCCACCGCGGAGCTCGATCCCCATCGCGGTCGCGACCGCCTTGAGCGTGACACCGGCACAGGCGATCAGCGCCTCGAGCAGCATGTCCCCCGAACAGGCCAGGCTGCCGTCGCCGCCGGCGGCCTGATGCAGTCCGGCCCGGGTCTCGCCGGCCCAGGACCGCACCACGCAGGCGACCTCCCCAGCCTCGATACGGCCCTCGGCGCGGGCCGGGATCCGGGCGCTGGCGGGATCCTCGCGGTAGCGTTGCTTCAGCGGCGCCTGTATCGCGCGCAGGGCGTTGGCATCCATGGTCCTGGTCCTTTCCTTGGCGTCCTTCCGGGCCTGCCGGCTTGTGCCCGTCCCCGTCACTGCCGAGAGGTTGAACCAGGATCGCGACCGGCGGCAAGCCCGGTCAGTGCAGCTTCACCTCCGGCTCGGCGCGGCGCGAGAGGCCGCGCGCCATCACCCCGAGCAGCGTCCGCCAGGCGCCATACAGCGCCACCTCGTGCATGATGTAGAGGGACCGGTAGACGAGGCGCGCGAACAGCCCCTCGATGAACATGCTGCGCCCGACCAGGAACCCCATCAGGCTGCCGACGGTGCTGTAGCGCCCGAGCGAGACGAGCGAGCCGAAATCGCGATAGACGAACGGCACCACCTCCCGCCCGGCGAGACGGCGGCGGATCTGGCGCAGCATGTGCGCCGCCTGCTGGTGCGCTGCCTGGGCGCGGGGGGGAATCGGCGTCGGAAAGCCCGGGCGCGGGCAGGCGGCGCAATCGCCGATGGCGAAGATGTCGGGGTCGCGCGTCGTCTGCAACGTCTCGGTGACGACGAGCTGGTTGAGCCGGTTGGTCTCCAGCCCGCCGATCTCACGCAGCACCGCCGGCGCGCGCACGCCGGCGGCCCAGACGACGAGCTCCGAGGGAATGAAGCTGCCGTCGGCGAGGCTGACGCCGTCGGCGCGCACCGCGCCCACCTTCGCCCCGGTGCGCACCTCGACGCCGAGTTCCACCAGCAGGCGCATGGTGGCGAGCGAGATGCGCTCGGGCAGCGCCGGCAGGATGCGGTCCGCGGCCTCGAGCAGAATGATGCGGATGTCGCGCTGCGGATCGACGCGGTCGAGGCCGTAGCCGACCACCTCGCGGATGGTCCGATGGAGCTCGGCGGCCAGCTCGGTACCGGTGGCGCCTGCACCGATGACGACGACATGGAGCTGGCCCGGCCGCACCGGCGTCTCCTGGGCGTGGGCACGGATGCAGGCATTCACCAGGCGGCGGTTGAAGCGCACCGCCTGCTCCGGCGTCTCCAGCGGCACCGCGTACTCGGCCACGCCCGGCGTGCCGAAATCGTTGGTGACGCTGCCGATGGCGACGACGAGCGTGTCGTAGCCGAAGGCGCGCTCGGAGGTGATCTGGCGCCCCTCCTCGTCATAGGCCGGAGCGACGAGAACCTCCTTGCGCACCCGGTCGATGCTGGCGAGCTCGCCGAGGCGGTAGCGAAAATGGTGCCAGTGCGCCTGGGCGAGATAGTTCAGCTCATGCTCGCCAGGATCCATGCTGCCCGCGGCGACCGCGTGCAGCAGCGGCTTCCAGAGATGGGTGCGCGCCTTTTCGATCAGCGTCACCTCGGCACCGCCGCGGCCGACACGGTCACCGAGGCGCGTGACCAGCTCCAGCCCCGCGGCGCCGCCGCCGACCACCACGATCCGGTGGCGCCGCCCATCCGGATGCGCCAGCGCCTCACCGGTCATGCCTTCCCCCTGCGTCCCGCCCGGCACACCGCCAGGCAAGGCGAGTATCGAGGCAAGGTTGGGAAAACTCAAATCGTTCCCAGCGCCGCCTTCACCCGCGCCGGCGTATACGGCACCGAGCGCAGCCGCACGCCGGTGGCGTCGAACACGGCGTTGGAGATCGCCGCCGGAATCACCGCCGCCGAGGGCTCGCCCGCGCCCCAGGGCTTCTCCGCCGGCCGGTCGATGAGGTCGATCACCACCTCCGGCGCCTCCGGGAAGGTCAGGATCGGGTAGCTCGCCCAGTCGAGACTGGTCACCGCGCTGCGGTCGAAGGTCAGCTCCTCCTTCAGCACGCGGCTCACGGTCTGGATGACGTTGCCCTCGATCTGGTTGCGCAGCCCGTCGGGATTGATGATCTGGCCGCAATCATGCGCGACGAAGACGCGGGCGACATGGATCGTACCGCTGGCGCGATCGACCTCGACCTCCGCGACGGCGCCGATATAGGTGCGGACGAGCTCGTATTTGACATAGGAGACGCCGCGGCCGCGCTGGACCGCGCCGGTCTGGCCTCCCGCCGGCGAGGGACGCGGTTGCCATCTGGACAGCGCCACCAGCCGCTCGATCAGCTCGAGGCCGCGCGGATCCTTGAGGTATCGCCGCCGCAGCGCGATCGGGTCGGCGCCGGCGGCGGCCGCGAGTTCGTCGAGAAAACACTCGTTCGCGTAGGTGTTCTGCATCCGCCCCGGCGTACGGATCCAGGAAGGCCGGAACGGGGTCGTCTCCAGCCGGTGGCAGACGGTGCGGATGGCGGGGAAGGCATAGGGCAGCGCCGAGTTCTGGATGATGTTGCCCGGCGCCATCGCCGTCTCGTGCGCCAGCCCGGCGAGCTCGGCCGCCACCAGCGGCACGTTGCCGGCCGCGCCCTGCGGGATGAAGAAATTCGACTGCCAGGCGGTCACGCTGCCATCTGCGTCGAGCGCGCCTGCGAGATCGATCAGCGTCGGCGGTCCCTTCGGATCCCAGCCATGCTCGTCGGCGCGCGACCATTGCACGCGCACCGGCCGTCCCGTCTCGCGCGCCAGCAGCGCCGCATCGCCGGCGGCGTCCTCGTGGCCATTGCGCCCGTAGCAGCCGGCGCCCTCGACATAGATGCAGCGCACGTCATCGGACTTCATGCCGAGCATGGCGGCGATCTGCTTGCGCAGCGCATGCGTCATCTGCGACGCCGTCCACACCGTCAGCTGCCCGTCGCGCAGCTCGGCGACCGCACAGGAAGGGCCGATCGAGCCGTGCGTGTGGATCGGGAAGTCGTAGGTGGCGGCGAGGCGCTTCGCGCCCGCGGCGAGCGCGGCCGGCGCATCGCCCACATTGCTGGTGACGTCGTCCTTCACCACCTTGGTGGCGCGCACATGCTCCCAGAGCCGAGCCTGCTCCGGCAGACCGTCCCAGTCCGACCAGCGCGCCTTCAGGGCCCGCGCGGCGCGGATCGCGCCCCATTCGCTCTCGGCGACGACGGCGAGGAAATTGCCGACGCGCACGACCTTGATCATGCCGGGAATGGCCTGCACCGACGCCTCGTCGACCTCGAGCAGCGTCGCGCCGAGCGCTGGCGGGCGCACGACGCGGGCATGGACCATGCCCTCGACGCGGACATCCTGCATGAACGTGAAGCGGCCGGTCACCTTGTCGGGAATGTCGAGCCGCGCCACCGATGTGCCGACGACGCGATAGCTGGCCGGGCTCTTGGCCGGCGCATCCTTGTCCAGCTTCAGCGCGAAGCCGCCGGCGCCGATCAGCGCGCCATAGCCGATCCCCTCGCCGCCGGCGCGCGGGCGCACCGCGCCGTCCGCGGTGAGCAGATCGGCCTCCGGCACGCCGAGGCGCGTCGCCGCGAGCCGCAGCAGCGCCGCGCGCGCCGTGGCCGCGGCACGGCGGATCTGCATGCCGCCATTCTGGATCGAGAGGCTGCCATAGGTCGGCCCCTGATCCGGGGTCAGCGCCGTGTCGCCCTCGATGACGGTGACCCGGGCCAGCGGAACATCGAGCTCCTCGGCGGCGATCTGAGTCAGCGCGGTGCGCACCCCGGTGCCGAGATCGACCTTGCCGGAATAGACCGTCACCAGGCCCTGCGTGTCGATGGCGAGGAAGGCATCGACCTCGTCGGCGGCGACGCTCTTGGCCTCGGCGCCGCGCGGCACCAGGGTAAAGGAGACGACGAGCGCGCCGGCGGCCTGCAGCAGGCTGCGACGGGACAGCATCTGGTTCATCGCGCCCTCCTCACGTCCGCGCCGCGCGCGCGACCGCGCGGATGATGCGCTGATGCGTGCCGCAGCGGCAGAGATTGTGCGCCAGGGCCGCACGAATGTCGCTCTCGCTCGGCGACGGCTGGGTTTCGAGCAGAGCCGCGGACTGCATGATCATGCCGTTGATACAGTAGCCGCACTGCACCGCCTGCTCGTCGATGAAGGCTTGCTGGATCTTGTGCGGCCGCTCCGGCGTGCCGAGCCCTTCGAGGGTGAGCACGCTCTGCCCGGCGGACAAGGCCGAGAGCGGGGTGACGCACGCGCGCACCGGCTTGCCATCGACATGCACGGTGCAGGCACCGCACTGGCCAAGGCCGCAGCCGAAGCGCGGGCCGTGCAGGCCGAGTTCATCGCGCAGCGCATAGAGAAGCGGCATGTCGGGATCGTCGGCATGGATCTCGACCTCCCGACCGTTCACGTGCAGAGCCAGCGTGCTCGCCATCGCATCCTCCCCCGAGACGTTTACGCGCCGAAAGCATGCGCCGCAGGTGGGGTGCGCACAAGCGGGACGGACTATTCCACCCGCAGCGCGGCGGCGAGTTCGGCGGCGCCCGCCGGGTCCTCCCGCGCCGCGAGGCGGCCGGCGGCGAGGATGGCGAAGCGGTGCAGCAAGGTCCGCCGGCGCGCCGGGGCGAGCGCGTGCGGCGGCGGCGGGCGCACCAGCTCCGCCTCGCCGCCCTCGGCCAGAATCAGCCCGGCATTCTCGGGCAGCAGCGCCAGCGGGAAGTCCGGCGCCACGGCGAAGCAGAACCCGTCGCAGAACTCCCGGTAGTCGGGCCATTTCTGATCGGCGCGGAAATCCCGCTCGCCGGACTTCACCTCGATGACGACGAAGCCGCCATCGCCGCGCAGCGCCAGCAGGTCGGCTCGCCGGCCATTGGGCAGCCGCACCTCGTGCAGCGCCGCCCAGCCGAGCCGCCCGCACAGCCTGGCGGTGGCTCGGCGAATCTGTGCCGCGACCTCCGCCGCGCTCACGGCACCAGCCGGTCGATCGCCTGGGCGAGCGCGATATCCTTCTCCGACAGCCCGCCTGCATCGTGGGTCGTGAGCAGGATTTCGACCCGATTGTAGACATTGGACCATTCCGGGTGATGGTCCATCCGCTCGGCGAGCAGGGCGACGCGGCTCATGAAGCCCCAGGCGGCGCTGAAATCGGCGAAGCGGAAGGCGCGGCGGATGGCGTCGCGCCCTTCGGCCATCGCCCAGCCAGGCAGGGACGCGGCGAGCTGCGCGCGGGCGCCTTCGGTCAGTTTCGGCATGGGTGTCTCCTCGCGCGTGAGAGATGGCTTGACCGCGACGGCGCGGCGACGGCGAATGGGCCGATGCCCGGCCCATCCTACACCGTCCCGCCCAGCGCCGACGACCTCGCCGAACTGGCCGAGCGCGCGCTCGGCGCGATTCCGGCGCGCCTCGCGCGCCACGTGAAGGATGTCGGCATCCTGGTCGAGGAGATGCCGGACGACGCGACGCTCGACGAACTCGGAATCGAGAGCGCATGGGATCTCACCGGGCTCTATCGCGGCACGCCGCTGAACCGGCGCAGCATCGACGATATCGCCCGCGCGCCGGACTTGATCCTGCTCTTCCGCGAGCCGATCCTGCTCGAATGGATCGAGACCGGCGAGGATCTGTTCCGCCTGGTCCGCAACGTGCTGGTGCACGAAATCGCCCATCATTTCGGCTTCAGCGACGCCGACATCGAGCGGCTGGAGCGGGAGATCGACGACGAGGCGTAAACCGCCCGTTATCCTGTCCGGCGCCAGGCTGGCGCGCCATGGCCGCCCCCCTCTCCGTCCCCAACCCGCCCGATCACGCGCTCGGCCGGCTGCGGCTGTCGGAGGTGATCGCGACACTGAGCTATGCGCTGGACCTGACCGAGGGCCAGCCGCGCGGCCATTGCCTGCGCTGCGCCTGGATCGGCACGCAGATCGGCCGGCGGATTGGACTCGGTCCACAGGCCCTCTCCGACCTCTATTACGCGCTGCTGCTCAAGGATTCCGGCTGCAGCAGCAATGCCAGCCGCCTGTTCGAGCTGTATGGCGGCGATGAGTTGGTGGTGAAGCAGCGCTTCAAGCGTGTCGATACCGAGAGCTACGGCCAGCTCGCCCGCTTCGTGCTGCGCCATGCCGGCCCGGGCGAGGCGCTGACGGCGCGCGCCAAGCGCTTCCTCGACATCGCCCGCCATGGCGGCGTGTATGCCGGGGAGCTGATCCGCACGCGATGCGAGCGCGGCGCCGACATCGTTCGCCGCCTCGGCTTCCCGCCGGCCGTGGCCGCCGGCGTCCACTCGCTCGATGAGCACTGGAACGGCAAGGGCCGTCCGGAAGGCCTGATCGGGGACGCGATCCCGCTCGCCGCGCGCATCGCGCTGCTGGCGCAGGTGGCGGACGTCTTCCACGCCGTCGGCGGTCCCACCGCCGCCTGTCGGGAGGCGCGGCGACGCGCCGGCACCTGGTTCGACCCGCGCCTGGTGGCAGTGCTTCTCGATCTCGCCGGCGAGGACTGGTTCTGGGCCGGGCTCGACGAGGATGGGCTGGACGTGCGCATCGCCGGCCTCGAGCCGCTGGCCCGCGTCATCACCATCGACGAGGATCAGCTCGACGCCATCACCGAGGCCTTCGCCGACGTCATCGACGCCAAGAGCTCCTTCACCAGCGGCCATAGCCGCCGCGTCGCCTCGTATGCCGAGGCGATCGCGGCGATGCTGCAATTCCCCCGCTCGCGCCGCCGCTGGCTGCGCCGCGCCGGCCTGCTGCACGATATCGGTAAGCTCGGGGTGAGCAACGCCGTCCTCGACAAGCCCGGACGGCTGGACGAGGGTGAATGGGCCGCGATGCGCCGGCACGCCGCGCTGACCGAGGAGATCCTCAGCCGTCTCAGCGTGTTCCGCGACATGGCCGCGATCGCCGCAGCACACCACGAGCGCCTGGACGGGAACGGCTACCCGAAGCGCCTCGCCGGCGCGGCCATCGCGCTGGAAACGCGCATCCTCACCACCGCGGACATCTTCGACGCGCTCAGCGCCGAACGCCCTTATCGGGCGGCGATGCCGGTCGCGGAAGCGCTGGCGATCATGGACCGGGAGCGCGGGACGGCGATCGACGGCACCTGCCTCGATGCGCTGAAGGCCTGCCTCGCCGACACGCTGCAGCCCGGCACCGAGGCCCGTCTCCTCGCGGTCTGATCGGCCATCCGCCGATGGCGGGGATCCCGGTGTAACCTTCCCGCCACCTGGCGCGCACCGCCGAATCATGCCGAGCATTGGCACGGTCCCGTCCGCTGATATACCCGTTGATCGGCGGCCGGGGCAGCCGTGCCTTCCACCCTTCCCACCCGCAGCCGCCGCCAGGCCAACATGGATGCCGCCCGCATGACCGCAGCACCGCAGATCGCGACGCCCCCGGGCCCGATCGTCGAACGTCTGTCCACCATGGAGTGGAACCGTTTCCACACCATCATCGTGCTGCTCTTCGGCGTCGGCTGGGCGATGGATGCCTTCGAGGTCACGCTGATCGGCAATGTCCTCGGCGCGTTGCGCGAACGCTTCCATCTCGGCGCCAACGCCATGTCGCTCATCCTCGGCGCCTGGTTCGCCGGGCTGATGCTCGGGGCGCTCGGGTTCGGCTATCTGGCCGACCGCTATGGAAGGCGGCGCATCTTCCTCGCCAGCCTCGTGCTCTACGGGGTCTCCACCCTCGCCGCCGCCTTCGCCCCCGGCCTCGGAGCCCTGCTGATCCTGCGCCTGCTCGCGGGCATCGGCGTCGGCGCCGAATATTCGGCGATCAACGCCGCCATCGCCGAGCTCGTGCCGAGCCGCGCCCGGGGCCGCGCCACCGCGCTGGTGCTGAATTTCTGGCCGATCGGCAGCCTCGCCGCCGCGCTGCTGTCCTGGCTCGTGCTCTCCGCGCTGCCAGCCGATCTCGGCTGGCGCGTCGTGTTCGGCTTCGGCGGTGTGATCGCGCTGTCCTCGGCCTGGTTCCGCCGCCATCTGCCCGAAAGCCCGCGCTGGCTGGAGGCGTCCGGCCGTGCCGGGGAGGCGCTGGCCATCGTCGATCGCATCGCCGCCGGTGTGACCAGCCCGCCGGCGGCGGACCCGGCGTCGGTCGCCCGCCGCGTGCGCCCGACGGGCGGACAGCTGAAGACCCTGCTGCGGGACTATCCGGCCCGCCTGCTGCTCGGCGCCATGCTCGATTTCGCCGAGGCATCGGGATATTACGGGCTGTTCGCGTTCCTGCCCCTGGTGGTGCTGCCGGCGCTCAAGCTGGGACCCGCGCAGTTGCCGCTGTTCTATCTCGGCGGCAGCATCGGTGCCCTGCTCGGTGGCCTCGCCGCCTCGCTGCTGCTCGACCGCTGGGGCCGCGCTGCGACCGTCTCGCTGTTCTACTTCGCCACCGCCCTCGGCACCGTCGCCATGGCCCTCGTCACCGACCTCGGCAGCGGCGTGCTGATGCTCGGGTTCGCCCTGGTCAATCTGCTGGCCACCGGCAGCTGGATTGCCGCCTACCCGACGTTCTCGGAGCTGTTTCCGACCGCGCTGCGCGCGACCGGCATCGGCGCCAGCGTCGCCGTGGGGCGGATCGGCGCGATGATGTCGCCCTTCCTGGTCGGCTATGTCGGTGCCTGGAGCATGCGGGCCGCGCTGGTGCTGCTGGCCGGATTCTGGGTCCTCGGCGGCACGGCGATGCTGGTCTGGCGCTGGCTGGGCGGGGTCGAGGCCAGCGGGCTGGCCCTCGAGCGCATCGCCCCGGACGAGGCCGTTTCTCATGCTTGATCATGCCCGGTCCGAGACCCCTGCCCCGCCGACCATCCTCGCCGACGGGCCGGTCCTGGTGTTCGGCGGCTGCTACAGCAATCTCCAGGCGACCGAGGCGCTTCTGGCCGAAGCGCGGCGGCTCCGGATTCCGCCCGAACGCATGATCTGCACCGGCGACGTCGTCGCCTACGGCGCCGACCCGCGCGCGACGGTGGCGCTGATCCGCGCCGCCGGCCTCGCCACCGTGATGGGCAATTGCGAGGAGTCCCTGGCGCAGGAGGCCGGCGATTGCGGCTGCGGCTTCGCCCCTGGCACCGCCTGCGAGCGCCTCTCCGCCGCCTGGTTCACCTATACGTCGCAAGAGATCGATGCGGACGACCGCCGCTGGATGGCGACGCTGCCGCGGCGCATCGATCTCGTACTGGCCGGGCACCGCTTCGCCGTGGTCCATGGTGCGCCGAGCCTGATCAACCGCTTCGTCTTCGCCTCCATGCCGGACGCCGCGCTGGCCGCCGAGCTGGCGCTGGCCGGGGCGGATGGCGTGATCGGCGGGCATTGCGGCCTCCCCTTCACCCGCCGGGTCGGGGCGCGCCTGTGGCACAATTCCGGGGCGATCGGCCTGCCCGCCAATGATGGCACGCCCCGCGTCTGGTTCAGCCTGCTGACGCCGCGCGGCGCGGACATCGAGATCCGCCACTGCCCGCTCGACTACGATCACCGTGCCGCCGCCGCGGCGATGCGCTCGGCCGGGCTGCCGCCGGACTACGCGGCGACCATGGAGAGTGGCATCTGGCCGAGCTTCGACGTGCTGCCCGCCGAGGAACAGGCCAGCACCGGGCGAGCGCTCGCCGCCGCGGCCGAACTCTGGAGCCGGGACGCACCCGCCTTACCCGCGCCGAGGCGGGCGCGCTTCGCGAGTCCTACCACGACCGCGCCGGGCGAGCCGCACGCGCGGGTCGGGCTGGAAGGGCTGAGCACGCTCTGGTTCAACACCGGCACCCTCTGCAACATCGCCTGCACCGGCTGCTACATCGAAAGCACGCCGCGCAACGACCGGCTGGTCTATCTCGCGCGCGCGGATTTCGACCGCTTCCTGCAGGAAGCCGCCCACGCGCATCCCGAGCTCCGCGAGATCGGCTTCACCGGCGGCGAGCCGTTCATGAACGCGGCGGTGCCGGGCATGATCGCGGCGGCGCTGGAGCACGGCTATCACGCCCTGGTGCTGACCAACGCGCTGCGCCCGATGCAGCGCCACCGCGCCGCGCTGGCGCGGCTGCACGAAGCCCATCCCGGCCGTCTCGCGCTGCGGGTCTCGCTCGATCACCACACGCCGGAAGCCCACGAACGGATCCGCGGGGCCGGCACCTTCGCCCCCGCGCTCGGCGGCATCGCCTGGCTCGTGGAGACCGGCATCCCCACGAGCATCGCCGCGCGCTTCGATGCGGGCGTGCCGGAAGCGGAGTTCCGCGCCGGCTTCGCCGCGCTGTTCCAGGCGCGCTCGCTCGCCATCGACGCGTGGGACCCGGCACAGCTCGTGCTGTTCCCCGAGCTCGACGACCCCTCGGACCCGCCCGAGATCAGCGAGACGAGCTGGCAGGCGCTGCACAGCCGGGGCCGCGAGGTGATGTGCGCGACCTCGCGCATGGTCGTCCACCGCAAGGGCGAGGCGGCGCCACGGGTCACCGCCTGCACGCTGCAACCCTACGCGCCCGGCTTCGATCTCGGCGGCAGCCTGGCCGAGGCGGCGCGCCCGGTGACCATGAACCATCCCCATTGCGCCCGGTTCTGCGTCTTCGGCGCCGCGTCCTGCTCCCCGCGCCCGCCCGGGGACCGGCGTTGAGCGAGCTGCCGGGCGAGTTTGCGCTGATCGCGCGGCATTTCCGCCCGCTCGCCGCCCCCGAGGCGCTCGGTCTCGGCGACGACGCCGCCTTTCTCACCCCGCCGCCTGGGCACGAGCTCGTGCTGTCTGCGGATGCCATGGTCGAAGGCGTCCATTTCCTTCCCGCCGACCCGCCGGAGCTGGTCGCGCGCAAGCTGCTGCGGGTCAACCTCTCGGACCTCGCCGCCAAGGGCGCCGCGCCGCTCGGCTATCTGCTGACGCTGGCCGCGCCGCGCGCCACGCCGGATGCCTGGTTCGCCGCCTTCGCCGCCGGGCTCGCGGCGGACCAGGCGCGCTATGGGATCGGCCTCTTCGGCGGCGACACCACCTCGACACCGGGGCCGATCACGCTCTCGCTGACCATTCTCGGCACCGTCGCCTCGGGCAAAGCGGTGCACCGGACCGGCGCGCGGGCCGGATACGGGATCTGGGTCAGCGGCACGATCGGGGATGCCGCGCTCGGGCTGGCGGCGCTGCAGGGCCGGCTGGCGGACCCGACCGGGGCGCTCGCCGCGCGCTATCATCTGCCGGAGCCGCGGCTCGGGCTGGTGCGAGCCGACCTCGTCGCCGCCTGTCTCGACGTCTCCGACGGGCTGGTGCAGGATCTCGGTCATCTCTGCCGCGCCGGCGGGGTGAACAACGGCGGGGTCGGCGCCGAGATCGAGGCGGCGCTGGTGCCGCGCTCGGCGGCGGCACGGGCAGCCGGGCCGGCCTGGCTCGCCACCTGCCTGACGGGAGGGGATGATTACGAAGTGCTGATGGCCGTGCCACCTGAACACGAACCGGCTTTCGCCGGTCTTTCCACGACCGTGCCGCGGACGCGCATCGGCCGCTTCGTGCCCGGCGCCGCCGCGGTGCGCGTGCGCGACGAAGCCGGCGGGGTGATGATGCTCGACCACGGCGGCTGGAGCCATTTCTGATGATGATGCGGGTCTGATGACGCTTGCGGTCTGGCTGCTGTTCTTCTGTCAGGCGCTGACCAACCTCGCCGTCATCGGCCAGGCGGCGATGAGCGCGTTGATCGGCTACAGCCTCGCCCCTGACAAGGCGCTCGCCACGGTGCCGTACGCGGTGCAGATGGCGGCGATGATGTCGGCCTCGATCCCGGCCGGCGCGGTGTTCACGCGGCTCGGGCGCCGACCGGGGTTCCTGCTCGGGGCGGGCTCGGCGCTGACCGCCAGCCTGGTATTCGCCGTCGCCGTCTGGCGCGCCGATTTCATCCTCTACTGCGTGGGCTCGGTGCCGGCGGGACTGGCCTTCGGCATCGCCCAGCACTACCGCTTCGCCGCCGCCGAGGTGGCCGCGCCGGCGGCGCGGCCGCGCGCCATCGCGCTGGTGATGGCCGGCGGCATCCTCGCGGCCATCATCGGCCCGGAACTGGTCAAGGACACCAAGGCCCTGGCCCCGCCGCTGCTGTTCCTCGGCACCTATCTCGTGCTGGCGATCCCGCCGCTGGTGACGATGCTGCTGCTGAGCCTGGCCCGCCTGCCGCCGCCGCCGCCGCGCCCCGCGGCGCCGACGCCGCTCGCGGTGATCATCGCGCGGCCGGACTTCCTCGTCGCCGTCATTGCCGGACTCGTCGCCTACGGCTCGATGAACCTCATCATGACCTCGACGCCGCTGCAGATGATGGCGTGCGGTTTCGGCATCAACGACGCCGTGAACGTGATCCGCTGGCACTCGATCGCGATGTATGCGCCCGGCTTCATCACCGGCCCGCTCATCGCCCGCCATGGCCCGCGCCCGGTGGTGACGGCGGGCGGAGTGCTGATCCTGCTCTGCGCGGCGACCGCGTGGGCGGGGAACGGCTACGATGTGTTCGTGGTCGAGCTGGTGCTGCTCGGGATCGGCTGGAACTTCATGTTCGTCGGCGCCACCGCCCTGCTCTCCCTCGCGCACGCGCCGGAGGAACGGGTCCGCGCGCAGGCGGCGAACGATTTTCTCGTCTTCGGTACCGTCACCTGTACCGCCCTGCTCTCGGGCGTGCTGCACCGCTACGCCGGCTGGCTGGCGCTGAACGCCGGGGTCATGCCCGGCGTCGCCGTGGCGCTGGCGCTGGTGGCCTGGCAGCGGGCCCGCAGCCGCGCGACGCGGCTGGCCTTCGAGTAGAGCTGGCCTTCGGGTCGGCGCCCGAGCGATTCCCATCCCGGCCAGAATGCTCTAGGAGGATGCCGCGGGCACCGGCGCGCCGCCCCCACCATGCGCTGGCGCAACTGTCCTGAAGGGAAGGAAAACGCCCATGCCGATCCTCGCCGCACGCATGAGCCAGCTCGGCACCGAGTCCGCGTTCGAGGTCCTCGCGCGGGCGCAGGCGCTGCAGCGGGAGGGGAAGAGCATCATCAATCTCGGCATCGGCCAGCCGGACTTTTCCACGCCGGCGCACATCGTCGAGGCGGGCCGGAAGGCGCTGGCCGACGGCCATCACGGCTACACGCCGGCGAACGGAATCCTGCCGCTGCGCGAGGCGGTGGTCTCCGACCTGCACCGCCGCCATGGCGTGACGATCTCGCCCGACCGCGTGCTCATCGTGCCCGGCGGGAAGGTGACGATGTTCTTCGCCATCTCGATGTTCGGCGAGCCCGGCACGGAGATTCTCTATCCCAACCCCGGCTTCCCGATCTACGAAAGCGTGATCCGCTATTCCGGCGCCACGCCGGTGCCGATCCGGCTGCACGAAAGCAGGGGGTTCTCCTTCGACGCCGATGAGGTGCTGGCGCTGATCACACCGCGCACCCGGCTCATCATTCTCAACAGCCCGGCCAACCCGACCGGCGGCGTGGTGCCGAAGCGGGAGCTGGACCGGCTGGTCGCCGGCCTCGCGCGCCATCCGGACGTGGCGATCCTGTCCGACGAGATCTACGGCGAGATGGTCTACGAGGGCACCCATGTCAGCCTGACGACCTATCCCGAGCTCGAGGACCGGCTGATCCTGCTCGATGGCTGGAGCAAGACCTACGCGATGACCGGCTGGCGGCTGGGCTTCGGCGTCTGGCCGGCGGCGCTGTTTCCCTACGCCGAGCGGCTGGCGATCAACTCGCATTCCTGCGTCAACGCCGCGGCGCAGTTTGCCGGCATCGCGGCGATGACCGGGCCGCGCGCGCCGGCCGAGCAGATGATGGCCGCCTTCGCCGAGCGCCGGGCCTATATCGTGCCGGCGCTGAACGCGCTGCCCGGGTTCCGCTGCGCCACGCCGGGTGGGGCGTTCTATGCCTTCCCCAACATCACCGGCACCGGCTTCGATTCGCGGACCCTGCAGACGCGGCTGCTGAACGAGGCCGGCGTCGCCACCGTCTCCGGCACCAGCTTCGGCGCCTTCGGCGATGGGCATCTGCGGATTTCCTACGCTGCGAGCCTGGAAGCGCTGCGCGAGGCGACGGGGCGGATCAGCTTGTGGCTGGAGCGCGAGCGCGCGGGCTGAGCCGCGCGCTTCAGCTCAGGACGAACCCGGCGTAGCCCCGCGCCGCCACGCCGTCGCAGATCTCACGGTACTGCGCCATGCCGCCGGCATACGGCATGAACACGCGCGGTTTGCCGGGGACGTTGGCGCCGAGGTACCAGGAATGGCCCGCCTGCGGCAGCAGCGTGGCGTTCGCCGCGGCGTTCACATGGTCCACCCAGCCGTCGACCGCCTCCTTCGTCGGCTCGATGCGGCTCCGGCCGCGGGTGCGCAGATGGGCGATGCAGTCGGTGATCCAGTCCACATGCTGCTCGATCGGCACCGGCATGTTGCACAGCACCGACGGGCTGCCCGGCCCGGTGACGGTGAACAGGTTCGGAAACCCGTTGGTCTGCAGGCCGAGGTAGCTGCGCGGCCCGGCGCTCCAATGCTCGCGCAGGCTCACGCCGTCGCGCCCGGTGATGCCGAGGCCGAGCAGGGCGCCGGTCATGGCGTCGAAGCCGGTGGCGAAGACGATGATGTCGAGCGGATATTCCGCCTCGCGCGTGCGCACGCCGCGCGCCGTGATACGCTCGATCGGCGCGGCGCGGAGATCGACCAGGGCGACGTTCTCGCGGTTGAAGGTCTCGAAGTAGAAACTGTCGATCGGCGGACGCTTGGCGGCGAACGGGTGGTCGATGTCGGTGAGGAGCGAGGCCTTCGCCGGGTCCTTCACCACGGCGCGGATCTTGCGGCGGATGAAGTCGGCCGCGGTGTCGTTGGCCGCCTTGTCGACCAGGAGATCGCGGAACGCGGCGCGGAATTGCAGCCCGCCCTTCTGCCAGGCCGCCTCGTAGATCGCCTCGCGCTCCGCCGGCGCGGTCGCGAGCGCCGAGCGGTCGGAGACCGGAAACGGATGACCGTTGGCGGTGCTGTGCATCAGGGCGCGGATCTCGGCGAAATGCTCGCGCACATAACGCTGGAACTCGGGCGTGAGCGGGGCGTTGCGGGCCGGGATGCTGTAATTCGCGGTGCGCTGGAACACGGTCAGATGCGCCGCGGTCTCCGCGATCACCGGCGCGGCCTGGATCCCCGTCGAGCCGGTGCCGATCAGCCCGACGCGCTGGCCGGAAAAATCCACCCCGTCCTGCGGCCATGTGCCGGTGTGGTACCACCGCCCGGCGAAATCCTCGAGGCCCGGAATCTTCGGCACATTCGCCGAGGACAGGCAGCCGACGGCAGTGATGAGGAACTGGGCGGAGAGATGCTCGCCGCGCTCCGTCGTCACGTGCCAGCGATTGTCCGCCGCATCGTAGCGCGCGGCGACGACGCGCGTGCCGAGGCGGATGTTGCGCCGGAGATCGAACCGGTCGGCGACGTAGTTGAGGTAGCGCAGAATCTCCGGCTGCTCCGGGTAGCGCTCCGTCCAGGTCCATTCCTGCTGCAGCGCCTCGGAAAAGGAGTAGCAGTAGGAATGGCTTTCGGAATCGCAGCGCGCACCGGGATAGCGGTTCCAGTACCAGGTGCCGCCGACGCCGTCCGCAGCCTCCAGCAACTGCACCGAGAGGCCGAGACGATCGCGCAGGCTGTACAGCTGATAGAGGCCGGAGAATCCGGCGCCGATGATCAGCGCGTCGAGGGCGCCATCCGCCTGCCCGTCCGTTGCTTGCGCCGTGCCCGCATTCGGCCTCGTCTCCGCCATTTCCTCCGAACTCCCTTCCGTGTCCCGCCGGCGCGCGGCGCTCCAGGGCGTCGCCCTCGGGCCCCACAGTGACCCAGGCGCCGGGCGCCGTCCAGATCACGGGGCGCGCGCGCCGGATGCGTGCCGCGCGCGGATCGGGAACGAAATCCGGAGCAACCTCCGATCGGACCGAGCCGTTTCGGCCCCGGCAGATCGGCGATCCGTTGCTCCGCGTGATACGGTTCCAGCCGTCCGGCGCAGGTGGAATGACCGTAGCCGGCTAAACAGACGCGTAAGCAAAGAGGGGGAGTCTGTCAGGCGCCTCCATCCGCGTCTGAGAGACTCTAGAGCGCGCCCGTTGCCGCCAGAACGCCGTCGCGCGGCGCGACAGCGGCGCCGCGGATCCGGGCGTGTTCACGCGCGCGGGCGTGGCAGTACTGGGACTGGGTCATCACCACCAACCGCCCCCGGTCGCGCAGACGCGCCACCTCCTGCAGGATCGCGCGCAGCACCGCGAGCGTCTGCGGCGCCGTGGCGACGTTTTCGGGATGGCTCCAGTAATGCACCACCCCGAACGCATCGGCGGCGCGCTCCAGCATCAGCCGGGCACGGGCGCGGGTGAGGCCGAGCGGGACCAGCCGCCGCGGCCCGCTCGGCCAGTTGACGAAGTGGCCCGGCGGAATGGTCTGCGGCGTCCGCATCGGCTCATCGGCATCCGGCTGCGCGCCGAGATCGAATTCCGCGGCGAGCGAGCGCAGACGCGAGCGCGGCAGTGGGGCGGCGCGATAGCCGAGGATATCGAACTCCTCGAGGATATGCGGATGCGCCACCCGGTTACGCGGAAAGGCGAAGGTCATGCCGGGATGCAGCGGCACGAGCGCCATCTCCCGCCGCGCCTGCGCCGCGGTCATGCTTGTCCAGGGCACGTGCGTCACGCCGTGCAGGCCGATCTCGTGGCGCGGGGCGATGGCATCGAGCGCCCAATCCCCGGTCCAGCCCTCCGCGCCCGCCGCGATGCCTTCGACGGCGCCGACCAGGTATGGCAGTTCGGCGGCGATCGCGCGCAGCGGCAGGCGCCGCAACTCATAGGCGGGCAGGACGAAGCAGCCGACGAAGCAGAAGGTGGCCGCGATCTCGTACTCGGCGAGCAGGGCGGCCAGGGCGGCGTAGGCGGCGCGCAGATTGGCCTCGGAAAGGGCCCGGTCGAGGCTTGGCGTGAGCCGGTCCGCCATGCCCCACTTGCCCTCGCAGTCCAGCGACAGAATGAAGCGCGCCGTCACGCCGGCGCCGCGGCCACCAGCCGCGCCACGCCCGAACTCCGCCGAGGTTCGAATGGGTACATGAGCGATATTATCACGCGGGCCATGACAACAGGCTGACAACGCCACACTGGCGCGTGGCGCCCTACGTCCGGAACGACCCGTCCCGCCGGTCCAGCCGGCGCAGCAGGCCGGGCCATTCCAGCACGCCCCAGGGGCGGCGGACCTCCGGACGATAGAGATGGTTGGTCCGCGCGATCACGTCCGGCGCCGGTGTGATCAGCCCGGCCTGGCAGGCCATCGCCGCGAGCTGGGTGCGGGCGGCGAGCTCGAGCCGGTAGATGTTGCTGAACGCCTCGGGAATGCTCGGCCCGACCGCGAGAAGGCCGTGATTGTCCAGCAGCATCACGTCCGCGTCGCCGAGATCGGCGACCAGCCGGGCCTGCTCCTCGAGGTCGATGGCCACGCTCTCATAGGCATGGCGCGGCACGCGGGCGAAGCGCATCGCCGTCTGGGTCAGCGGCAACAGCCCGCAGGGCAGCGCCGACAGCGCCATGCCGGCCCAGGTATGGGTATGGATGACGCAGCCGACCCCCGGCCGCGCCCGGTGGATGGCGGAATGGATGACGAAGCCGGCGCGGTTGACGCCGAGCCCGATCTCCGGGGCGAGCAGGACATTGCCGTCGAGATCGAGCTTGATCAGCGAGGAGGCGGTGATCTCCTCGTAGAAAATGCCGTAGGCGTTGATCAGGAAGGCGCCCTCCTCGCCCGGCACGCGCGCGGAGATGTGGTTGGCGATCATGTCGGTCATGCCGTAGAAATCCACCAGCCGGTAGCACGCCGCGAGATCGACCCGCGTCGCCCACTCCGCCGGCGAGACCCGCTCGCGCAGCGAGGGAATGGCGAGCATCCCGCTCACATCAGGAACACCCCTTTGCCGGTCGCCTGGGTATCGAACAGCCGGTACGCCGCCTCGCCCTCGGCGAGCGACCAGCGGTGGGTGAACAGGTGATCGACGTCGATCGCGCGCTCGGCGACGAAGCGGGCGCACTCCGCGAGGCCGACGGTGGAGAAGGTCCACGAGCCGATGATGGTCACCTGCCGGCGCAGGATGTCGTTGCTGACATCGAGGCTCATGCCGCCACCCTCGCCGACCAGGCAGCATGTCCCCCAGGCCCGCGTCGCCCGCACCGCCGCAGCCCGCGCGTCCGGCGCGCTCGAGGTATCGAGCGTCTTCTCCGCCCCGCGCCCGCCGGTGAGCTCGCGGATCGCCGCCACCGGGTCGACGCCGCGCGGGTCGAACACCTCCTCGGCGCCGAGCGCGCGCGCGCGGGCCAGGCGCTCGGGACTGATGTCGAAGGCGATCACCCGCGCCCCCATCGCGGCGGCGAACTGCGTCGCCGAGAGCCCGACCGGGCCCTGGCCGAAGATCGCGATGGTGTCGTTGCCCGACAGCGCCATGCGCCGCAGCGCGCCATAGGCGGTGCCGGTGCCGCAGGCGATCGCCGCGCCGGTCTCGAACGAGAGCGCGTCCGGCAGCGGGACGAGCGTGCTCGCCGGCACCTTCATGTAGGGCGCGTGGCCGCCATGGGCGGTGATGCCGTAGATCGCATCCGGCGTCTCGGCGCACATCTGCGTCCAGCCGCCGCGGCAATGCTCGCAGACGCCGCAGCCGTGATAGTGGTGCACCATGACGCGCTGGCCGATCCGCGCCTCGCGCGGGCCGACCTCGGGGCCGATGGCGACGACGACCCCGCACGGCTCGTGCCCGGCGATCACCGGGCCGGCATTGCTGGCGAAGCCGAGGCCGGCATTGGCGCCCTTGGGCGTGCGGTAGAATTTCAGGTCGCTGCCGCACATGCCGGAGGCCTTCATCTCCAGCACCACCTCGCCCGCGCCGGGCGTGGGGTCCGGAAAATCCATCAGCTCGACCGTTCGATCGCCGGCGAAAATCAGCCCCTTCATCGCGTTTCCCCCTCTGTCGGCGGGGGAAGCCTATCACGCCGACGGGGCCGGGATGAAAGCCCCTACTTCAGCACGATCTCGACGCGCCGGTTCTGCGGCTCGCGCACGCCGGCCGGCGTCGGGACCAGCGGGTTGCCGTCGCCATAGCCGGAGACGCCGATCTGCTCACGCGCCACGCCGTCCCGAACGAGTTCCGCCGTCACCGCCTCGGCGCGCCGCAGCGAGAGCTTGCGGTTGTACTGCGCCGTGCCGGACCGGTCGGCATAGCCGCTGACCTCGATCCGGGTGGTGCGGACGCGGGTCGAGCCCTGCGCCGCCTCCGCGATCACCTGGCGGGCACGATCGGTGAGATCGGCGCTGTCCCAGTCGAAGAAGACGAGATAGGTGCGCACCGGCACCGGCGCCGGCACCGCGGCGGAGGGCGTGGCCGGCGCGGACGCGGCGGGCGGCGGCGGCACCGAGAACGCATAGCGGATGCCGAGCAGCACCGACTGGTTGAGATTCTCCATGATGGCGAAATTGCCCGCCGCCGTCGCGGCGCCCGGCCGGTCCACGGTGGCGTGGAAGCCCTCGGGCCCGAGCATGCCCATGTAGCGATATTCCGCGGTCACCGAGAGCCCGGGCGTATGCGGCACCGGGAAGGAGATGCCGACGATGCCCTGGAAGGCCACGCCGCCGGCGGTGCCGCCGAGGCTGAGCGTTTCCCCGGTGCCGGGCGTGACGGTGCGCATGCCGTTCCATGTCGACCATTGATAGCCGCCGCCGACGCCGACATAGGGAAACACGTAGCGCGAGCCGATATCGAAATCGAACAGGGCGTTGAGCATCGTCCCGGCGGTGGACTGGTTGCCGCTGGCAGCGCTCGCCGCCGGCGTGCCGGTGCGCGCGTGCAGGGCGTTGCCGAACAGGTCGTCGCCCTCGAGTTCCAGCCGGAAGCCGTTGCCGAAGGCGTAGCCGATGCTGCCGACCATGGCCGCACCGCCGTTGAAGGTGAGGTTCGACCCGCCGAGCCCGATCCCGGGCGCCGACCGCGCGCCCTCATCGTCGAGGAAATTATAGCCGGCGCCGAGGCTGACATAGACGCCCTGCACCGGCTGCGCCCGAACGAGGGCGGGCGCGGACATGAGTGCCAGAATGGTCAGCACCGGAGCGGCCAGGGTCCACCGCGCCAGGATGCGCGAGACCAGTGGCAGAACCGTCCCCATCCGGCCAAGCCTTGCGACGCCACCCCGCATGCGATTCCTGCGTGCCTTCAACCCATTCGCTGCGCCGCTCTCACAGCACGTCCAGCCGCGCGGCGCAACCGCTTGCGATCGGGGATACCATGCGCGCGCAGGCTCCCCTGAACCAGGCCGATCATCGCCGCGACAGGCGAAGGAATGGTAACGATGTCTGGTTGTGGCGTCCATGCGGTATTGCAACTTGCGATCGCCAGTCCGATGGCGGCAGCGTTTTCCTCTTGCCGGGCGGCCCGGCGTGGCCAAGGTTGGGGCGGAGAGAGGGGTGGGCGGATGCAGTTCGACCATATCGGCTTCGTCGTCCGCGATCTCGCGGCCGGCCGCGAAACGCTGCAGGACGGATTAGGCGTCTCCGCCTGGACCGGGATTTTCCGCGACCCGGTGAATGACGTTTTCGTGCAGTTCGGTCGCGCGCCGGCGCGTGGCGGCCCGCCCGGCATCTGCTACGAGCTGATCACGCCGCTCTCGGCCGCGAGCCCGGTGACGGCGGCGCTCTCGCGCGGGGTGAATCTGCTCAATCACGTCGCCTACCGCGTCACTTCCCTGGCCGCGGAGGCCGACCGGTTCGAGGCGCTCGGCTTTCTCGTCCTCGGGCCGCCGAAGCCGGCGGTCGCCTATGGCGGCCGGCCGATCCAGTTCTTCCTCTCGCGCACACGGCTGATGGTCGAACTCATCGAGGCGCCCGACCATGAACATATCTATACCACGGCCGGCGATGCGGCCTGAGACCACACCCGTCCCGACCCAGGAGAGCGTTCCGTGACCCGCATCGTCTTTGTCGGCAACTGCCAGGCCGAAACGCTGAGCCTGGTCTATAAGCGCTGCATCGCTCCGGTCACGGGCGCCGTCGCCAGCCACGTCCTGACCTATACCGACCCCAGCGATGCCGACCGCGCGGCGCTGAGCCAAGCGGACATCATCGTCGAGCAGGTGTTCGATTTCGAGCAGCGGTTCACGCTCGCGGTGCCCGGCCGCTCGGTGCGGATGGTGCGATTTCCCTGGGTGGCGGCGCATTTCCTGTGGCCCCACTTCAACGAAGCCCACCCGCGCAACACGCCCACCTGGTTCCTGCCCTCGGGGCCCTGGCCGGCCCAGCTCGGCGATTCGGTGCTCAACCGGATGATCAGCCAAGGCGTCGGCGCGGCGGAGGCGGCGGCGCGCTATCTCGATCTCGACCTCGCGACGACGGCGCGGCTGGACCGGCGCTACGAAATGATCATCGACCGCCAGCGCGACCGCGACGCGCAGGCGGAGATGGAGACGGCGAATTACATCGAAACGCGATTCCGCGACGAGCGTCTGTTCGTCTCTCCGGACCATCCCGATCTCGGGCTGTTCCTCCACCTCGCTTGCCAGGTCTACGAGCGCCTCGGCGCCAGCTCGGCGGACATGGCGCGGGTGCGGAGCATGCTGAGCCGGACGCCGTTCCCGCTCGAGGAATCGCCGATCCATCCCGCCGTCGCGCGCCATTTCGGCCTGCGCTTCTGGCGCGAGACCGACCGCTACCGCCACCTGCGCAGCGGCTGGTTCAGCGCCGCCGAGTATTATCGCCGATACATGGACTACCAGTGGGACGAGATCGCCCACGAGGGCATCGCGCTGGCCGAGACGGGCCGCGACGAGGACGCCCTCGCCCGCCTCGGCGAGGGCGTCCAGCGCTCGCCGCGCTGCGGTGCGGCCTTCGCCAGCCTCGCCCACGTGCTCGGCCGCCTTGGTCGGTCCGGCGAGGCCGAAGCGGCGGTGCGGCAGGCGGTGGCCCTGGCGCCGGACGACCCGGCGATCCGCAGTTCGCTCGGGCACGTGTTGGCCCGGCTCGGCCGCGGGGAGGAGGCCGCGTCGGCCTTCGCCGACTCCCTCGTGCTGGACCCGGACGCGGCGCATACGCAGATGTCCTTCAGCCACGCCCTCGTCGCGCTCGGGCGCCACGACGAAGCGATCGCCCCCGCCCGCGCCGGAATCGCCGCCGAACCCTTCCGCCCCGAATGGCAGGCGCATCTCGACGCTCTTCTGGACCACGTGGGCCGGGCTGCGAACCCGCGCTGACGGGCGGCGGCGTCGCCTGCCAGTGGCGGACCTTCAGCTGTGAACGGAGTGATGTCCGGCGGAGCGATGATCTCCTGGACCGTCGGCTGGTGGCCATTCATAGGGAAGCTTGTGTAAAGAACTAAGGATCTGCTTGCCCGGTCTGACGAAGCGGCCTATCGATACGGTCCTGGTTGCGGAGAAGAAAACGTTATGAAAGCGATACGCATCGTTCCAGGTTCCTTGGTCGCACTGACCATCCTGATGCCCGGGACCCGAGCTCAGGCGCAACAACTCGCAGTCTCGCTCGTGCAAACGGTCAAGCCGATCATCCGTTCTTACCCCGGAGTAAGCCTCGGCATCCTAGGCATCCAAACCGGAATGACCGTGGCGCAAGTCGAGGCCATCGCTGCCAAAAACAATTTAGGCAAGCCTTTGGAGACCAAAATAAATTGTTCCTATACATTCAATGGCATCACAGCACAGTCTCAGGAATTCATAGCGCAAATTGAATATGGAAGCGGCACTGATCATGACTTCATACTGTATTTTAATAGTCCAGTTACTGGAAATACCCTCTCATCTATGTATCGTGCGATCACTTTCCGGACTGACGGTCCGCAGAAGCAGCCGCTCCGGAGCGCACTCAAGGCAGATCTTGTCAAACAATACGGAACACCTTCGGCTCCAGATGCTGCCTTAAGCGGTGGAGCGGGCGGTTCCGCATACTACTACGCTTCGACGTGGCTATACGGTGATAAATCTGACCTGAAATGTCCAACGAATTTTTGTCCGTCTTTCGGTTCCCCCAACACGTATCAACATAAGAATTATGACCTGAAAGAGATCGACAACCAACATATGCAAGCATTTGCTCCTGCGGGACTTCAGAATGGTGTTGATTTCATGATATCCACTTCGATTTTTGTTGGCTCTTACGGTGGCGAATTGAGCAATTCTCTAACGGTCGCAATGGGTGATTTTCAAGCCGTAGAAAGCGACGTTTCGGCGGCAAAAGAACAATTTCAAGCTGCGATATTGAAAGTCTCAAACAAACAGAAATAGTCGCGCATGGTCGAGAGAGGGCTGCCGGGTCCCGATCGTCAGGGTCGTCCCGCGGCTGTAATTTGATCCAACCCGTCCGCCGGGTCCGGGCACCGGCGCCCATGGTGAACCCTCTTTCGGCAGACGGTCGGACGCGGAGGTCCGGCCGCGGTTGCGCAGGATCCGGCGCACCGGGGAGGCAGCGGCGTGGTTTGCGCTCGGTGCCGCCGGCGCCAGCCGTCGACTGACCGTGAACCTTGAACAGGACGATGCCCGACGCGGTACATCGGACCGCGCGGATCGACGCATCGGCCGATGTCGCCGGGCTCCGGCCCTACCCGAACACCAGCCGCGGCAGCCAGAGCGTCAACACCGGCACGTAGGTGATGATGCCGAGCACGATCAGCAGCAGCAGCAGGAACGGCAGGATGCCGCGGATCACCTCGCCCACCGGGGCGGCGGAGATCGTTGACAGCACGAACAGATTGAGCCCCACCGGCGGGTGCACCAGCCCGATTTCCATGTTGTGGGTGAAGATGATGGCGAAATGCACCGGGTCCACGCCGAGCGGGGCGAGCACCGGCGCCAGGATCGGCAGCACCAGCAGCAGCGTCGCCGTCACCTCCAGGAAGCAGCCCAGCACCAGCAGCAGCACGTTGATGGCCAGCAGGAACTGCCAGGTGGAAAATCCGTGCGCGACGGTGAATCGCACCAGCGCCGCCGGCACGCCGGACTCGGTCATCCAATGGCCGAAAGCCAGCGCGCAGGCGACGATGAGCATGATCACCGCGGCGCTGCGCAGTCCTTCGGCGATCACCGAAAGCGTCTCGCTGAGCCGGAAGCCGCGATAGACGGCGAGGCTGACCAGAAGCGCCACCACCGCCGCGATCGCCGCCGCCTCCGTCACCGTGACCAGACCGCCATAGATGCCGACCAGCACCACGATTGGCACGCAGAGCGCGGGCACCGCCCGCCAGGTTATGCGCAGCCGCGCGGCGAGCGGCAGGCTCGGCTCGCGTGGGAAATTCCGCCGCCGCGCGTCGAACCATACCCACAGGAAGAACGCCGCGGCCTGCAGCAGCCCGGGCAGGATGCCGGCGAGAAACAGCCGCGGCACCGACTGCTCGGCGACGATGCCGTAGAGGATCAGCGCCAGCGACGGCGGAATGACGATGCCGATGGTGCCGGAGGCGCCGATCACGCCGAGCGCGAAAGACCGCGGATAGCCACGCTCCAGCATCGCCGGCAGCAGGATCGTGCCCATCGCCAGTGCCGTCGCCACCGAAGAGCCGCAGATCGCCGCGAACAGCGTGCAGGCCACCACCGTCACCAGCCCGAGCGAGCCGCGCACGCCGCCGAGCCAGGCGCTGGCGACATCGACCAGCGCCCGCGCCACGCCGCCACGGCGCATGAACGAGGCGGCCATGACGAACAGCGGCAGCGCCATCAGGGTCGGCGAGTTCAGATGGTCGATGATGACCTGCGCCTCGCCGATCAGCGGCTGGCCGGAGACCCAGTACAGCACCCCGGCGCAGACCCCGAGCACCAGGAAGATCGGCATTCCCAGCGCCAGCAGGCCGAAGAACAGCACCAGGAAGAGAACGGCTCCCATCGCGACGGACGGCGGTCAGCGCGCGATCACGAAGCGGGCGGCGCGTCGTGCAGCCCCTCGAGCTCGTGCGCGGCACGGTGGCCGATGGTCATGCGCGCCGGATCGAAGGCAAAGAGATAGCGCCCGAGGCGGATCACGTAGCGCAGCGCCATCAGCCCGCTGCCCACCGGCAGGGCGAGATAGTAGAGCCACATCGGGAACTGCAGATCCGTCGAGCTGCGCTCATCGAGCTGGTAGGATCCGGCGACGATGCTGGCGCCATACCAGGCGAGCGCGCCGCAGAAGCCGATGGCGACGAGGCAGTTGACGATCTCGGCGATCCGCTGCCCGGAGACGGGGAGCAGCCGCAGCACCAGGTCCGGGCGCACATGCCCGTCCGTCCGCACCAGATCGCTGCCGGTCAGCAGCACCGCCCAGACGAGGAGATAGACGATCGCCTCCTCCGCCCAGGAGATCGCATGCGCGGGATCGACGTAGCGGCCCAGCACCTGCGCGGTGCCGGCCAGCAGCGCCGCCAGCCCGAGCAACCCGACCACCCCGCGCTCGATCCAGGTGACGGCGCGGCCGATGTCAGCCCAGCGCATCCTGGGCCACCTGGCGTACCACCTCGGGCGAGATTTTCAGCAGCTTCGCGACCGCATCCTGCTCGGCGACCATGCGTTTGCGCGCATCGAGGATGGCCTCCGGCGTCGGGTCCGTGATCGCCACGCCATGGCCGATCAGGATGTCGCGCGCGCGTAGCTGCGCGGCCTGCATGTTGGCGCGGTAGGTGGCGATGTTTTCTGCCCACAGCCCGCTCATCAGCGCCTGCAGGTCCGGCGCCAGACCGTTCCAGAAGATGCCGCTCAGCATCGGGATATACACACCGACGAACTGATGATCGGCGAGCGAGGATTTCACCCCCGCCTCCCACAGCTTGGCGCTGGCCAGGCTCTCGTCGGTGCTGATCAGCCCGTCGAACGTGCCCTGGGAGAGGGCGAGCGGGACGTTCGGCCAGGCGGTGGTGTTGGGAATGCCACCCCAGAACCGCGTCCGCCAGGCCAGCCCCGCTCCGCCGGGATTGCGGATCTTCATGCCCTTGAGGTCGGCGAGGGAGTGCAGCGGCCGGGTCGCGCTGTACCAGTTCTGGTAGCCGAGATCCAGCCACTTGCCGAGCACGTGCGCCTTCAGCCGTTGCTCGATCTTGCCCGCGACGGCGGCCCCTGCGGCGCCGTCGATGACGCGGTTCACGACCTCGATCGGCTGACCGTACATCGCCGGGAGCTGGAACAGGTCGGCGTCGGGGATGAAGCCGGTCAGCGTCCAGGCCCCGGGACAGGCCATTTCCACCTGCCCCTGCACCAGCGCCTTGGCAACGTCGAGATCGGGGAAAAGCTGCCCGGAGGAAAACAGCTCGGTGGTGATGCGCCCGCCGGACCGCGCCTCCAGCGCCTTCAGGTAGGCGGCGACGGTGACGTTGCGCAGATGCGAGGGCGCGGTGTCGAGCGAGCAGCGGATATGCACAGCGTCCGCCGCTCGCGCCGAGCGAATGAACGGCAGCGCCATCGACGCAGCACCCAGGCTGCCACGGGATAACAGCCCACGACGGGTTATCACGCAGCGTTCCATGCTTCCTCCCTGCCGCCCGGCTTGTCGCCGTCCGGCTGTGCCGGACTCGCCTGCTTCTGGGCGCAAGCGGCGGCGCGCGTCAAGCAGTGGGCTGGAGGCGAAACAATGTCACCGTCCGCTCGGTGCGGTCCTCGAGCTCGGTCGTCGTCGCCACCGCGATGCGCGCCAGCGCCACCAGCCCCTCCGCCGGCAGGTAGGCACGGCCCGGATCGGCGATCCATACCTCCGCGGTTCCGGCCAGGCAGCGCAGCCAGGGCAGGATATGGCGCGTCATCGGCGCCTCGTAGCAGACATCGCCGCAGAGTACGATGTCCCAGCGGCACGGTGTGCCGACCAGATCGGCCGCGATCACCTCGACGGCAGCGCCGTTCGCCGCCGCGTTGAGCGCGATCGCCGCGGCGGCGAGCGGATCGATCTCGGCGGCCTCGACGCGCGCCGCGCCGGCCTGCGCGCAGGCGATCGCAGCGAGGCCGCAGCCGGCGGCGAAGTCCAGCACGCGCCGCCCGGCGACGAGGCCTGGATGATCGAGCACATACCGTGCCAGCGCCTGCCCGCCCGGCCAGGCGAAAGCCCAGAACGGCGGCTCGATGTTGCGCGTGGCCAGCCACTCCTCGCTCGCCTGCCAGATCGGCGTGATCGCATCGGCCAGATGCAGCACGATCTCCGGCACCAGCGCCGTCCGCGCCAGCCGGGTCTGCGCGGCGATGAAGCTGGCCGGATCCGTCACAGCCGGCCGAGGAGGATCGCCGCGCCGATCGCCAGCCCGACCTCGCGATTGGCCTTGAACAGCGCCAGGCAGCGCGCCGGGTCGTCGATGTCGATGCGCAGCACCTGCCACGCCAGCAGCGCCGCGGGCAGCGCGAGCAGGCCGAAGAACGGCACCGCCAGCCCTGCGCGCCAGCCGGCGGCGGCGATCAGCGCCACCGTCGCGCCGTAGCACACGGCCAGGAAGGGCCGGGTCTGCGCGCCGAACAGCCGTGCCGTGGAGCGCACCCCGATCAGCGCGTCGTCCTCGCGGTCCTGATGGGCATAGATCGTGTCGTAGCCGAGAATCCAGGCGATCGCGGCGGCATAGAGCAGCAGCGCGGTCGCATCGACGCGTCCGGCGGCGGCGGCGTAGCCCATCGGCGCGCCCCAGCCGAAGGTGAGGCCGAGCATCGCCTGTGGCCACCAGGTGACGCGCTTGGCCAGCGGATAGACCGCGACCAGAACCAGGGAGGCAACGCCGAGCCCCTGCGCCAGAATATTCAACTGCAGCAGGATCAGCAGCGAGAGTGCGAGCAGCCCGGCGAGGAACACCGCCGCCCCGCGCATGCGCACCGCGCCGGAGGCGAGCGGACGGCCGGCGGTCCGCGTCACCTGCCGGTCCATGTCCCGGTCCCACATGTCATTCACGACGCAGCCGGCGCCGCGCATCAGCACCGAGCCGAGCGCGAACAGCACGATCAGCCACGCGCTCCGCGCCGCCGGCGGCCGGGCGAGCAGGATGCTCCACAGGCCGGGCAGGAACAGCAGCCAGGCGCCGATCGGCCGGTCGAGCCGGGCGAGCAGCGCGTAGGGGGCCCAGGGCCGCGGCAGCCGGGCAATCCATCCCCCGGCGACAATGTCAGTATGCGCGCGCATCGCCCCGTTGTGCCCGCCGGCGCGCCCGCGGGCAATATCACCGGCCCGGCGAGATCTGGCCGCAACGACGACGGTCTGCTACTGCTCCGAAACGAAGCCGGCGAGGGACCACGATGCCGCGAGCGCGCCCGTCCGTCCTGTTCAGCGCCCTGATTCTGCTCGGCATGCTGCTGACGCTGCTCGGCGCGGTCGCGGCCCTGCTCGGCCTCGGCGGCGCGGCCCCGGAGACGTTCAAGGGGCTCGGCCTCAGCGTCAGCTCCGCCGGGCCCGGATTGGTCATCGCCACGCTCGGCATCAGCCTGATCTTCATCGCCACGCGCAAGGTGCGCGGCGGCGTGCAGGTATTCGCCATCACCGAACGCACGCCGCTGGAACGCGGCGCGGATCTGGTCCCCTGGCTGCTGCTCGGACTGCTCGCGCTCGATGCCGTGGCGTTGCTCTGGTGGCGGCTCGGCTGAGATCGGTCCGGCCGGAATTCGCCGGCCGGGACGGGAGGAAACCGCCATGAACGTCGATACCGACCCGATCGAGATCATGGGTTCCGAGCCGACCGGCCGGCTCGGCGATCTCTTCGATGCCGCCACCGGCCGCTACTTCGCGCCCACGCCGCAGCCGCATTATCGCGACATGCTGCGCCAGCTCTATCTCTCCCAGGCGCCGGGGGCGAGCGACGCGCGCTTCGACGCCGTCTGGCCTTTCATCTGGGACCTCACCGAATACCCGCACGACCCGAACCAGCTCATCGCCATCCTCGATACCGGGGTGCTCGCCAACCACCCGCTGCTCAAGGCGTGCCTGCGCGAGGTCGTGGATTTCACCGGCGAGGGCGGTGAGGACCGCAACGGGCACGGCACGCTCGTCACCCTGCTGGCGCGACTGATGATGCCCGGGCTGCCGCGCGGCAAATTCGTGGTCCTGAAATGCGTCGGCGCCGACGGGCGCGGCGCGCAGGAGAACCTGATCCGCGCGCTCGGCTGGATGCGGGATTTCAACCGCCGCGGCACGGCGCGCATCACCACCGCCAATATCAGCCTCGGCGTCTATAACCATAAATGGCTGGTGCTCGGCTGCGACGGCACCTGCCCCCTGTGCCGCGCCGCGGTCGAGGCATCGCAGGAGATTGTCCTCTCGGTCGCCGCCGGCAACATCGCCGGCAAGACCGCCTGCCCGGCCCGCGCCGCGTTTCTGCCGTCCAACCCCGCCATCCTCGCTGTCGGCCGCAGCGACGAGGCGACCAGCGGCGTCGGCACCGTCACCGACTTGGTCGAGCCGACAAAGCGGGTGATATTCGAGCCGAAGTCCTGAACCTCAGGACGCCGAAGGCTCGACCGCTCAAACGCCATGGCCTCCCCCGTCCGCCTGTTCATGCCGGCACCTTTCTCCGCCGGCGCCGAGCTGCCGCTCGACGCGACCCAGGCGCACTATCTCGGCACGGTGATGCGGCGCGGCGCCGGGGGCGAGGTGCATCTGTTCAACGGCCGCGATGGCGAGTGGGCGGCGGAGATCGTGGCCCTCGCCCGCGGCGCGGGCCGGCTGCAGGTGCGCCGTCAGCTCAGGCCGCAGGCGGCGGAGCCGGACATTTGGCTGGCCTTCGCCCTGCTCAAGCGACACGCCGTCGATCTGGTGGTGCAGAAGGCGACCGAGCTCGGCGTGGCCCGGCTGCTGCCGGTGATCACGGCGCGATCGATCGCCGAGCGGACCAATCTCGACCGGCTGCGCGCCATCGCCATCGAGGCGGCGGAGCAGAGCGAGCGGCTGAGTGTACCCGAGATCGCGCCGCCCCAGACATTGGCGGATCTGCTCCGCACGTGGCCGGCCGGGCGTCGCCTGACCGCCGCGGTGGAGCGGGCCGCGGCACCGGCGCCAGCCCCGGCCGGCGCCGCTCCGGCCGGGCTCCTGGTTGGACCGGAGGGCGGTTTCACACCGGCGGAGCTTGACGCGCTGCGCGCGCACCCCTTTGTTGAAAGCGCCTCGCTCGGCCCCCGCATCCTGCGCGCGGAGACCGCTGCCATCGCGGGGTTGGCGCTGCTTGCGGCGTCATCCCCAACCAACTGACCGCGAGACCCAGAGCCAGATGTCCAATCCGGGCGAAGCCGACGACACTCCGATCACCAGCCGGCGCCAGCTTGCCGAGTATCTCGAGGCGGGCTGCAAGCCGCGTGAGGCGTGGCGGATCGGCACCGAGCATGAGCGCTTCGGCTTCCGCCGCACCGATCTCTCGCCGCCGCCCTACGAGCCGGACGGGATCCGCGCCATGCTCGAAGGACTGGCGGCGAACGGCTGGGAGCCGATCCTCGACCAGGGCCGGCTGATCGGCCTCAAGGGCACGTCGGCGCGCGCCGGCGCGGCGGTCTCGCTCGAGCCGGGCGGGCAGCTCGAGCTCTCCGGCGGGCTGATGCCGACGCTGCACGACACCGCGGAGGAGTTCGACTCCTTCTTCGCCGAGACCCGCGCCGTCGCCGCGCCGCTCGGCCTCGGCTTCGCCCCGCTCGGCTTCCATCCCTTCGCGACCCGCGACGCCATGCCCTGGATGCCGAAGAGCCGCTACGCCATCATGCGCCGCTACATGCCGCTCAAGGGCCGTCTGGGGCTCGACATGATGCTGCGCACCTGCACCGTGCAGGTCAATCTGGACTTCGCCTCGGAGGCCGACATGGTGCGCAAGCTGCGCGTCGGCCTCGCGCTGCAGCCGCTGGCCACGGCGCTGTTCGCCAACTCGCCCTTCATCGAGGGCCGGCCGACCGGCCTGCTCTCCAATCGCGCGCGGGTCTGGACCGATACGGATCCGGACCGCACCGGCATTCCGGCGGCGATGTTCGATCCCGGCTTCGGCTTCGAGCGCTATGTCGAGTGGCTGCTCGACGTGCCGATGTATTTCATCCAGCGCGGCGGCGCCTTCGTCGATGTCGCCGGGGCGTCCTTCCGCGCCTTCCTCGATGGCCGCCTCCCCGGCCACCCGGGCGAGACCCCGACGATGGGGGATTTCGCCGACCACATCACCACGGTCTTCCCTGATGTCCGCCTCAAGCGCTTTCTCGAGATGCGCGGCGCGGACGCCGGCTCGCCGGCGATGATGCTGGCGCAGTCGGCGCTCTGGACCGGACTGCTCTACGATGACGCGGCGCTGGCGGCGGCGGCCGCGCTCGTCGCGGAACGGCCATGGACCGAGTTCGCCGCGTTGCGGCCCCTGGTGCCGCATCAGGGGCTCGCCACGCCGTGGCGGAGCGGCACGCTGCGCGATCTCGCGCGCGATGTCGTCGCCATCGCCGCCGAGGGCCTGCGCGCCCGCGCACGGCTCTCGCCGCGCGACGCGGATGAGGGTATATTTCTCGCGCCGCTGGAGGAGATCGCGGCGGGCGGCCCAACGCAGGCCGAACGCTGGCTTCAGCGCTACCATGACGTGTGGGACGGTCAGGCGTCCAAGATTTTCCTGGAGGCAGAAACCTAAGGTGCCGCTACCGGATGTTGCATCGGCTCTTGCGAAAACAATCGAATTCAGCCTTTATTGCCGCATGTTGCATCAGGTGGAAGCGCCGACTCGGCCTCGCGCCGATCCCGACACCGCAATGACCGCCCCCGTGACGGCGCCCGTGCTGCGCCTCTGGCTCATCGGGAGCATGAGGGTGCTCGATGCGGACGGTCAAAGCCGTCTGCCAGCGGGGCGCAAGACGCGCGCGCTGCTGGCCATGCTCGCGCTCTCGGCGCCGCGCGCCTGTTCGCGCACACGCCTCGCCGAGACGCTCTGGAGCCGCCGGCCGGAAGAACAGTCCCGCGCCTCGCTGCGCCAGGAAATTCACCGCCTCATCAACGCGCTCGGTGACACCGCCGAGCAGGTGCTGACGATCTCGCGCGAGCATGTCAGCCTGCGCGCCGATCGGGTCTGGGTGGACGCGGCGGACGTCATGAACGCCAGCCCGGATGCGCCGGACCGGCTCGCCCTCCTGCACGACCGCCTGCTCGACGAGTTGGACGGGCTGGATCCCGCGTTCGATTCCTGGCTCACAACGGAGCGGACCCGGTTGCGCAGCGCCGCGCGGCGCGTGGGTGAGGCCGTGCTGCTGGCGCAGAACGCGCCGGAACGGGTGGCAGCCGCGGCACGGCAGCTCATCACCATCGATCCGCTGCACGAGGGAGCGTGGCAGGCGCTGATCCGCAGCCATGCCGAACGCGGCGAGCGCGGCCTCGCCATCGAGGCGTTCGAGCAGTGCCAGGCCACCTTGTCGGAGCGCCTCGGGGCGACGCCGGCGGAGGAAACCCAGCGGCTGGTGCGCGCCCTGCGGCTCGAGCCCACGTCGCCGCTCGCCGTCGCTCCGGCGGCGCCGAGGCGCGTCGGCGTCGCCGAAGCGCACGGAATACCGCGCCTCGGCGTGCTGCCGCTTCGTCTCGCCGGCGGCCGCGACGACGATTCCTTCGCCGCCGGCCTGCTGACCGAGCTGACCACCTCGCTCGCGCGCTGCGACCTGTTCAACCTCGTCCCCGGCGATACGGCGGTGCCGCACTCCGGTCCCGCCCTCGACTTCCTGCTCGACGGCATGCTGCAGCCGGCCGGAGACCAGATCCGCGTCACCTTGCGTCTCGCCGACCTCGCCGGCGGCGGACGGCTGATCTGGGCGCGGCGGTTCGATTACCCCGTGGCCCAGCCTCTCATCGTCGGGGAGGAGATCGCCGCGCGCACCGCCGCCGAGATCGAGCCCGAAATCCTGATGGCCGAAGCCCGCGATGCCAGCGAGGACGATGCCCACGCGAGTTCGGGCCGGGCGTTGATGCTGCGCGCGGTGGCGCTCATCACGCGCCCCGATCAGGACGGGCTCACCCGCGCCGGCGACCTGCTCGCCGCCGCCATCGCCAGCACGCCCGACAGCGCCCAGGCGCACGCCTGGTACGCTCTCTGGCAAGTGATGATGGTCAGCCAGGGCTGGGCCAGGGATCGCGCCGGCGCCGCGCGCCATGCCCTCGCGCTCGCCGAACGCACGGTGATGCTGGAGCCGAACCAGCCCACCTGCCTCACCATCGCAGGCCATGTCCGGGCCCTGGTCGAGCGTCGGCTGCCCGAGGCGATGGCGCTGCACGAGCGGGCGCTGGGGCGCAACCCGAACCATGCGATGGCGTGGAATCTCTCCGGCATCGCCTGCCTCTACCAAGGCGACCTCGCCGAGGCCGAGCGACGCCTGGCCCGCTACAAGACGCTGGCCCCCCTCCATCCGCTGGCCTTCATGCTCGACACTGGGTTCGTGCTGCTGGCGCTGCTCAAGCACGATTATGCGGCGGCAGCGTCGGCGGGACGCGGCGTCTGCGGCATCAACCCGCCGCTGGTCTCCTCCGGCCTGCCCTGCCTCGCCGCGCTCGGCCATCTCGGGCAGACCCAGGAAGCCGCGACCCTGCGCCGCCGCCTGCTCGGCCTCGATCCGGCACTTTCGGTGCAGACCTACCTGCGCTCCACCCCGTTGCGCCCCGCGGACGCGGAATGCATCGCCGATGGGCTGCGGCGCGCCGGGCTGCCCGAGGGCGAATTCGTCATGGAGAGCCGGGCCAGCTGAGCCGCGGGCAGCGCGACGGCCAGGGCCGCCGGGTCAGCCCCCTGGCGTGTCAGCCCCCTGGCGTGTCAGCCGTCACATCGCCCATGAAATCGGTCGAGCGATCTGGCGCCGAGGAGGATTTCCCGCGCACCAGAGCCTATCGCACGGCCCCGGCTGCGCGCAGCGCGGCGATCTCGGCGGGCGCGAAGCCGGCCGCCGCGAGCACCGCATCGGTCGCCGCGCCTGGCGCCGTGGGCGGCATCGGGGGCGCTGCCGCGCTGCGCGAGAAGCGCGGCGCCGGCGCCGGCTGGGTGACGCCACCAAGCTCCAGGAATGCCTCCCGCGCGCGGGCATGGGGATGGGACGCCGCCTCCGACAGCGACAGCACGCCGGCGACACACGCGTCGGTGCCCTCAAGCATCGCGCACCATTCGGCGCGCGTGCGGGTGGCGAAGAGTCCGGCCAGCCGCGCGCGCAGCGCCGGCCACGTGGCGCGATCGTACTGCCGCGTGACGAACTCCGGCTCGAGCCCGATGCGGGCGGCCAGTTCGGCGAAGAATTTCGGCTCCAGCGCGGCGACGGAGACGAACGCGCCATCGGCGGTGGCATAGGTGTCGTAGAATGGCGCGCCGCCGTCGAGCAGGTTCTCGCCGCGCGTCTCGCGCCAGCGCCCGGCCGCCAGCCAGGCAAAGAATGGCGCCATGAGCAAGGCCGCGCCGTCCACCATCGCCGCGTCCACCACCTGCCCCCGGCCCGACTGGCCACGCTCGAGCAGGGCGGCCAGGATGCCGACGACCAGGAACATGGTCCCGCCGCCATAGTCGCCGACCAGGTTGAGCGGCGGCACCGGCCGATCCCCGGCCCGACCGATGCCGTGCAGGGCGCCGGCGAGGGAGATGTAGTTCAGATCGTGCCCGGCCGCCTGCGCCAGTGGCCCGGTCTGGCCGAACCCGGTCATGCGCGCGAACACCAGACGCGGGTTGCGCGCGTGGCAGGTCTCCGGGCCGAACCCGAGCCGCTCGGCGACGCCGGGGCGAAACCCTTCGATCAGCACGTCGGCGCCATCGAGCAGACGGAGCAGAACGGCCAGTCCCTGCGGCTGTTTGAGGTCGAGCGCGATCCGCCGGCGGTTGCGCAGCACCACGTCCTGCGCCGGGGCGAGCGCCAGTGCGCCGTGCTCGGTCTCGGTGCGATCGACGCGGATCACCTCCGCGCCCAGATCGCCGAGCAGCATCGCCGCCAGCGGTCCAGGCCCGATGCCGGCCAATTCGATGATCCGCAGCCCGGCCAATGGCCCCATCGCGCCCTCCCCGCGCCGCCGCGCGCGCCTCTGTCGAACGATGCGGCAGGGCGCTACACTCGGGGCAAAGGAAACGCCAGGCAAGGGACCGAACCGATGGACACGCACCCCGACCGCACCGCCACCCCTGCCCGCCCGGTGATGACGGCGGGCCACGAGCAGTTCCGCGAGCAGGTGCGGCGCTTCGTCGAACGCGAGATCGTGCCCCATCACCGCCAATGGGAGCATGACGGCATCGTGCCGCGGGCGCTGTGGCAGGCGGCCGGGGCGCACGGGCTGCTGTGCTGCACCCTGCCGGAGGAATATGGCGGCGCCGGCGCCGATTTCGGCTATTCCGCGGTCGTCGTCGAGGAGTTGGCCCGGGCCTCCGCCTCCGGCGTCGCCTTCCCGCTGCATTCGGACATCGTGGTGCCCTATATCGCCCGCTACGGCGACGAGGCACAGAAGCGGCGCTGGCTGCCGAAGATGGCGGCGGGCGAAATCATCACCGCGATCGCCATGACCGAGCCGGGCACGGGCAGCGATCTGCAATCGATCCGCACCACCGCGCGGCGCGAGGGCGGGGAGTATGTCATCAACGGCCAGAAGACCTTCATCAGCAGTGGCCAGAATTGCGGCCTGGTCATCGTCGTCGCCAAGACCGACCCATCGAAGGGCGCCAAGGGCACCAGCCTGATCTGCGTCGAGGAGGGCACCAAGGGCTTCGTCAAAGGCCGCAAGCTGGAAAAGATCGGGCGCCACGCTGCCGACACCTCTGAGCTGTTCTTCGAGGATGTGCGCGTGCCGGTGGCCAACCGGCTCGGCGAGGAGGGCCAGGGATTCCGCTACCTGATGCAGGAACTGGCGCAGGAGCGGCTGATCATCGCCCTCGGTGCCGCCGCGACGATGGAAACGATGCTGGCCGAGACGATCGCCTATACGCGCGAGCGCACCGCCTTCGGCACCAAGGTGTTCGATTTCCAGAACACCCGCTTCAAGCTCGCCGAGGCCAAGGCGCAGGCGTCGATGTATCGCATCTTCGTCGATCACTGCCTGGCGCTGCATCTGGAGCGCCGCCTCACGCCGGATCTCGCCGCCGCCGCCAAACTCAACGGCACCGACATGCTCTGCCGCCTGCTCGATGATTTTCTGCAGATGCACGGCGGCTACGGCTATATGAGCGAATACGCGATCGGCCGCGCCTGGGCCGATGCGCGGGTCGGGCGCATCTACGGCGGCAGCAACGAGATCATGAAGGAAATCATCGCCCGCACCCTGTAACCGATGGCATCGAAGGGACGCAGAGCACGCCGATGACCCCGCTGACCCGCCGCACCGCGCTGTTCGGCGCCTGCGCCTGCTGTGCGCTGGCGACGCGGCGCACCGCGGCGGCGGCGACCGATTTCACCGAAATCGCCCCGGGCATGTTTTTCCGCCGCGGCCTGGACGCCGAGGCGAGCGCCACGAACGCGGACGCCATCGCCAATACCGGCTTCATCGTCGGCGCGGACTCCGTCGCTGTGATCGATCCGGGCGGCAGCCTGGCGGATGGCCAGGCGCTGCGCGCGGCGATCGCGGCGCATACGACGCGGCCGGTGCGCTTCGTCGTGCTCTCCCATGTCCATCCCGACCATATCTTCGGCGCCGCCGCCTTCACCGAGGGGGCGCCACGCATCGTCGGCCATACCCGCCTGCCCGCCGCGCTGGGGACGCGCGGCGAGTATTACCGGCGCCACCTCGCCGAACTCCTCGGCGCCGAGGCGGCCGGCTCGGTCGTCACCCCGAACCTGCTGGTGACGGACACGCAGACGCTCGATCTCGGCGACCGGCGCCTCACCGTCCGCGCCCATCGCCCCGCGCATACGGACACCGACCTGACATTGTTCGACGCGCAGACCAGCACGCTGATCACCGCCGACCTGCTGTTCATCGGCCGGGTGCCCTCGTTCGACGGCGACCTCAAGGGCTGGCTCGCCGAGCTCGACAGCCTCGCCGCGATCCGCGCGGCGCGCGTGGTCCCCGGCCACGGGCCGGTGACGACGGACTGGCCGGCGGCGGCGGCGGACCTTCGCCGCTACCTGAACCTCCTGCTCAGCGAGACGCGCGCCGCGATCGCCGCCGGCGTGCCGATCGAGCAGGCCGCCACCCGCGTCGCCGCGACCGAGCGCGGGCGCTGGGCGCTGTTCGACGACTACAATCCACGCAACGTTCTCACCGCCTATCACCAGCTCGAATGGGAATAGAGGAGCGCCCGAGATGATCTCACGCCGTGACCTGCCGCTGCTGCTGCTCGGGGGCACGATCGTCGCCGCCCGCCCGGCATGGGCCGACGACGACGAGGACAAGCGCGCCGCGCGCTGGAAAGAGGTCCGCGAGGCCGTTTTCGGCGACCGCGCCATCGGTGACGGCAGTGGCGTGATCGGGCTCGAAGCGCCGCCGCGCGCCGAGGATGCCGCCCTCGTGCCGGTCGCGCTTCTGGTCAACGATCCGGCCCGCGTCAGCGGCGTCTATCTGGTCATCGACGGCAATCCGGGGCCCCTCGCCGCACATGTCCATTTCGGCGCCCTCGCCGATCCGCGCCGGCTGACGCTGCGCGTGCGCGTCGATCAATATACCGACATGCACGCGGTGGCGGAGACGCGGAACGGCGAGCTGTTGGCGGTCAGCCGCTTCGTCAAGGCCGCCGGCGGCTGTTCGACGCCGATGGGCTCGCAACTCGATGCGTCGCTCTCCGATGCCGGCTTCATGCGGCTGCGGCTGATCGGTCCGGTGGTGCCGGGCCATCCGATCCAGGCGCTGCTGATGGTGCGACACCCGAACTTCAACGGCATGCAGATGGACCCCGTCAGCCGCAACTACACGCCGGCGCGCTTCATCCAGACCGTCGATATCGGCTTCGAGGGCCAGCCGGTGCTGCGCATGGACAGCGACATCTCCCTCGCCAGCGATCCGGCGATCGGCTTCGGCTTCACGCCGCCGAAGGCCGGGAAGCTCACCGTCGCCGTGCGCGACAGCTCCGGCGCGGCCTGGCATGAGGCGTTCGATGTCGCGCCGCTTTCCTGAGCTTGCCGCGCTCGCCTTCACGGCGTTCCTGATCGCCGCCGGACCGGCCACCGAGGAACCGCCGGGGCCCTGGACCGGCGACCCGCACGCGCCGCTGCCGGCGAGCATCGCTGGCGGCGGCGTCATCCACACGGACGCGCTGCGCGCCCTGATCGCCTCCGGCACGCCGCTGCTGCTCGATGTCGCCGCCCGCGCCGAACGCCCCGAGGGCCTCGCGCCGGGCAATGCCTGGCTGCCGCCGGCACACCGCGACATCGCGGGCAGCGTCTGGCTGCCCGGGTTCGGCCGCGGCGTGCTGGCAGCCGGCGAGGCGGACGGGTTCCAGGCCCGCGTCGCCGCCCTGGCCAACGGCGACCACGACCGCACCATCGTCGTCTATTGCCACGAGCGCTGCTGGCTGAGTTGGAACGCGGCGCGACGGCTCATCGATGCCGGCTGGCACCATGTGCTCTGGTACCCCGAGGGCGTCGAGGGGTGGGAAGGTGCCGGCCAGGCGCTCGCCGCGACGCGCTGAGGCTCTGTCCCGTTGCCGGATCGAACAACTTTTTCCGATCAGCCGGGTCCGTCCGATGGCCTCTTGCTCTACCAGAACCAGCGAATCGCCAGCCGTCCGGGTGCCAGCACGCCGAGCGCCCAGATCAGGGCGGAGGCGACATTGGCCAACTGGAACGGTAGCGCCGGCATGGCGCAGATGCCTGCCACAAGCGGCACGGCCGAGCGCAGCGGGCCGAAGAACCGTCCAAGGAACACCCCGAGCACGCCCCAGCGGGCGAAGAACGCCTGCCCGCGCGCCAGCAGATCCGGCCGGCGCGAGAGCGGCCAGTATCCAGCAATCGCCGACTTGAAGTGATAGCCGAGCCGGTAGGAGACCCAGTCGCCGAGCACGGCGCCGAGCACGGCCGCCGCCCAGACCGGCCAGAACCCGACCCCCGCCGCGCCAAGCAACCCTCCGGCGCCGAGCAGGATCGCGGTAGCCGGCAGCAGCAGGGAAACGAAGGCGAGCGACTCGCCGAAGGCCAGCGCGAACACCACGACCGGCGCGAGGTGCCCGTTGGCGCCGATGAAGCGGAGCACGGCCTCGGTGAAGCCGGCGATGGCGTCCGCGTTCAATGCCGGATCAGGGCCAGCACGATCTCGGCCGCGATCAGGATCAGGATGAGCACCTCGAGCAGTTCGGCCCGGCTGCTCGCCGCCTCGGCATAGAGCGCCTCGTAGGTGTCGCGGATGATGGCGAGCTTGCGCGCCACCGCCGCGCTCACCGCCGGCACCCGGAACAGCTCCAGCGCGGCGCTATAGATGCGGGCGAGATAGACGTCCTCCGTCACCTGCAGCGCGTTGTCCACCTTCTCGGTGAGTTCCGTCACCTCGGCCACCAGCATGTAGAGCCGCCGCGCCAGCCCGGCATAGCGGCGCGCGCCGAACAGGGCGGCGCCACGACGAGCGGAGTCGACGAGATCGTACATGCGCGGCAGTTCGTCATCGAGAAGCTCGTCGTAGTAGCGCATTTCGAGCAGCTGCGCGTTGGCGACCTCGATGACGTCGATGACATCGGATTCGCCGCGCGGCTCGTAGACGAAGGCCCGGTCCCAGGTCAGCACGGCGAGATCGTCGGTGTAGTACGAGAAGCGCTGGCGCAGCAGCTCGGCCCGGGCCGGCTCGGACAGCGGCCGTGCCTCGCCGGCGAGAAGCGGCACCAGGTCGATACGCTCGACGAGCTCGACCGCGCTCGGCCGGTCCTCGACCACGCGCAGCACGCCGATGAGGTAGTCCTCCTCCAGCATGCGCGCGCTCGGGCGGGTGAATGCCGGGCCGATCACGCCGCGCAGCCGGTCGAGCAGCGCATGCCACGGAGGCTCTGTGCCGTCGGGACCGACGCTGCGGTCCAGCAGGTTGAGCTGACGACAGAACTCGGCCCAGTCCAGCCGCTCCAGCCCGACGCGCAGCGCGAGGCTGACGACGCCGAAATCGAACACGCGCGCGGTGACGCTGGCGCGAACCTCCTTCTCGCCAAGGATCAGCGTCAGCTCGCCGAGCCCCAGCACCACAGGGGGCACATCGAAGGCGACGGCCTTGGCCGGCGTGACGGCGAAACGGCCACGCGCCGCCTGCCCCTGCGCCCGCTGGGACCAGAGCGTTTCGACCCGCGTCAGATCGATCGTATCGGCGATGTCGAACAGCCGATAGGCGATGGCCGCGCCGGCGATGATCTCGGGCGCGGCCATGTCGCTACATCGTCGCGCCGATCTGCCAGGGGGCGAACTCGGCGGCGCCGAAATCGAAGCGCTCGCTCTTGGTCGGCTCGCCCGAGGCGACGCGGAGGATCAGATCGAAGATCCGCTCGCCGCATTGGGCCACGCTCTCCTCACCGTCGAGGATGGTGCCGCAGTTCACGTCCATGTCGTCTTCCATGCGACGGTACATCGGCGAGTTGGTGGCGAGCTTGATCGAGGGCGCCGGCTTGCAGCCGAAGACGCTGCCGCGGCCGGTGGTGAAGCAGACCAGATTCGCCCCGCCGGCCACCTGCCCGGTCGCGGCCACCGGGTCGTAGCCGGGGGTATCCATGAAGACGAAGCCCTTCGCCGTCACCGCCTCGGCATAGCGCACCACATCCACGAGATTGGTGCTGCCGGCTTTGGCCATGGCGCCGAGCGATTTCTCCAGGATGGTGGTCAGCCCGCCCGCCTTGTTGCCGGGCGAGGGGTTGGCGTCCATCTCCGCGCCTTCACGGGCTGTGTACTCCTCCCACCATTTCATCAGCCCGACGAGCTTCTCGCCGACCTCGCGCGAGACCGCGCGGCGCGTGAGCAGGTGCTCGGCGCCGTAGGTCTCCGGCGTCTCGGAGAGGATCACCGTGCCGCCATGGCGCACCAGCAGGTCCGAGGCCATGCCGAGCGCGGGGTTGGCAGAGACCCCCGAATATCCATCCGAACCGCCGCACTGCAGCGCCAGGGTGAGCTCGCGCGCCGGCACCGGCTCGCGATGCACCTGGTTGGCCTCGGCCAGCACCTCGCGCACGAACGCGATGCCGGCCTCGACCGTCTTGCGCGTGCCGCCCATGGACTGGATGTCCATGGCCCTGAGCCGGCCGGCGAGGCGCTGCTCTTCCATCAGCCCGCCGATCTGGTTCACCTCGCAGCCGAGGCCGAGAACGATGACGTGGGAGAAGTTCACGTGCCGCGCATAGCCGCCGAGGGTGCGGCGCAGCAGCGCCAGCGGCTCCTTCTGCGTCATGCCGCAGCCGGTCTTGTGGGTGAGCGCGACGACGCCATCGACGTTCGGATACTCGGCGAGCGGATCGTGGCCGGAGAAGGGGTTGCGGCGGAACGCGCCGGCCACGAGCTCGGCGACATGGGCGCTGCAGTTCACGCTAGTGAGGATGCCGATATAGTTGCGCGTCGCGACGCGGCCGTCGGCACGACGGATGCCCATGAAGGTGGCCGGCGGATCGATAGAAGCCGTGGGCGTGGCATCGACGCCGTAGGCATAGTCGCGCGAGAAATCGCCCATGCCGCAATTCTGCGTGTGCACGTGCTGGCCGGGCGCGATCGGCCGGGTCGCGAAGCCGATGATCTGGCCGTAGCGGCGCACCGGCTCGCCCTGGGCGTGGGCGCGGACGGCAACCTTGTGGCCGGCTGGAATGCGCTCGGCGGCGGCGACGCCCTCGGCGACCGGAGCACCGGGCAGCAGCGCGGCGCGGGCGATGACGACGCCGTCCTCAGGATGGAGACGAATGACGGGTGCGGTCATGGCGGTCATGATTTCTTCTCGATCCCCTCGCGGAAGGCGCCGACGGCCGCCCGCGCCGCCTGCAGCAGCAGGCCACTGTCGTTGAGGATGGTGCAGAAGCGGAAGCCCATGCCGATGGCGCGCACGGCATAGGCGGCCGAGCCGCAATGGATGCCGGCAGCGATGCCGCGCTTGCCGGTCTCGGCGATCAGGCGCTCGTAGATCGCGAGAATCTGCGGCTCCTCGCGATCCATGCGCGGCGCCAGGCCGAGCGAGAAGCCGAGGTCCGAAGGCCCGACATAGATCGCGTCGATGCCCTTCACGTCGAGGATCGCATCGAGATTGTCGAGCGCCTGCTGCGTCTCGATCATCGGGATGCAGAGAATCTCGTCGTTCGCGGTGGCCTGATAGCCGACCGACTCGCCATAGATGCCGGCGCGGATCGGCCCGTTGGAGCGGCTGCCGCGCGGCGGATATTTGCACGCCGTGATGAAGGCCTCGGCCTGGTCGCGCGTATTCACCATCGGGCAGATCACGCCGTAAGCGCCGGCGTCCAGCACCTTGCCGATGATGCCGGGCTCGTTCCATGGCACGCGGACCATCGGCAGCACGGGATGGACCTGCATCGCCTGGAAGCAGGCGACCATGGAGAGATAGTCCTGCACGCCGTGCTGGAGATCGACGGTGACGCTGTCCCAGCCGCCCTGCGCCATCACTTCGGCCGAGAAGCCGGCGGGGATCGCGAGCCAGCCATTGATGGTGGGCTTGCCCTCGCGCCAGCGCTGCTTGAGCGTGTTCTTCGTCATGATCGTCGTCCCTCCCGTGACAGGACGGTGATGCTAGGCACAGGGAGGGGCAGCGTCAAAGCCGCTCTCGGCATGGCTGCCGGCCGCTCCGTCCGGCGCCGATCACGCTCCGCTTCAGCGCGGCGCCATGCGGATCGCCCCATCGAGGCGGATGGTCTCGCCGTTCAGCATCTGGTTCTCGACGATCTGCACCGCGAGCTGGGCGAACTCGCGCGGCTGGCCGAGCCGTGCCGGATGCGGCACCGAGGCGGAGAGCGAGGCGCGCGCGGGCTCCGGCAGTTTGCCGAGCAGGGGCGTGTCGAAAATCCCCGGCGCGATGGTGCAGACGCGGATCAGCCGCGAGGCGAGGTCGCGCGCGGCGACGATGGTCATGCCGACGACCCCGGCCTTGGAGGCCGAATAAGGAATCTGGCCGATCTGGCCCTCGTAGGCGGCGACCGAGGCGGTCAGAACGGCGACCCCGCGCTCGCCGTCCTCGGGCTCGGTGCGCGCCATCGACGCCGCTGCAAGGCGCAGCGCGTTGAAGGTGCCGATCAGGTTGACCCGGATCACCGCCTCGAACTGCTCGAGCGGGGCGGGATTGCCGTCGCGATCGACCAGCCGCTGCGCCCCGCCGCGGCCGGCGCAGTGGATCAGGATACGCAGCGGACCCGCCGCCTCGGCCGCCTCGACCACCGCGCGCATCGCCGCCTCGCTGGTGACATCCGCGGCGACGAAGCGGGCGCCGATGCGCCGTCCGACCTCCTCGCCGGGCGACCCCGGCAGATCGCAGATCACCACTTTGGCGCCACGCGCGATCAACGCCTCGGCGCTGGCCAGTCCGAGCCCGGAGGCGCCGCCGGTGACGATGGCGACCTTGCCTTTCGGATCCATGGATGTCTCTCCGTTCAGATGCGTTCGATGATGGTCGCGTTGGCCATGCCGCCGGCCTCGCACATGGTCTGCAGCCCGTAGCGGCCGCCGCTGCGCTCGAGCGCGTGCAGCATGGTCGTCATTAGCCGCGCACCCGAGGCGCCGAGCGGATGGCCGAGCGCAATGGCGCCGCCGCACGGGTTCAGCCGCGCATCGTCGCCGCCGATCTCTTTCTGCCACGCGAGCGGGACGGACGCGAAGGCCTCGTTGACCTCGAAATGATCGATGCGGTCCAGCGACAGGCCGCTCTTCTGCAACACCCGCCGAGTGGCCGGGATCGGCGCGGTGAGCATCAGCAGCGGATCGTCGCCGATGACGTCGAAGCCGACGAAGCGCGCGCGCGGCCGGCAGCCGAGACGCGCCGCCGCCTCTTCGCTCATCAGCAGCACGGCGGCGGCGCCATCGGTGATCTGCGAGGAATTGCCGGCGGTGATCGACCAGCGGATCTCGGGAAAGCGCTCGGCGAGCGAGGGGTGCTCGAAGGCGGGCTTGAGCGCGGCCAGCCCGTCCGCGGTGGTGGCGGGGCGAATCGTCTCGTCCTCGCAAACGACGCCGTTGCCCGACGGAACGGGCACGATCTCGGCGTCGAAATGCCGCGCCGCCCTGGCGGCGGCGGCGCGCTGGTGCGAGCGGGCGGCGTAGGCGTCGAGCGCGGCACGGTCGATGCCCCAGCGCGCCGCGACGATCTCGGCCGAGACCCCCTGGTTGACGAGCCCGGGCGCATAGCGCCGCGCAAACCCCTCGCCAAAGGGATCCTTCCCGACCCGCGAACTGCCCATCGGCACCCGGCTCATGGATTCGACCCCGCCGGCGATGACGATGTCGTAAGCGCCGGCCATGATGCCCTGGGCAGCGAAATGCACCGATTGCTGGGAGGAGCCGCAGCGCCGGTCGATGGTGGTGGACGGCACGTGCTCGGGAAAGCCCGCGGCGAGCCAGGCGATGCGCCCGGGGCTGCCGGCCTGCTCGCCGACCTGGCTGACGCAGCCGACGATGACATCGTCGACCTGTCCGGCATCGAGCCCGTTGCGCTCGACCAGCGCCTTCAGCGCCACCGCCAGCAGGTCGCACGGATGCACCGCGCTGAGGCTGCCGCCTTCCTTGCCACGGCCCATCGGCGTGCGTACGGCATCGATGATGACGGGTTCGCGGCGCATCGGTCTCCTCCTATGCTCGTTGCCAACATTGAGCCGTCCGGAGCGCGCCGCTGTCAATCGGCCGCCCGGCGCATCGCTTAGGGAGGAAACCGCATGGACCCACTCGCCGCCCGCGCCGGCGCAACCCCGGCAAAGATCGCGCTGCACCTGTCCGATACCGGCGAGACGATGGATTTCCGCACCCTCGATGCGCATGCGGCGCTCGCCGCGCGCTGGCTGCTCGGGCGCGGGCTGCAGCCGGGCGAGCGCATCGGCCTGCTGATGGAGAACCGGGCCGAGCTGATCGAGCTCGCGCTCGCCGCCCAGCGTGCCGGGCTCTATTACACGCCGGTCTCGATCCATCTGCGCCCGGCCGAGATCGCCTATATCCTCGCCGATGCCGAAGCGCGTCTGCTCGTCGCCACGCCCGAAACCGCCGCCGCGGCCGCCGCTGCCCTCGCCGAACTGCCGGACATCGCGCGCTTCATCGTCGGGGCCGACGCTCCAGGCTTCGCGCGCTACGAAGCCGCGCGGGATGGCCAGGATCTCGCCCAGCCGCTTCCCAGCCGCCCCGTCGGGCGCGACCTGCTCTATTCCTCCGGCACCACCGGCCGCCCCAAGGGGGTGAAAATGCCGCTGCTGCCGCCCGAGATGCGGGCAAGCCCGCCGATCCACCCGACCTGGAGATTCTACGGTTTCGACGCCGACAGCGTCTATTTCTCGCCCGGCCCGCTCTACCACGCCGCGCCGCACCGCTTCGTGCTGCGCGTCCTGCAGGACGGCGGCAGTTGCGTCATCCCGCGCAAGTTCGACGCCGCGGGCGCGCTGGCCGCGATCGAGCGCTACCGGGTGACGCACAGCCAGTGGGTGCCAACCATGTTCCACCGGCTGCTGGCCCTGCCGCAGGCCGAGCGCAGCCGCTTCAACCTCTCCAGCCATCGCGTCGCCATCCACGCCGCCGCGCCCTGCCCGGTGGCCGTGAAGCAGGCGATGATCGACTGGTGGGGGCCGATCCTGTTCGAATATTATGCCGGGTCGGAGGCGTTCGGCATCACCGTCATCGACAGCCGGACCTGGCTCGCCCATCCCGGCTCGGTCGGCCGACCGCTGACCGGCGCGGTGCACATTCTCGGCGAGGACGGGCGCGAGCTGTCGCCCGGCGAGATCGGCATGATCAGCTTTTCCGGCGGGCCTCCGTTCGAGTATCTCAACGCGCCGGACAAGACCGCGGCCGCCTATGACGCCGCCGGGCGGGCGAGCTACGGCGATCTCGGCTGGCTCGACGAGGAGGGCTTCCTCTACATGAGCGACCGCCGCGCCGACCTCATCATCTCGGGCGGGGTGAATATCTATCCCGCCGAGGTGGAAAGCGCGCTGATCCAGCATCCGCTCGTCGCCGACGCGGCGGTGATCGGCCTGCCGGACGCGGAGTTCGGCGAACAGGTCGCCGCCGTGGTGCAGCCGCGCGACCCGGCGGCGGCGGACCAGGCCCTGGCGGCGGCGCTGATCGATTATTGCCGCGAGCAGATCGGCGGGCCGAAATGCCCCCGCCGCATCTTCTTCACCGACGCCCTGCCGCGCTCGGAAGCCGGCAAGCTGCTGCGCCGCGTGCTGAAAGAACACTACCGCAGCGCCGCATAACCGCAGCGCCGCAGAGCGGTCCGATGCCAACGCCCGTTCCTGCGGCGTTGGCATCAGGCCGCGAGCCGGCCGGGGCTACTCGGCGGCCAGCGCCGTCGCCGGCGCGCGGTAGCGCTCGATCAGCGTCGTCCGCGCCGCCGCGGCCTCGCGCATCGCCCGCTCCTTGACATGGCCGTAGCCGGCGATCTGCGCCGGGATCTCAGCGAGCGCGATCGCCGTCTCCAGCGTCTCGCGCGTCAGCGTGCGGGCGATCTCGCCCATCAGCGCCTCGTATTCCTCGATCAGACGCCGCTCCGCCTGGCGTTCCTCGGTGCGGCCGAACGGATCGAGCGCCGTGCCGCGCAGACCTTTCAGCCGCCGCAGCAGCCCGAATGCCTGCATCACCCATGGCCCATAGGCGCGCTTGACGAGATGCCCGGTGCGCGGATCGCGCTTGGCGAGAAGCGGCGGCGCGAGGTGGAATTGCAGCGTGTAATCGCCCTCGAACTGCGACTCCAGCCGCTGGCGGAAAGCGCCATCGCTGTACAGCCGCGCCACCTCGTACTCGTCCTTGTAGGCCATCAGCTTGAAGAAATTGCGCGCCACCGACTCGGTCAGCGCCGAGGAGGTTGGTGCGATCTCCGCCTCGCGCGCCCGCACCCGGGCAACGAGGTCGCGGTAGCGCCGGGCATAAGACCGGTTCTGGTAGCGGCGCAGCTCCTCGGCGAAGCGGTCGATGCGCCCGTCGAGTGTCTCCGCCGGCTTCGCCGCGCCATTGCGCTCGCCGACGATGGCGGCGACGCGCGCCGGATCCTGCGCGGCGGCGCGGCCCCATTCGAAGGCCGTCTTGTTCATCTCCACCGCCGTGCCGTTCAGCACGATCGCCGTCATCAGGGCCTCGCGCCCGATCGGCACCAGGCCGCGCTGCCAGGCATAGCCGAGCACGAAGAGATTCGTGCCGATGGCGTCACCGACCAGCGCGGTCGCCAGCGACGTGGCATCGACCATCTCCATCCGCCCGATGCCGACGGCGCCCTCGATCGCATGTTCGAGCTTGCCGATCGGCAGGCGCGTTCCCGGATGCATGACGAAATCGGCGGTGATGGTCTCGTGCGTGTTCACCACGGCGCGCGAGCGCCCCGGCTCCAGCGCCGCCAGCGCCTCCCGCCCGGCGCCGACGACGAGATCGCAGGCCAACAGCAGATCCGCGCCACCCATGCCGACGCGCAGACTGCGCAGATCCGCCTCGTTGGCGGCGATCTTGATGTGGCTCCAGACGCTGCCGCCCTTCTGCGCCAGACCCATCTGGTCGAGCACGGTGACGTGCTTGCCCTCGGCGTGGGCGGCAACCCCGAGCAAGGCGCCGATCGTCACCACGCCGGTGCCGCCGATGCCGGCGACGAGCAGGCCGAACGGCCGGTCCAGCGATGGCAGGGTGGGCTCCGGCAGATCCTCGAAGATCGCAGCCTCCACCCGCTTGCCGCGGCGCAGCTTGCCGCCATGCACGGTGACGAAGCTGGGGCAGAAGCCCTCGACGCAGGAGAAATCCTTGTTGCAGGAGGATTGGTCGATGGCGCGCTTGAGGCCGAACTCCGTCGGCAGCGGCGCCACCGACAGACAGTTGGACTGCACCGAGCAATCACCGCAGCCTTCGCAGACACGCTCATTGATCAGCGCGCGCTTGGCGGGATCCACCATCGTGCCGCGCTTGCGCCGCCGTCGCTTCTCGGAGGCACAGGTCTGGTCATACACGATGGCCGTAACGCCTTCGAGCTCGCGCAGTTCACGCTCCAGCGCCGGAAGATCCCGCCGATGGCGCACCGTGGTACCGGGCGCGAGGTCCGTGACGGTGGCGTATTTCTCCGGCTCGTCGGTGACGACGTGGACCTGCCGCACGCCCTCGGCGGCGAGCTGGCGGGTGATCTGGGCGGGACTCGGATGCCCATCCACCGGCTGGCCGCCGGTCATCGCCACGGCGTCGTTGTAGAGCAGCTTGTAGGTCATGTTCACGCCCGCGGCGACGGCGGCGCGAATGGCGAGGATGCCGGAATGGACGTAGGTGCCGTCCCCGATATTGGCGAAAACGTGCTTCTCCTCGGTGAACGGGGCCTGGCCGATCCAGGCCGCGCCCTCGCCGCCCATCTGCGCATAGGGCTCGGTGCTGCGGTCCATCCACTTCGCCATGAAGTGGCAGCCGATGCCGGCCATGGCACGGCTGCCGTCGATCACCTTGGTGGAGGTGTTGTGCGGGCAGCCGGAACAGAAATACGGCCGGCGCAGCACGCCGGCGTCGAGGCGCTGCACGGAGGCCGCCTGCGTCTCCAGGAACGCCAGGCGATTGTGCATCGCGGAACTCTCGCCATGCCGGGGGGCCAGCCGCCGCGCCAGCACCAGGGCGATGTCCGCCGCCGACAGTTCGCCCGCCGCGGTGAGCAGCGTCGCGCCATTCTCGTCGTGCTTGCCGACGACGCGCGGGCGCTCGGCGAGGCTGTAGAGGATGTCCTTCACCTGGCTCTCGATCACCGGCGCCTTCTCCTCGACGACGACGATCTCCTCGAGGCCGCCGGCGAAGGCGCGGATGGTCGCCGGATCGATCGGCCAGGTCAGCGCGAGCTTCAAGATCCGCAACCCGCCGCCACGACCCTCGAGATCGAGGTCGGCGATCGCCTGGCGCAGGTCGAGCAGTGACTTCCCGGCGGTAATGATGCCGAAGCGAGCGCCAGGATCATCGCGCAGGATGCGGTCGAGACGGTTCTCGCGCACGTAGGCCTGCATCGCCGGAAGCCCGATCGCGTGCACGCGGGCCTCCTGGTCCATCGGCTGATCGCCGACGCGGATGCCCGGTGCACCCGGCGCGCGGCGTTCACCGTCCGGATAGGCAAAGCGGAAATCATCGAGCGCGAAGCTGACGGAAGCGGAACTGTCCACGACGTCGGCCACGGTCTTGAAGCCGACATAGAGCCCGGAATAGCGCGACGCGGCCCAGCCATGCAGGCCGAGTTCGATCAAATCGTGCACCGAGGCCGGCACCAGAACCGGCACCAGGCTGGCGATCAGCGCCGGCTCGCTCTGGTGCGGCACGGTGGAGGATTTGCAGGCGTGATCGTCGCCGGCGGCGAGCAGAACGCCGCCATAGGGCGAGGTGCCGGCGAAGTTCGCATGCTTGATCGCATCGCCGGCGCGGTCCACACCCGGCCCCTTGCCGTACCAGAAGGCGAACACGCCGTCATATCGCGCCCCGGGATAGAGCGGCACCTGCTGCGAGCCGCCGATCGCGGTGACGGCGATCTCCTCGTTCAAACCGGGCTGGAAATGCACGTGCTGGGCGGCCAGGTGCTGGCGGGCCTGCCAGAGCTGAATATCCACCTGCCCGAGCGGCGAGCCGCGATAGCCGCTGATGAAGCAAGCCGTGTTCAGCCCGGCCCGCATGTCGAGCGCGCGCTGGAGCAGCGGCAGACGCACGAGCGCCTGGGTGCCGGTGAGATAGACGCGGTCGATGTCGACGGCGTATTTGTCGTCGAGCGTGATGGCACCGTGCTTCATTCCGGACACTCCCGTTGGCGTCGGCCGCCGGTCCCGGCGGCTCCCCTGAGAGAAAGATAGGGGATCGGTGCGATGGGCGCCAATGGCCCGCAAGGCGCAGGAAAAATCGCAAGCTTGCGACCGTCTCGCACCGCCGCCTGGCGCTATCCCATTGCCTCGCCGCGCCTCGACGAAATTTTGTTACGCGTTGTGCGTTGCAGCATGCAATGGGCCGTTTGCTCGGGCTGCCGGCGCGGCCTATTCTCCGCCCAAATTCCAACCTGAGGAGGCAGTCCGGCGATGTCAGAGGAAGGCCGGCAACACGCGCTGTCCTACGTTCACGGCGTCAGCACGACGCCACTGATCGGCGCCACCATCGGCGCGTTTTTCGACGACGCAGCCGCGCGATGGGCGGCGAATGACGCGCTGATCGTCCGCCACCAGGGCATTCGCTGGCGCTACGCGGAGCTGAAGCAGCGGGTGGACGAGGTCGCCGCGGGTCTGCTGGGGCTCGGTCTCGAGCCGGGGGACCGTATCGGCATCTGGGCGCAGAACTGCGCCGAGTGGCTGTTGACGCAATACGCCGCCGCCAAGGCCGGGCTGATCCTGGTCACCGTCAACCCAGCGTACCGCACCGCGGAGCTCGAATACGCGCTCAACCTCGCCGGCTGCAAGGCGCTGGTCATGGCGCGCGCGTTCAAGAGCAGCGACTATATCGGCATGATGCGTCAGTTGGCGCCGGAACTCGATGCCGGCGCCAGCGTCTTGTCGGCCGCCCGCCTGCCGCATCTGAAGCTGCCCATCCTGATCTCGGAGCAGCCGGAACCCGGCTTCCGCCGCTTCGCCGACATCGCCGCGGCGGCAACCCCGGCCACCGCCGCCCGAGTCGCCGCGCTCACGGGCTCGCTGCAGTTCGACGACCCGATCAATGTCCAGTTCACATCCGGAACCACCGGCTTTCCCAAGGGTGCGACGCTCTCGCACCACAACATCCTGAATAACGGCTTCTTCGTCGGCGAGGCGATCCGGCTGCAGCCGGGCGAGAAAGTCTGCGCGCCGGTGCCGCTATATCATTGTTTCGGCATGGTGATGGCCAATCTCGCCTGCCTCACCCATGGCGCCACGGTGGTCTATCCCGCCGAGGGGTTCGATCCGCTCGCCACGCTCGAGGCCGTGCACGCCGAACGCTGCAACGCGCTCTACGGCGTGCCGACCATGTTCATCGCCGAGCTCGACCACCCGGAGTTTGCCCGCTTCGATCTCTCCTGCCTGCGTACTGGCATCATGGCTGGCGCGCCTTGCCCGATCGAGGTGATGCGCAAGGTGATGGAGCGCATGAACATGCACGAGATCACCATCGCCTACGGCATGACCGAGACCAGCCCGGTGAGTTTCCAGAGCGCGGTCGACGATCCGATCGAGAAGCGGGTTTCCACCGTCGGTCGGATCCAGCCGCATCTGGAGGTCAAGATCATCGATTCCGAAGGGCATATCGTGCCGCGCGGCGTGCCGGGGGAGCTCTGCACGCGCGGCTATTCGGTGATGCTCGGCTACTGGGACGACGAGGCGCGCACGCGCGAGGCGATCGACCGTGCCGGCTGGATGCACACCGGCGATCTCGCCACCATCGACGAGCAGGGCTATTGCGCCATCGTTGGACGGATCAAGGATCTCGTCATCCGTGGCGGCGAGAACATCTATCCGCGCGAGGTCGAGGAATTCCTCTACCGCCACCCGAAAGTCCAGGCGGTGCAGGTGGTCGGCATTCCCGACGCGAAATATGGCGAGGAGCTCTGCGCCTGGATCCGCCTCGCCGAGGGCGTCACCGCGACCGATGAGGAAATTCGGGACTTCTGCCGCGGCCAGATCGCGCACCAGAAAATTCCTCGCTACATCCGCTTCGTCGATGATTTTCCCATGACGGTGACGGGCAAGATCCAGAAATTCATCATCCGCGAGCGGATGGTCGCCGAACTCGGCCTGGCCGCGGGCGAAGGTGGGTCGCGCCCTGCGGCCTGAAAGCCCGATGGACCAGTCCACGCGCAAGGCGCACCGGCGCCGCGGCCGCGCCGACGCGCTGCCGAAGGTCGTGCGCATCGGGCTGCCGAAAGATCGCTGGCGCGACCTCTATCATTCGCTTCTGGTACTGCCCTGGAGCGGCTTCTTCGCCATCCTCGTCGGCTTCTACCTCGCCGCGAACACCGGCTTCGCGACCTTGTTCCTGCTCCAGCGCGGCGCCATCGCCGGAGCCGAGACCGGCACCTGGCTGGAGGCGTTCTTCTTCAGCGTCGAGACCATGGCCACCGTGGGCTACGGCGTGCTGCACCCGGGCACGCTCTACGGCCATATCGTCGCCACGACGGAAATCATCTTCGGCGTCATGGTGGTGCCGCTGGCGACCGGGCTGGTGATCGCCAAGTTCACCCGTCCGACGGCGCGCATCCTGTTCAGCCGCCACGCCGTGATCACCGCGTTCGAGGGCCGCCCGACACTGATCTTTCGCGCCGCCAATCTGCGCAGCAACCAGATCATCGAAGGACGCGCGCAGGTCTCGCTGCTACGCCGGCAGACCACCGAGGAAGGCCACCAGCTGCGCCGGATCATCGATCTGCCGCTGCTGCGCGAGACCAGCCCGATCTTCGCGCTCAGCTGGTCGGTGATGCACCGGATCGACGCGGCGAGCCCGCTGGCCGGCGCGGACGCGGAGACGCTGCACGCGGCGGATGCCCGCATCATTGTCGTGATGACCGGCATCGACGGCACCACGTCCTCGACCGTGCACGCCACGCACCAGTACACGGCCGGCGATATCCGGTTCGATCACGCCTTCGTCGATGTCGTCTCGCTCGCGCCGGACGGCACGCCGCACATCGACTTCAACCGCTTCCACGAGACGCGGCCGGCGCCGCCGGCCGCGGCCGTGGAGCCGGTTCAGCGCCCGCCGGAAACGGGCAGGATCGCGCCGGTGATGTAGGAGGAGGCCGGCGAGAGCAGCCAGACGATCGCCTCCGCCGTCTCCTCGGGCGAGCCGACGCGCTGCATCGGCACGAAGCCGACGAGCCGGCCGAGCCGGTCGCCACCGCCCGCGGCGGCGTGCAGTTCGGTCTCGATCAGGCCCGGCGCCACCGCGTTCACGCGGATACCTTCGGCGGCCACTTCCCGCGCGAGGCCGATGGTGAAGCTGTCCACCGCGCCCTTGCTCGCCGCGTAATGCACCCATTCGCCGCCGCCGCCGAGTTCGGCCGCGCGCGAGCCGACATTGACGATCGCGCCGCCCTTGCCGCCATGCCTGGTGGACAGACGCCGGACCGCCTCGCGGGCGCAGAGAAACAGGCCGGTCACGTTCACCGCCAGCACCCGCTCCAGCACCGCCGGGGTGATCGACTCCACCCGCCCGACCGGGCCGGTGACGCCGGCATTCGCGACCAGGCCGCCGAGTGGGCCCAGCGCGCGTTCGGCGGTCTCGAACAGCCGGACGATATCGGCCTCCTGGCCGGTATCCCCCTGGATCGCCACCGCCTTGCCGCCACCCGCCTCGATCGCGGCGACGACGCGATGCGCGGCCGCTTCGTTGCTGGCGTAATTGACCGCGACCGGATAGCCCTCGGCAGCCAGCCGCCGGCACGTCGCCGCGCCGATGCCGCGGCCGCCGCCGGTGACGATCACCATGCGCTTTTCGCTCATTGTTTCCTCCCTGTGCTGGGGTTCGCCCTGGCGGGCGACGGATCAGCGCGAATAGAACTCGACCACCAGGTTCGGCTCCATCTGCACCGGATAGGGCACGTCCGAGAGCTTCGGGCTGCGCAGGAAGCGTCCGCGCATGGCCCGGTGATCGACCTCGAGATACTCCGGCGTATCGCGCTCGGCGCTCTGCGCCGCGTCCAGCACCATCGCGAGCTGCTTGGACTTCTCGCGCACCTCGACGACGTCGTTGTCGCGCACGAGATAGGAGGCGATGTTCACCCGCTTGCCGTTGACCATGACATGCCCGTGGGAGACGAACTGGCGGGCAGCGAAGGGGGTGATCGCGAACTTCATCCGATAGACGACGGCATCGAGCCGGCGCTCCAGCAGCTCGATGAGGTTCTCGGAGGTATCGCCCTTACGGCGCACCGCCTCCTCATAATATTTCCGGAACTGCTTTTCGCCGATATTGCCGTAATAGCCCTTCAGCTTCTGCTTCGCCATCAGCTGCACGCCGAAGTCCGATGGCTTCTTCCGCCGCTGGCCGTGCTGACCCGGACCGTATTCGCGCTTGGCGAGCGGGGACTTGGCGCGGCCCCACAGGTTCACGCCGAGACGGCGGTTGATCTTGTACTTGCTTTCGGCGCGCTTGGTCATGCGCGGTGCCCTTTCTTCATCCTGCGACGCGCACACATCGGCCGCGCCGGGCTTGTTGCACCGGTAGGCCGATGCGCACAGCGCAACGGCGGGCGCAGCGCCCCGGGGTTGTTCTCCTGGCGCCGTCCACGTTCCCGGCAGTGGGACGGCGCTATAGGCACCACCCGCAAGCTTGTCAAACACGCAGCCAATCGATCCACGGCTTACCGGCGAGACCGCCCGCGTCGCCGCCGGCGCCAGCGACGCGCGTGCGGATTTCGGCATCGCGCCACGAGAGCAACCGCCGAGCGGCCCGAGCCCGGGCGGTGCGATCGGGTCGCGGTTGCTCCAGACCCACTATGGTTCTACAGCACGAACCGATGTCATGATTCCATCAGGTCGGACGGGGCTTCAGGCGTAAGGCCATGATCTCACGACGCGACATTGCCTGGCTCGGCACCATCGCCGGCTTCGCCGGCGGGCTCATCGGGGGCATCGCCCTGGGCCTCGGCATCGCGCTCGCGCTGCGCGGCGAGATGCTCGGGATCGTGCTCGCCCTGGCCGGCGTACCGCTCTCCGGCCTCGCCGGCTGGCTCATTTCCCGGCGCCTCGCGGCCGAGTTCGAGCGGCCCTGACCAGCACGCCGGCGAGCGCACGCGACGCCTGTGGCCATCAGCATGTTTGCCACCTCCCATTGCAATCTCTAAGCTGCCCATCCTCCGGAGCGTATCACGCCCGGCAATGATCGTAGTTCTTAAGACTTTTCCGGCTAGATTGCCTGACTTCAAGGCCTTGGGGGGCTTCAGGCCATGACTCGCCTGTACCGCTGGTTGCCGCGGCCGTCGTCGCTGCTCGCGCTTGCGGCGTCGTTTGCGGTCGCCGCCTGGCTTGGTCTCGATCTGAGTCGCGCCGTGGATCGCGTGGCGCTGATCTGGCCTGCCAACGGCGTGGCTGTGGCCCTGCTCCTCGCCGCCCCGGTGCGTGAACTGCCGGTGCGATTGCTGGCGCTGTTCGCCACCGACGTCGCCGTCAATCTGGCCTGGGGCGCCGACCCCTGGCCGGCGGCGCTCGCCGTCGCCGGCGCCAATGCCGGCGAGATCGCGGCGATGGTCGGGCTGTTGCACGCGAGGCTGCAGCGCCGGCCGGATCCAACGCGGCCCGGCGCGCTGGGCTTTCTGGTGGGCGGCGCCATCGTGGTCGCTGCTTTCGCCGCCCTGGCCGCCGCGGACGCGCTGTTCTTCCTCGAGGGCCGTCCGTTCCTGCCGGTCCTGGCTGCCT
>JAKAZO010000005.1:71513-83769 GCA_021815825.1 Pseudomonadota bacterium
ACGCGGCCCGGCGCGCTGGGCTTTCTGGTGGGCGGCGCCATCGTGGTCGCTGCTTTCGCCGCCCTGGCCGCCGCGGACGCGCTGTTCTTCCTCGAGGGCCGTCCGTTCCTGCCGGTCCTGGCTGCCTGGTTCGGCGCCGACGCGCTGGGGCTGATCATCGTCACCCCGATCATGCTGGCGCTCGACCGATCGGGGATCCGCGCGCTCGCCACGGGCCCACGGCCGATGGCGACATTGCTGCTGATCCTGCTGCCTGCCGCGGCGGCGCTCGTGACCTGCGCGGGGGAGAATGACGGGCTTGCGTTTCTTGCTTTCCCGCCCCTGATGCTGGCCGCCTGGCGTCTGCCGGCCGCCGGCACCGCACTGGCCCTGATCCTCACCGCCATCGTCACGGTCGGCATGGCCGCCGCCGGCACCGGTCCGTTCGTCGTCGAATCCGCGCGCGATCCCGCCGCCTTCGCCTGGATCACCCCGCCGCAGGTTGCCCAGCTCTATCTTGCCTGCATCGCGGTCAGCGGTTTCGCCGCCACCGCCGGCCGCCAGCAGATCAACCGGCTTCGCCGCGCCGTCGCCGCCCGCGCCGCCCGGCTGCGCGACAGCGAGCTGCGGACGCGGGTCCTGGCCGAAAGCTCCTCCGACATCATCCTGCGCATCGGTATTGATGGCCTGCCCCGGTATATCTCTCCCGCCGTTACCGAGATGCTGGGCTGGAGCGTCGCCGAGGTCATGGGCAGCGACTGGCGCGCCCTCATTCACCCCGACGACCAGCGCGAAGTGAGGCGGATGCTCGGCCAGGCCGGTCGGGAGGCTGCCTCCGTCGGCTTTCGCTACCGGCGACGACACAAGAACGGGTCCTATGTCTGGGTGGAAACGCGCACACGCGCCCGCAAGGATCCTGCGACCGGCGCCGTGCTCGAATACATCGCCAACATTCGGGACGTCACGGCGCAGAAAGCAGCCGAGGAAGCGCTCGCGGAAGCCCATGCCCGCCTGGCTCAGCTGGCGACGACCGACGGGCTCACCAGCCTGCCCAACCGCCGCAGTTTCGATAGCGCGCTGGCCGGCGAATGGCAGCGCGCGCGCCGGGAATTGATCCCCGTCTCGCTGCTGATGATCGACGTCGACTGTTTCAAGAAGTTCAACGACCATTTCGGCCATCTCGCCGGAGACGATTGCCTGCGTGCGGTCGCCGATGCCATCCGCGGCGCGGTGCATCGCGCCTGGGACACGGTGGCGCGGTTCGGCGGCGAGGAGTTCGCCGTGCTGCTGCCCGCCACCGATTCGATGGGGGCGATGCACATCGCCGAGGCCATGCGGCGCGCGGTGCGCGCCCGGGAGCTACTCCATCCGGAGAGCCCCAACGGAATCGTCACCGTCAGCATCGGCGTCGCGACGGAGGATACCGAGCATTACGCCACCGCGGAGGCCCTGATCGCCGCGGCGGATGCGGCGCTCTATGCCGCCAAGTCGGCCGGGCGGGACCGCGTCATGGTCGCCCCGGCGTCGGCGCCCCTGGTGCAGATCGGCGCCGTGCCGCCCGGCACCGCGCACCAGCTGGTGCCGACCCGCGCCTGATCGGCCTCAGCCGCGCGCGCCGCGGCCGCGTGAACCGCCAGGAACGGGGCCAGGATCGGGGGCCAGGATCGGGGGGTCGCCGCGCGGCCGCGGGTACGCGACACTCCGGCGGACCATCACGCCGCGGGGGGAAATCGGAATGCCAGACCAACCGGACGGCGGCCCCGCGCTTGCCGCCGCCCCGCCATGGCGGCGGCTCCTGCTCGCCATCAGCCTCGTGCTGATGGCGTTCGTCCTGCGCGTCCCGGTCGCCAGCGTCGGCCCGGTGCTGCCGGAGGCGGCCCGCGCGATCGCGCTCTCCGCCGCCGCGAGCAGTGTGCTGACCACGCTGCCCTCGCTCTGCTTCGGCATCTTCAGCCCGCTCGCCGCGGTGCTGCGGCGGCGGATCGGCATCGAGCGCGGGATCCTGGCCGCACTCCTCGCCATCGCCGCCGGCACCGCGCTGCGCGGCATCGCCGAGGCGCCGTTCCTGTTCGGCGGCCAGATTCTCGCCTGCCTCGGCATCGCCATCGTCAACGTGCTGCTGCCCGGCCTGGTGAAGCAGGATTTCCCCGGCCAGGCGGCGCTGATGACGGGGCTCTACGTCACCGCGCTTTGCGGCGGGGCGGCCGTGGCCGCTGCGTTCACGGTGCCGCTTCGGCTGGCGTTCGGCGGATCGTGGGCGGGGGCGCTGGCGGTCTGGGCCATCCCGGCCGTCATCGCGGCGGCACTGTGGGCGCCTAATCTCCCGGCCAGGGTCAGCGCCAGCAGGGCGCATCGGATCGTCGTGCGCGGGCTGTGGCGGGACGCCCTGGCGTGGCAATTGACGCTGTTCATGGGCCTGCAATCCGCCTTCGCCTATATCGGCTTCGGCTGGCTGGCGCCGATGCTGCGCGACCGGGGGCTTTCGGCGCGGCAGGCGGGCTTCGTGCTGGCGGCGAACGTGCTCGCCCAAGCGGTCTCATCGCTGGTGGCGCCGACCCTGGCGACACGGCGGCGAGACCAGCGGGCGATCAATCTGGTCGCGGTCGTGGTCTGCACGCTTGGCTTCGAGGCCTGCATCTTTGGCCCGCTGTCGCTCGCCTGGCTCGCCTCGACCGCCTTCGGCCTGGCGCAGGGAGCGCTCTTCGCCGTCGGGCTGACCATGATCGTGCTGCGCGCCGCCGATGCCCCCGTCGCGGCGGAGCTTTCGGCGATGGCCCAGACGATCGGCTACAGCGTGGCGTCGCTCGGACCTCTGGCGGCCGGGCTGCTGCGCGGCGCGACCGGCAACTGGAACGCGGTCGGCGCGCTCGGGCTGGCGATGGGCGTGGCGCTGGCCGCCGCCGGCCTGGGCGCCGGACGGGCGATCCAGGTCCGGGCGGTCAGCGCGGCGCTGCCCTACGCGGCGAGGTCTGGCAGCCCGGCCAGCGATTCGGCCAAGGCGGCCTCGTCGTAGGCGCGGTCCTCCAGTTTGCCGGCGGAGTAGTCCATGTAGGCCTGCATGTCGAAATGGCCGTGGCCGCAGAGATTGAACAGGATGGCGCGGGAGACGCCCTCCTCCTTGCAGCGCAGCGCTTCGTCGATCGCCCCGCGCACGGCGTGATTGGCCTCCGGCGCCGGCAGGATGCCCTCGGTGCGCGCGAACTGCACCCCGGCCTCGAAGCACTTCGCCTGGGTGTAGGCGCGGGAGTGGATCAGGCCCAGTTCCTGGGTGAGGCTGACCAGCGGCGCCATGCCGTGATAGCGCAGCCCGCCGGCATGGAAGCCCGGCGGGATGAAGGTCGAGCCCAGCGTGTGCATCTTCACCAGCGGCGTGAGATGCCCGGTATCGCCGAAATCGTAGGCGTATTTGCCCCGCGTCAGCGATGGGCAGGCGGCCGGCTCGCAGGCGACGACGCTGACTTTCCGCCCGCCGCGCAGCTCGGCGCCGATGAAGGGAAAGGCGATGCCGGCGAAATTGCTTCCCCCGCCGGTGCAGCCGACGACGATGTCGGGATAGTCGTCGGCCATCTCGAGCTGGGCGATCGCCTCCTCGCCGATGATGGTCTGGTGCAGCAGCACGTGGTTGAGCACGCTGCCGAGCGCGTATTTGGTGTCCTCGCGCTGGGCGGCGACCTCCACCGCCTCGCTGATGGCGATGCCGAGGCTGCCGTTGGAATCGGGGAACTGGGCGAGAATCTGCCGCCCGGCATTGGTCTCGGTGCTCGGGCTGGCGACGCAGCGCGCGCCCCAGGTCTCCATCAGCGCCCTGCGATAGGGCTTCTGCTGGAAGCTGACCTTGACCATGAACACGTCGACCTGGAGCCCGAACACGGCCCCGGCGTAGGCGAGCGCAGAGCCCCATTGCCCAGCGCCGGTTTCCGTGGCGAGGCGGCGGACGCCCTCCTCCTTGTTGTAGAAGGCCTGCGGCACGGCGGTATTCGGCTTGTGGCTGCCGGCCGGGCTGACGCCCTCGTACTTGTAGTAGATGCGCGCCGGCGTATCGAGCGCCCGCTCCAGCCGCCGGGCACGGTAGAGCGGCGAGGGCCGCCACTGGCGGTAGACATCGCGGACCGGCCCGGGAATCTCGATATAGCGCTCGGCGGAGACCTCCTGCTGGATCAGCGCCATGGGAAAGAGCGGCGCGAGGTCGCCAGGGCCGATCGGCTGGTGCGTGCCCGGATGCAAAACCGGTTCCGGCGGACGCGGCAGATCCGCGACGAGATTGTACCAAGCCTTCGGAATGCGGGTCTCGTCCAGAACATACTTCACGGTATCGGACACGGTGCGTTTCCCCTCGTCGTTCTACTGCCTCGTTGCGGCGGCACGCGGCGAGGATCGCCCGCGGACCGGAGGGCGTCAATCACGCGCCGGTTGTGCCGCCCCGCCCGCTCGGGAGGACGCCGTCGGGGGAACTCGCGCGCCAGCCCCGGGGCGATCAGATGGCGATCGGCCGCTCCGGAAAGCAGAGCTGCTCGCGATCGCGCCACCGTGGGCTGACATAATTGATTTCCATCAGCCGCCGGATGCCGTCGATCGGCCGCGGTTCGAAGCCGTGCCAGGTATTGGCGCCGGGGATGAAAATCACCGCACTGTCGAACTCGGCCGAGGACCGTCCGACCCAGCGGCGATCGGCGTCGTAGATGTCCGTGCCCCAATCCGTCGCGTCCGGCCCGGTGCAGAGATAGATCACCATCGAGAACCATTTCTCCGGGATGTCGCAGTGCGGCTCGAGCCAGGCTCCATCGACGTCCTGGATATACTCGATGCGCAGGAAGCCGCCCTCGACGGCGATCCCGCAGGTCTCGGCGAAGGCTCTCGCGACCTCGCTTCGCTGCAGTGCCTCGGCGAGGAGCGCGCACGGGCGGTGGCGCGCGATCCGCTCGGCATTGAAGAACGTCCGCTTCTCGTTGAAGGATGCGCGGGTCCCATCATGATGGATCACCGCCGGTGGCGCGATCGGCAGGCTGAGGATGCCGACACAGGCGCTCTCCGGCAGCACGTCCCGCAGCCGCCAATGCCGGTAAGGCGTTTCCTCGCGCTGGGCGGCGCGGAGCGCGGCGGCGAAATGCGCCGCGACCGAAGCCGGCTGGGGGAGGATAGGAAATTCCATGCGAGCGTCTCCCGATCTGCCGAGGTGCCTAGAGCACGGTCCGACCTGATGGGTCGATCAGGTCGGACGGTCGTGCTCTAGAACGATATGACTCTAGAGCAACTCATCTCCGATTTGCCCGAGCCGAAACGGCTCGGTCAGATCGGAGGTTGCTCTAGCCGATCTTCCGCGGCGCCCAGTCGATCACCTGGCGCAGGCCAGGGATCGACTTCGCCACCGCGCTCAGCGTGTGACGCCAATATTCCCGCCGCACGTACCACTCGGAATCGACGTAGCAGAGCTGAAGACTCATGCGCTGGCCCTTCTGCGGCAGGAACCCGTGCCAGGAATGATCGCAGACGCGGAACATCAACATGCGGCCGAACTCGGGTGCGAACTCGAAGGCGACATCCTCGCGATCCGCGCTGCGCAGCACGCGCAGCCGGCCGCGCTCATAGGGCCACTCGGGGCTGAAGCCGACCAGAACGGTGACGATCTTGTGCTTCGAGTCGGGGTGCGCGTAGCCCTCGTTGTAGTGCCCCGTGGTATTGCCCATCATCACCACCACGGGTGGGCACTCGCTCAGATCCATGTCGAACTTCGCTTCGACGAGATGGCGGAATCGCGCGCTCAGCAGATCCTGCACCACACGGCCGAATTGCGGTCCATAGCGCAGCGCCGGCAGCGCGTAGCTGCCGCGATCGGGGATCCGCGGCGCGTCCGCCAGCACCGGCTGCTTGTATTGCAGCGGGATCGCCTGCTCGACGAAGCTGAAGTCGTACGGATCCCGTCGCAGTTCCGCGGCGGCAATGGCGGCCTCGTCGAGGAGTTGGAAGGGCGGCTCGGACTGCGCCATGACGCTGCTCCTTGGAGAACCGGTCTGACCGGCATTGCGGACCGGCCGCCATCGGGCAGCAGCCGTGTCGAGTCTGTCCTTGATCTGGATCAAGTCCGCCCCATCCGGATCGGGCCAGCCAACATCAGCCCGGGGTGGGGCAACCGAACACCGAGTAGATCGGGCCGGCGCCGGCGTCGTTGACCTGGATCAAGTGCCACCGCCAGCCGAAACCGCGGATGCGCCCGCCGGTACCGGCGCCCGGCGCACTCTCACGGGCAGAATGGCATCCATCTCGGCGAGCATTTGATCGGACAAGGGCGCGGCCTCGGCGACGAGCCGGGCATCCGGGCAGCCGGCGCAGCTGAATTCCTGGATCACCCATTCGGCCACGCCGCGCGCCGCCAATGTCTCGGCCATCGCGACCATCGCGCGCCGGGACAGCAATGACGGATGGTAGGTGGTGCGGATTTCATAGGCGACGCCGCCGTCCAGCACCACGTCGAGCGCCAGCAGGAAGCGCCTGCCGACACGGGCCCGCCCGGTCACCAGCCCGGCGAGTTCGGGCGGCGCCTTCCAATCCAGGCCGATCCAGTCCAGGAGCGGCAGGATCCGCGCCAGCGGGTCGGGCAGCGCGCCGGAGCTGTGCAGCCCGGTGGCGAAGCCGCGGTCTGCGCACTCCGCCAGCGCCGCATCGAGCCCCGACTGCGAACAGGGCTCGCCGCCGCTGAACACGACGCCGTCGAGCAGTCCGCGCCGCCCCTCCAGCCAGCTCAGGCAGTCCAGCCAGCTCAACTGCCCCGGCTTCTTCGGGCGCAAATGCGGCGCGTGGCAGTAGCGGCAGGCGAGCGGGCAGCCCTGGAGGTGAACGACGCAGGCCAGCCGCCCTGGAAAATCCTGGGTGGTGAAACGCGTCAGCCCGCCGATCCGCAGAGACTCACCCATCGCTCGCCACGAAGAAGCGCCGCTCCTCGAACTCGCCCTGCTTGCCCAGATTGAACGAGGCGACGGGCCGATGATAGCCCATCACGCGCGTCCAGACCTCGCAAACCTGCTCGCCCTGCCCTTCGGCCGCGCAGTGCGGGCAGAGCCTGTGCTCGCCAGCAAGGTAGCCATGCTCGGGGCAGATCGAAAAGGTCGGGGTCACGGTGATGTAGGGCAGGCGGAAGCGGGTCAAGGCCCGGCGCACCAGATCGCGGCAGGCGGCGGCAGAGCCGATGGGCTCGCCGAGATAAAGGTGCAGCACCGTGCCGCCAGTATATTTGGTCTGCAGCTCGTCCTGCCGCATCAGCGCCTCGAACGGGTCGTCGGTGAAGCCGACCGGGAGCTGGGAGGAGTTCGTGTAGTATGGCTTCGCGGCCGTGCCGGCGTGCAGAATGCCCGGGTAGCGCCGGCGGTCCTCGCGTGCGAAGCGGTGAGTCGCGCCCTCGGCCGGTGATGCCTCGAGATTGTAGAGATGCCCGGTCTCCTCCTGAAACGCCACCATTCGCGCGCGAACATGGTCGAGGAGATCGCAGGCGAAGCGGTGGCCGAACGGCGTCGTGATATCGTCGGCCCCGGCGGTGAAGTTGCGGATCATCTCGTTGATGCCGTTGACGCCGACGGTCGAGAAATGGTTGCGCAGGCTGCCCAGATACCGGCGCGTGAACGGATAGAGCCCGTCATCCATATGGCGCTGCACGACCTTGCGCTTGACCTCCAGGCTCTCGCGCGCAAGCTCGAGCAGCCGGTCGAGCCGGGCATACAGCGCCGGCGCATCGCCGGCGAACGCATAGCCCAGCCGGGCGCAGTTGATGGTGACGACCCCGATCGAGCCGGTCTGCTCGGCCGAGCCGAACAGACCGTTGCCGCGCTTGAGCAGTTCGCGAAGATCGAGCTGCAGCCGGCAGCACATCGAGCGGATCTGGTTGGGCTTGAGGTCCGAGTTGATGAAGTTCTGGAAATAGGGCAGCCCGTACCGCGCCGTCATCGCGAACAGGCGCTCGGCATTCTCGGACTCCCAGGGGAAGTCCGGCGTGATGTTGTAGGTCGGTATCGGGAAGGTGAACACGCGCCCGCGCGCGTCGCCCGCGCTCATCACCTCGATGTAGGCGCGGTTGATGGCGTCCATTTCGGGCTGCAGATCACCATAGCGGAACGGCATTTCGTCGCCGGCGATCACCGGCACCGTCGCGCGCAGATCCTCGGGGCAGGTCCAGTCCAGGGTCACGTTGGTGAATGGGGGCTGGCTGCCCCAACGCGATGGCACATTCAGATTGAAGACGAATTCCTGGATGTTCTGACGGATCTCCGCGTACGAGAGCCGATCCTTGCGCACGAACGGCGCCAGATAGGTGTCGAACGAACTGAACGCCTGCGCGCCCGCCCATTCGTTCTGCAGCGCACCGAGGAAATTGACCATCTGCCCGACCGCGCTCGAGAGATGGCGTGGCGGCGCGGCGTCCACCTTGCCTGGAACGCCGTTCAGCCCTTCCTCGAGCAGCATGCGCAGCGACCAGCCGGCGCAGTAGCCGGCGAGCATGTCGAGATCGTGGATGTGCAGCGAGCCGTCGCGATGCGCCTGCCCGACCTCGGGCGAATAGACATGGCTGAGCCAGTAATTGGCGGTCAGCTTGCCAGCCGAATTGAGGATCAGGCCGCCGAGCGAATAGCCCTGGTTGGCATTCGCCTGCACCCGCCAATCCGAACGGTCGAGATACTCGGTGACGGAAGCGATGGCATCGACCGCGACGCTGCGGTCCTCGCGCAGGCGTGCATGCTGGGCCCGATAGCGGATATAGGCGCGCGCCGTCTCGTGCCAGCCGCCGCGCATCAACGCCAGTTCCACCGCATCCTGGATCTCTTCGATCGTGGGCGGCTGCCAGATCGCACGGACAGCAAGGCCGGCCGTCACCTCGGCGGCAAGCCGCGCGGCAACATCGGCATCGAATTCCCCGCTCGCTCGCCCGGCGCGGGCCAGCGCCGCGGCGATCCGCCGGACCTCGAATCGGGCCCGCGAGCCGTCGCGGCGGATGATCTCGGACGGCGTGGGAACAGCGAGTTCGTTCGGCATGGCGTTTCCCTTCAGCTACCTAGATATAGTAGCGAAACGCCGCCTTCTCCCCCTTGATCTAGATCAAGGCCGCGCCCGAGCCCCGCCGCCGGCCCGCCCTTTCAGGCGGCGGCGACGCGGCTGCGCACGGGAGCAGGGCGCCGCCGCGCGGGACGGGCGCGCACCACGCGATTGCGGCCCTGGCGCTTGGCCTCGTAGAGCGCGAGGTCCGCGGCGGCGAGGAGCTCCTCCGGCGCGCCCTGCCCCGGCCAGGCATCGGCAACGCCGATGCTCACGGTCACGATGCCGCGCGGATTACCCTCGTGCGGCAGGCCAAGCCCGGCCAGAACGCCCCGCAGCCGCTCCGCCGCCAGCGCCGCGGCGCCGATATCGCTGCCGGCGAGCAACACGGCGAATTCCTCGCCACCATAGCGGGCCGCCATATCGCCGGGGCGGCGGAAGGCCTCGCCGATCGCCGCGGCCACCGCCCGGAGGCAGGCGTCGCCCTGCGGATGACCGTACTGGTCGTTGTAACGCTTGAAGAAATCCACATCGATCATGAGCAGGCCGAGCGCCGAGCCGTCCCGGGCGGCGCGCCGCCACTCGCGCTGCAGCAGCGCGTCGAACTGGCGACGGTTGCCGAGCCCGGTCAGCGCGTCCGTCGCCGCCAGCGCCTCCAGCGCCGCGTTGGCCGCCATCTGCCGCGCCTCCTCGGCCTTGCGCGCGGAAATGTCCCGGGCGCGGACGGCGATCTCCTCCACCACGCCGGTCAGCGGGTCGCTCAGCGGGCAAATCCGGGCCTCGAGCCAGAAGGCGCCGCCGCGTGCCCGGGTGCAGCACAGGCTCAGGGGCGCCGGCAGCGCGCCGCCGCTTGCTTCGGCCAGCGCCCGCTCCAGCGCCGCGCGGTCCGCCGGGCGGACCAGATCGAGAATCGCCCGCCCGACCGCCTGCTCGGCCGCGACCCCCAGCAACTCGGCCATCGCCGGCGAGACGGCGTGGCAGATGCCGTCCGGCCCGCAGCGCAGCATTCCGTCATCCGCGTTCTCGGCGAGCAGCCGAAACCGCGCTTCGCTGCGCGCCAGGGAGCGCTCGCGCTCGGCCAGCGCCGCGATCGCGCCGCGCCGCGCGGTGGCGATGGCGCCGAGCGCGTAGGCCATCACCAGGCTCGCGAGCAGGTAGATCTGCACCGAAAGCACCGCGAGCCCGGGCGCGGCGCCCGAGGCCAGCGGGCCCTGCCCGGCCAGGGTGAAGCCGAGCGCGACCGGCGTCAGCAGCACGACCGAGAGCATGGCGCCGGCAAAGCCGAGCGCCTCGACCAGCGCGACCATGGGCAGGAAGGCGAGGGCCGACAGGGCGAGACGGTTCTGGGCGAAGATCGGCACCGCGCAGGCAAGGAATCCCGCGATCAGCGCCAGGGTCCATGGCCACCGGGCGCGGGCGAAGAGCATGCGCAGCTCCGACCCGGCCAAGCCCAGCAGCAGCGGCGTCGCGAAGGCAGTGCCGAGCGCATCGGCGGCAAACCAGCTCCGCAACACGCGCCCCTCATCGAAGCCGAAAAACCCGGCCAGGACCTCAGCGGCGAAGGCGGCCCCGAGCAGCGGGGCAACACCGACGGCGGCGACGCCGAATCGGATCAGCCCCGCGCCACTGGCCAGCCCGGCGACGCCGCTGCCGCGCGGGTGCAGCAATGACGCCGCCACCAGCACCTCCACGCTGTCGCAGCCGGCGAGCGCCAGCGCCATGGCACCGGAATCGCCGCGCAGCAGATTGGCCGTCAGAGTGCCGAGCAGGCCGGCCAGGAGATAGGCAGGGGCGCGGCTGAGCGGCGCGCGCAGCAGCAGGGCCAGCAGCAGCCCATTGCCCGGCCAGATCGCGGCGACGCGGCCGCCCGGGCCCATCACCGCCAACGACGCCCAGGCTGACGCACCGACCAGCACCGCGACGCAGAGGCTTGCAACCAGTGTCCGCCAGACTCGACGGTATCCCACGGCATCCCCCATCCAGCGGCCCCTCATGCGATGGCCCCCGCATGCGATTCATGCCGTGGTGTGGTTAATGTGATCTGAACCGCGGCCCGGAACGGACTGAAATATCGTTCATGCACCCGCGCCGAGGCTGCGATCGGCCATTTCGAAGCTGTTGCGGCTCAGCCCGGTGGTGGCGCGCAGATCGGCCAGCGCGGCGCGCATCGCGGCGGCACGCTGCGGGTCATAGCGGCGCCAGGCGCCGAACGCCGGCACGAGCCGCGCCGCGACCTGCGGATTGATCGCGTCGAGCGCGCGGATCCTGTCCGTGACGAAGCGGTAGCCCGCGCCCGATGCGGCATGGAAGCAGGCCGGGTTCGCCATCGCGAAGCTCCCGACCACCGCGCGCACCCGGTTCGGGTTGTGCAGATCGAAATCCGGATGCGCGGCGAGGGCGCTGATCTCCGCCACCTGGTCCTCGACCGGTACGCCGGCGCGGCACGCCATCGCCTGGATCGCGAACCATTTGTCGAGCACCAGGTCGTCGCCGCGCCAAGTACGATGGAAGGCACCCAGCGCGGCGGTCCGTGCCACACCATCGCGGCTGGCGAGCAGCGCAAGGGCGGCGAGCACGTCGGTCATGCTGCGTCCGGCTTCGAACTGCGCGCGCGCCAGTTCTTCCCCCTCGCCCGCTGCGACGAGATAGGCCAGCGCGCCATTCTTCAGCGCCCGTCGCCCGATCGCCGCACCGTCGTTGCGGTAGGGTCCGGTCTCGGCGAAGGCCGCATAGGCAGCCCGCAACGGGGCGGCCAGCGCGCGGCCCAGCCCGGCGCGGACGAATTCGCGCGCGGCGTGGATGCCGTCAACGTCGACGACCGCCATCTGGTCCGCGAGCAGCGACTCGCTCGGCAGCGCCAGCGCCTCGGCGGCAAAGGCGGGGTCGCGTTCGGCGCCGGCCAGGATGGCAGCGAACGCCTCCACCAGCCCATCATCGAGTGCCAGCGCGCGGCCGGCGCGGTGGTCCTCGACCAGGTCCAGCAGCACCGAGTTGGCGTAGGTCTGCAGCGCGTCCCAGCGCTGGAACGGATCGGTCTCCTGCGCGGCGAGCCGACGTAGCTGATCACGCCCGCGCCCGGCCAGCTTCACCGGCGCCGAGAAGCCGCGCAGCAGCGAGCCCGTCGGCGGCGCCGGAACATCCTCGAAGACATAGACCTGCTCGGCCCTGTCGAGCACCAACACGCGCTGGCCATGCGTCGCCGTGTTCTCGCCGGCCAGACGCAGTGGGAGTTCGGCTCCATCCGGGCCGAGCAGCGCCATGG
>JAKAZO010000006.1:0-9353 GCA_021815825.1 Pseudomonadota bacterium
CCGGATTATTCCACTGCTTATCGGGGTCGTAAAGTCAAAATCTCCGCAGAATTCGGATTATCGATGGATTGGCCGGTCTATTTCACGTTTTTTACCTGGAAATTATGCCGCCCCACCCCACCGGGGCAGGGCGGCCTTCAGTCACGAGCCGGCGCCGGAGATCACCTCGCCGAAGCGCTCCCAGGTTTTGCCATTCCAGCGCGCGAGCTGCAGCTGGCGGATCGGGTGATAGTTGGTCGGGCTGGTGTTGATCTTGATGCCGGGTAGCAGTGTCGGGATTTCGAGGTCCTTCAGGTTCGCGGCCTGCTTCATGATGTTGGCGCGCGACAGGTCGTTGCCGCACTGTTTCAGGACCTGGAGCAGGGTAAGGCCGACGCTGTAGCCATAGACATGGTTGGCATCGGTGAGATCGGCATCGGGCATGTTGGCCTTCATGAAGGCACGCCACTCGTTCATGCCGGGGTCATCGGCCCAGGCCGGATCCGTGGCGTCCTTGCCATACAGGCCGGTGATGACGCCGACCGCCTTCTCCACCCCGGCCGGCTTGATGACCGCGCCGACGGAGACCGAGACGTTGGAGACGAATTCCAGCGGGTGCCAGCCGATATCGAAGACTTTCCGGATCGCTTGCGCGGCCATCTTGGGGATTGCCGCGATCACCAGCGTATCGGCGCCGGAGGCCTGGAGGGTGACGATCTGCGAATCGATGGTCGGATCGGTGCTCTCGTAGGAGACCGCCTTCACGACCAGTTTGTCGTACTGATCCCCGAGCACGTCCTTGATGCCGAGGACGTAATCCTTGCCGAAATCATCGTTCTGGAAGAGAATGGCGATCTTTGGAGCCTTTGCGGCCTTGAGGATATATTTCGCGTAGACCTGCGCCTCGGTGCGGTAGCTGGGCTGGAAACCGATGGTCCAGGGGTACCGCTGATAGTCGCCCCATTTGTCGGCGCCCGTGGCGACGAAGAGCTGAGGCACCTTCTTCATGTTGAGGTATTTCTGGACCGCTGTGTTGGTCGGCGTGCCGAGCCCATTGAACATGAACGAGACGCCTTCCTCCTCGACGAGGCGCCGGGTCTGTTCGACGGTCCGTGGCGGAATGTAGCCGTCATCGACGGAAATGAAATCGATCTTGCGGCCGTTCACGCCGCCCTTCTCGTTGACGCTCTTGAACAGCGCCGTGAGTGTGCGCCCGATCGCGCCATAAGCCGAGGCGTTACCGCTATAGGCTTCGGTTTGGCCGATCTTGATCGAGGTCGCGGTGACGCCGGGCATGTCCTCCGCGACCGCCGCGCCGGAGAACCCGGCGAGCAGTGCCGCCGCCATGATGGCGACCGGACGGCGCCGAAACTTCGCATTCATCTCCGCTTCTCCTTGTCCTGGATGTTTTGCGTTCGGCTCAGGCGTGGCCATTCTCCCGCGCGCCGACCTCGGCACGAACGACCATCGCCGGGCGTTGGGGTAGCATCCGCTGCAGGATGCGCCGTGCCATCCCGGCAAAGCCCGAGGGGATGAAATAGAGGAAGGCGATCAGAATCACGCCATAGACAGCGCCGGCGGCAGCCTTCGAGACCTGCTCGGCGAGGTTCGGCACGAACACGATGAACGCCGCCCCGAAGATCGCACCGCTGATCGAGGCGACGCCGCCAACGACCAGGCCGACGAACAGCGTGATCGACAGGAACACCGAGAAACTGTCTGGAGCCACGAACTGGACCGCGATCGCTCCGAGCGAGCCGGCGACACCGGTATAGAGCGCGCTGACGGCAAAAGTCCGCGTCTTCAGCAAGGCAAGATCGACGCCCATCGCTTCTGCCGCGATCGGGTTGTCGCGCACGGCACGGATCGCGCGCCCGATCCGCCCGGAAAGCAGGTTCGCCGCGAGCAGAAACATCACCGCGCCGATCGCCAGTGTGAACAGATAGAGCCACTGGTCGGCGGAAAGCTTGAGGCCGAACGGCGCTTCGGGCTTGCTGATGACGATCCCCTGCACACCGCCGGTCCAAGGTTCGAGCGCCGGATATTTGAGCAGTTGCGGCAGTGCGACAGCGAGCGCGAACGTGGTGAGCGCGAGGTATAGGCCGCCCAGCCGCAGCGCCGGCAGGCCGAAGGCAAACCCGAACGCGGCGCAGATCAAAGCCGAGACAGGCAACGTCGCCCAGTAGGGGACATCATAGTTGCTGATCAGGATCGCCGTCACATAGGCGCCGATGGCATAGAACGCGCCGTGGCCGAGCGAGATCTGGCCATTGTAGCCGGTGACGATGTTCAGCCCGAGAATGGCGATCGCGTACGTCACCACCATCGTCAGTTGGAACAGATGATAACCGCTCAGCCCGAAGGCGAGCGCAGCGGCGCAGGCCGATCCGGCGATGATCGCAAGCGTGCGCGCCCCGGCCATTCTCTAAACCCTCGTCACGAGCACACGGCCGAACAGGCCGTTGGGCCGGAACACAAGGACCGCGACAATGGTGAACAGCGCCAGCGACAGCTTCAATTCGGTGCCGACGACATAGGCACCACCGAGATTCTCGATCACCCCGACAGCAAAGCCGCCGATCACCGCGCCGGCTGGATTATCGATGCCGCCCAGCAGCGCGCCGGCGAAGGCGTAGAGCAGGATGCCGGACATCATGTTGGGATCGAGGAATACGACCGGTGCGATCATCATGCCGGCCACCGCGCCCAGGGTTGCCGCCAACCCCCAGCCCAGCGCGAGCATGTGCCCGACGCGGATGCCAACCAGGCGCGAGGAAACAGGATTGAACGCCGCCGCGCGCATCGCCAGTCCGAGCTTGGTGTGCCGGAAGAACAGATAGACCGCGACCAGAACCGCCAGCGTCACCACCGTCGCACCCAGTTCGTGCGGCGACAGGAATCCCCCCAAGAGCGGCCGGCTCGATTCGAACGGGGAGGGAAAGCTCTTGATCGTATAGGAGAAAATCCAGCCTGTCAGGCTGTTGAACACGAGCAGCAGGCCGATGAACACGCCGACGGAGGACAGCACCGGCGCGTTCGCCATCGGCCGCATCAGCACGATCTGGATCACCGCGCCCATGATGAATGAGATCACTACCGTCGCAACGAAGGCGCCCCAGTAGGGCAGACCGGCATCGATCAGCGCCAGCGCGATGTAGGTCGAGAACGTCGCCATCTCGCCCTGGGCGAAATTCACGTGGTGCGTGGACTGGTAGATCATCACCAGCGCCAGCGCCACGGAAGCGTAGATGCCACCAGTGACGAGGCCGGAGAGAATCTGATGAAGCAGCCCGATCATCGCGTTCAGAACCCGAGATAGGAGCGGCGGATGGCCTCGTTCGTGGCCAGCTCCGCGGCACTGCCGGCCATCACCATGCGTCCCGTCTCCAGGAGATAGGCACGCTCGGAAATGGCGAGCGCGAGATTTGCGTTCTGTTCCACGACCAGGATGCTCATGCGCTGCTCGAGGTTGATGCGATGCAGGATGGTGAAAACCTCCTCGACGATCAGCGGCGCGAGCCCGAACGAAGGTTCATCGAGCAAGAGCAGCCGCGGTCGCAGCAGAAGCGCGCGCCCGATGGCCAGCATCTGCTGCTCGCCGCCCGAGAGCGTACCCGCCTGCTGATACATCCGCTGCTGCAGACGCGGAAAATAATCGAACACCTGCGCGAGGTCTTCGCGGAAGGCGCGATCGGGCCGCGTATAGGCACCGAGACGGAGATTCTCCTCCACCGTCAGTTCCATGAAGGTGCCGCGGCCGTCCGGCACATGGGCGATCCCGACGCGCGCGATGTCCTCCGTCGCGCGTCCGTCGATCCGCACGCCCGCGAAATGGATCTCGCCGCTGGTCCGGACCATGCCGGAAATCGCCCGCAGCGTTGTCGTCTTGCCGGCGCCGTTGGCGCCGAGCAGGCAGGTGACGCCGCCCTCCTCGACGAGGAAGTCGATGCCGTGGAGCACCTTGCTGGCGCCATAGGCGGCGTGCAGCCCGATCGCCTCAAGCAGCTTTGGCATGCACGCCGCCGCCGAGATAGGCCCGGATCACCTCGGGATCGCTCTGCACGGTCGCAGGCGAACCATCGGCGATTTTGCTGCCGAACTCGAGCGCCACCACCCGGTCCGAGACGCGCATCACGAGGTTCATATGATGCTCGACGAGCAGGATGCTGATCGCCATCCGGTCGCGAATGGCGCGGATGAGGTCCGCAAGCTGATCGACTTCGCCATGGTTGAGCCCGCCGGCGGGCTCGTCCATGAGCAGCAATTGCGGCGAACTGATCAGGGCCCGCGCCAGTTCGACACGCTTCTGGGTGGCAAATGGCAGACTGGCGACGAGGTGCTCGGCAAAAGCGCCGAGATCCAGCATGTCCAGCAACGTGCTGAGCCGCCGTCGGGCTCCGGCCTCATCCAGACGGGCGGCGGACGTGCGCAGCGCGCTGGCGATGAAGCCGGCCCGACCGAAATGGTGCGCTCCCACCAGGATGTTCTCGCGCACGCTCATGCTACGGAAGAGCGCCAGATTCTGAAACGTCCGCCCGATCCCGTAGCCGACCATGCGATGGCGTTTGGCGCCGGTGAGGAGATGGCCGTCGAAGCGGATGCTGCCGGCAGTGCTGCGGTAGATGCCGCTGATGCAGTTGAACAGAGTCGTCTTGCCGGAGCCGTTCGGCCCAATGAGGCCGCAGATTTCCTGCCGCCCGACATCGAACGACACACCGGCCAGCGCCACCACGCCGCCGAAGCGCATGGCGACGTCGCGGATTTCGAGCAACGCGCCATCCGCCCCGCTCATCGCCGCACTCGCACGCCGCATCCGGTCGCGCTTGGCACGCTCGCCCCCCCATCGGGCCCATGCGAGCCCATTGTTTCGTAATGCATCGCGCCGGCGGGACACCGCCCGATCCGGAGATCGTGAAATTAGACGAAGCGCAGAGGGGGGGCAAGCCATTCCTCAGCCGCTTGGCGGTCCTGCGAATTCCGCAGACGTCGTTCCCGCCCTTTCGCCGAACCGGTCTCCGGCGCTATCCTTCCTGCGCAAAACCATGGGAGGAAACATGCCAACCCCATCCGCACGCGCAGGCTGGACGCTCTGCGCGATCGCGCTGCTCGCCGGAACAGCCCTGACGGCTCGGGCCGCGGCGCCGGACATCGCGCTCTCGGGCAACGACAACCACACCACGGTGGTCGATGGCAAACCACGGGGCCTGGCCAACGCCAAGCCCGACAATGTCTCCGTGATCGATGTTTCGTCGTTCCCGCCCCGCCTCGTCGCCACGGTCGACGTGCCGTTCAGCGACATCGGCCCGCCGATGGCGATCGCCATCGGCCCGGACGCCAGCTACGCGCTCGTCACCGCCTCAACCAAGGCCGATCCCGGCGCGCCGGACGGGGCCTCGCCGGACGATCGGGTAAGCGTGCTCGATCTCACCGTCTCACCGCCGCGCGTGGTTCAGACGGTGCATGCCGGCACCGGCGCGACCGCCGTCCGCATCACGCCGGACGGCACCATGGCACTGGTGACCAACCGCAACGCTGGAACCATCTCCGTCTTCACCATCGCCGATCGCCGCTTGAGCCCCGCCGGCACGGTGGATCTCGGCAACCCGAAATCGATCCCGCAGGGGCTCATCATCAGCCGTGACGGGAAGACCGCGCTGGTCAGCCGTACCGGCGACAACACCATCAACGTGCTGCACATCGCCGGCACCACCATCACCGTCGACCCGCGCCCACTCACCGCCGGGTTCGCGCCCGACACCATGGATCTCGATGCCGCCGGGGATCTCGCGGTGGTCACCAGCGTCGGCCGCGGCGATGGCGACGTGGACACGGTGAGCCTCATCGACATGAAGGCCGCGCCGCCGCGCGTGATCGACGCAGTGCCGGTGCCGTCCGGGCCGGAATCGGCGAAATTCTCGCCCGACGGCTCGATGCTGGCGGTGATCTCGATCAATGGCTCGATCAAGGCGCCCGGCAATATTTTCTACCACGACCAGGGCATGCTCACCCTCTACGCGGTGCAACCGCCCGAGCCGGGGGCGCCGACGCAGGCGGGGCGGCGCCTGAAACGCCTGGCCGAAGCGCCCGCCGGCGGCTGGGCGCAGGGCGTCGCCTTCTCGCGCGATGGAGGGATGATCCTGGCCCAGAATTTCCGCGACCATAAGCTGATCGCCTTCCGCTGGCAGAATGGCGCCCTGGGGCAGGCGGTGACGCTCGACCTGCCGGGCGGTCCGGCGGCCTTCGCCACTCCCTGGCCGTGAGACCGGCGCCACGCGTCGCACCGCTCTCTCTGGCGGTACGGCGGGATTCGTGACAAATCCGGGGAGAGCGATCCCTCTCCCCGGATTGACGCCCAGGAAGCCCGCCCGAGCATGCAGACCAGCAACGATATCCGCGCCGCCTTCCTCGATTTCTTCGCGCGCAACGGCCACCAGCCGGTGGCGAGTTCGCCCCTGGTGCCGCGCAACGACCCGACCCTGCTGTTCACCAACGCGGGCATGGTGCAGTTCAAGAACGTCTTCACCGGCCAGGAAAAGCGCCCCTACAGGCGCGCGGCGACCGCGCAGAAATGTGTCCGCGCCGGCGGCAAGCATAACGACCTCGACAATGTCGGCTACACCGCCCGCCATCACACTTTCTTCGAGATGCTGGGCAATTTCAGTTTCGGCGATTATTTCAAGGAACAGGCAATCGCCTATGCCTGGGAGCTGGTGACACGCGATTTCGGTCTTCCCGCCGAGCGCCTGCTTGTCACCGTCTATGCCGATGACGACGAAGCCGCCACGCATTGGCGCAAGATCGCCGGCCTGCCGGAAAGCCGGGTCGTGCGCATCGCCACGGCGGATAATTTCTGGCGCATGGGCGATACCGGACCCTGCGGGCCCTGCTCCGAAATCTTCTATGACCACGGCCCGTCCGTGCCCGGCGGGCCGCCCGGCAGCCCCGAGGCGGACGGCGACCGGTTCATCGAGATCTGGAACCTGGTGTTCATGCAGTTCGAGGAGGGGCCGCCCGGCGTGCGAACGCCGCTGCCGCGGCCCTCGATCGACACCGGCATGGGGCTCGAGCGTGTGGCCGCCATCATGCAGGGCAAGCACGACAACTACGATACCGACACGCTGCGTGCGCTGATCATGGCCTCGGCCGAAGCCTCGGGGGTGGCGCCCGACGGACCGCACAAGGTCAGCCATCGCGTGATCGCCGACCATCTGCGCGCGACCTCCTTCCTCATCGCCGATGGCGTTCTGCCCTCCAACGAGGGCCGCGGCTACGTGCTTCGCCGCATCATGCGCCGCGCCATGCGCCACGCGCACATGATGGGCGCGCGGGCGCCGCTGATGCACCGGCTGGTGCCGGCGCTGGTGCGCCAGATGGGCGTGGCCTACCCCGAGCTCGGCCGGGCCGAAGCGCTGATCACCGAGACGCTCGAACTCGAGGAGACCCGCTTCAAGGCGATGCTGGAGCGCGGCCTGCATCTGCTGAGCGAGGAGACCGAGCGCCTCGGTGCCGGCCAGTCGCTGCCCGGCGCCGTTGCCTTCCGCCTCTACGACACGTTCGGCTTCCCTCTTGACCTGACGCAGGACGCCCTGCGCGAGCAGGGCCGCGGCGTCGACGCCGAGGGTTTCGAGGCCGCAATGGCCGAGCAGCGTGCCCGCGCGCGCGCCGCCTGGGTCGGCTCCGGCGAGGCGGCGACCGAACGCGTCTGGTTCGAACTGCGCCAAAGCGTCGGCGCCAGTGAATTCCTCGGCTACGCCACGGAGACCGCGGAGGGCACGATCGTCGCCCTGGTCGAAAGCGGCACCCAGGTCGAGCGGGCCGAGGCGGGGGCGGACATCGCCGTCGTGCTCAACCAGACACCATTCTACGCCGAGAGCGGCGGCCAGGTCGGCGACACCGGACGCATCACCGGGGCTGATGGGCTGGTCATCGCCGTGACCGATACGCAGAAGAAGCTCGGCGATCTCTTCGTCCATCTCGGCCGCATCGAGGCCGGCAGCGCGCGGGTCGGCGCGCCTGTGCTGCTGGCGGTTGACCATGCGCGGCGCCGCGCTATCCGCGCGCACCATTCGGCGACGCATCTGCTGCACGAGGCGCTGCGCCGCCGCCTCGGCGAGCATGTCACGCAGAAGGGCAGCCTCAACGCGCCGGACCGGTTGCGCTTCGATGTCAGCCATCCGAAGCCGATCACCGCCGAGGAGCTGGCCTGGGTGGAGGCCGAGGTCAACGCCCGAATCCGCGAGAACAGCGCGGTGACGACGCGGCTGATGACCCCCGAAGCGGCCGTGGCCGAGGGCGCGATGGCGCTGTTCGGTGAGAAGTACGGCGAGGAGGTCCGGGTGGTCGCGATGGGGAGCGGCGAGGGCAATCGCGCTGCCTATTCGATCGAGCTATGCGGCGGCACCCATGTCGCGCGCACCGGGGATATCGGCCTGTTGCAGATCGTCGGCGAGGGCGGGGTCAGCGCGGGCGTGCGGCGGATCGAGGCGGTCGCCGGCGCCGCCGCGCTGGACGCGGTGACGGCGCAGCGGCGCCTGCTGGCCGAGGCCGCAACGGGGCTCCGGGTGCAGCCCGCCGAGCTTCCCGCGCGCCTCGCCGTCCTGCTCGAGGAGCGGCGGCGCTTCGAGCAGCAGATCGCCGAGCTGCAGAAAAAGCTCGCCACCGGGGCCGGCACGGCCGCGGTCGAGGATGTCAACGGCATCCGCCTCGCCGCGCGCAATCTCGGCGATGTTCCGCCGCGCGAGCTGAAGAACCTGGCCGATGCCATCCAGAAGCAGATCGGCAGCGGCGTCGTCGCCCTGGTCTCGACCGCCGAGGGCAAAGCGAGCATCGTCGTCGGCGTTTCGCCGGACCTGGCGCCGCGTTTCAGCGCCGTCGATCTGGTGCGCGCGGCGAGCGCGGCGGTGGGTGGCAAAGGCGGCGGCGGGCGGCCGGACCTGGCGCAGGCCGGCGGGCCCGACGCGGCGGCCGCGGACGCGGCGCTCGACGCGGTGCGGGGTGCGCTGGCCGCCTGAGGCGCGCCATTCTGATCCAGACCAGGGAGAGCCAACGCCATGCGCCTCACCATCTTCGTCACCGGCGCCACTGCCGGCTTCGGCCGGGCCATCGCGACGCGCTTCGTGCGCGATGGTCACCGCGTCATCGCGGCAGGGCGCCGACGCGACCGGCTGGACGCACTGGCGGCGGAACTCGGGCCCTCGCTGTTTGCCTTCGCGATGGACGTCACCGACACCGCGGCGGTCGATGCGCTGCCGCGATCCCTGCCCGCGGACTGGAGCGCGGTCGACGTGCTCGTCAATAATGCCGGGCTGGCCCTCGGGCTCGAACCGGCGCACCGCGCGAGCCTGGCCGACTGGGACCAGATGGTGGCGACCAAC
>JAKAZO010000006.1:9453-77230 GCA_021815825.1 Pseudomonadota bacterium
GCCGCGATCCCTGCCCGCGGACTGGAGCGCGGTCGACGTGCTCGTCAATAATGCCGGGCTGGCCCTCGGGCTCGAACCGGCGCACCGCGCGAGCCTGGCCGACTGGGACCAGATGGTGGCGACCAACGTCACCGGGCTGATCCACATGACCCGCGCCCTCCTGCCCGGAATGGTCGAGCGCAACCGCGGCCATATCGTCAATCTCGGCTCGATCGCGGGCACGTATCCCTATCCGGGCGGCCATGTGTACGGTGCGAGCAAGGCATTCGTGAAGCAGTTCAGCCTCAATCTGCGCGCGGATCTGGTCGGCACCGGGGTGCGAGTGACGGATCTGGAGCCCGGCCTGTGCGGCGGCACCGAGTTCAGCAGCGTCCGGTTCCGCGGCGATACCGACAAGGCGGCCTCGGTCTATGCCGGAACCCAGCCGCTGAGTGCCGAGGATATCGCCGAGGCCACGGCCTGGGTGGTCGGACTGCCGGCGCATTTCAACGTCAACCGCATGGAGATCATGCCGACCTGTCAGGCGCCGGGACCGCTGGCGGTCAAGCGGGCGGTGTAGCCTTGGGCGCCTCGGTCGCACATCTGGAGAAGATTCTCGACCGCTTCCGGGTCACCGACGGCCGGAAACTGCGCCTCGCCGATATCGACCCGACCGATACCGCGGGGCTCGATCTGGCCAAGGACGAGGCCGAGACAATTCTCGCCCGCGACGTGAAGCGCCTCGCGGAGCTGCAAGCGCTGCTCTACGCCCAGGACCGCTGGTCGCTGCTGTGCGTCTTCCAGGCCATGGATGCCGGCGGCAAGGACGGCACCATCAAACACGTGATGTCGGGCGTGAACCCGCAGGGCGTGCAGGTGAGTTCGTTCAAGGAGCCCGGCCAGGAGGAGCTGGCCCACGGATTCCTCTGGCGGGTCACGCGCAAGCTGCCGCCGCGCGGCCAGATCGGCATCTTCAACCGAAGCCACTACGAAGAGGTGCTCGTGGTGCGGATGCATCCGGAACTGCTCGCCGCGCAGAGGCTGCCGCAAGCGACGCGCGGCGAGCGGTTCTGGCAGCGCCGGTTCGAGGACATCGCCGCCTTCGAGGCCTATCTCGCTCGCCAGGGCATGGTGATGCTGAAGTTCTTCCTGCACATCTCCCGCTCCGAACAAAAGCGCCGACTGCTCGCGCGGCTCGACGACCCGCACAAGAACTGGAAATATCATCCCACCGACCTCGCCGAGCGCCGCCACTGGGACGGCTACATGGCAGCCTACGAGCAGGCCATCGCCGCGACCGCCGCGCCCCACGCGCCGTGGTTCATCGTGCCGGCAGACCATAAATGGTTCGCCCATCTGCTCGTCGTCGCGGCCATGATCGAGTCGCTGGAAGGGCTCAATCTGGACTACCCTAAGCTCACCGAGGCGCAGCGCGATCTCATCGCCAAGGCGCGAGAGCAGCTCGCGACGGACCCGGGCTAGATCTGCATGCGTGGGCGGCGCGCGTGGCTGACCTCGACGGCCCTGCTGGCGCTGGCCGCCTGCGCCGGACCGAATCCGCCCGTGCCTCAGGCCGGAAGCACCCCGCCCCAAGCGGTCCTGCCGGGACCATACCAGTTTCTGACCCTGGCCGAGGCGGCGGCCCTGGAGGCGGTGGTCGATCGGCTGATCCCACCCGATGAGCTCGGACCTGGCGGCCGCGAGGCGGGCTGCGCCCTGTTCATCGACCGCCAGCTGGCGGGCCCGTTCGGACGCAGCGAGTCCCTCTACCTGCTGCCCCCCTTCCTGGACGGAACACCCGAACAGGGGCCGCAGTCCCCGCTGACCCCCGCCGTCCGCCTGCGCGCCGGGCTCGCCGCGCTCGAAACCTACTGCCGCGCCGCCTTTGTCGGCCGCGCATTCGCCGCCCTGCCGCCGACGGTGCAGGACCGGCTGCTGTCCGAGATCGAGGATGGCACGCTCGCCCTCGCGGGCGTCAATGCGCGCGCCTGGTTCGACCTGGTGTTGCAGATGACCATGGAGGGGTTCTTCGCCGACCCGATTTATGGCGGCAACCGCCAGATGGCGGGCTGGCGCCTGATCGGGTTCCCCGGGGCGCGCTATGATTACCGCGACTGGGTCGAGCGTCATGGTGTCGCCTACGCGCTCCCGCCGGTGGGCATCGGCGGCCGCCCGGGGTGGCACGATGCCGGCTGAGCCCTTACCCGCGGCCGATGCCGTCATCATCGGCTTCGGCTGGTCGGGGGCGCTGATCGCCGAGGCCCTGAGCGCCGCCGGGCTCGGCGTCGTCGTCCTCGAGCGTGGTCCGTATCGCGACACGGCCAGCGACTTCCCCCCTGGCTTCGCACCGGATGAGCTGCGCTATGCCGTCCGCCACGATCTTGTCGTGCCCACAGCGCAGAACACCATCACGTTCCGCAACCGCGCCGGCCAGACAGCACTCCCGGTGCGCCAATGGGGCTCGTTCCTGCCAGCTTCCGGCGCCGGCGGCGGAGGGGTGCATTGGAACGGCCAGACCTGGCGGTTCCGCCCCAGCGACTTCGTGCTGCGGAGCCATCTCCTCGACGCGCACGGCCACGGCGTGATCCCGGGCGACGTCACCATCCAGGACTGGGGTGTCACCTACGCCGAACTCGAGCCCTTCTACGACCGATTCGAATATCTCGCCGGCATCTCCGGCCGGGCGGGGAACCTGCGCGGGCGTCTCCAGCAGGGCGGCAACCCCTTCGAGGGGCCGCGCCAGCGCGACTACCCGACGCCGCCGATGCGCATGACCCTGGCGCCGACCCGCTTCGCCGACGCAGCGCGGGCGCTGGGCTACCATCCATTCCCGCAGCCTTCGGCCAATCTGTCCGAGCCCTACACCAATCCGCTCGGCGTGGTGATCGGGCCGTGCAGCTATTGCGGCTTCTGCGAGCGTTTCGGCTGCGGCAACTACTCCAAGGCCAGCCCGCAAACGGCGCTGATGCCGGTGCTGCGCCGGCGCCCCAATTTCGCGCTGCGCACCGGAGCCGAGGTGCTCGAGATCGCGCGCGCGCCCGATGGCCGGCATGCACGCGGGGTCCGCTATGTCGACGCCGATGGGGTCGAGCGATACCAGCGGGCGGAGCTGGTCATTCTCGCTGCCTACACGTTCGAGAATGTGCGCCTTCTGCTGCTCTCCGGCATCGGGCAACCCTATGATCCGCGCGATGGCAGCGGCGTGGTGGGACGCAACTACGCCTATCAAACGACCGCCTCGGTGCAGCTTTTCTTCGACGACACCCGCTTCAACCCCTTCATCGGCGCCGGTGCGCTGGGGATGGTGGTGGACGATCTGAACGCCGACGGACGCGACCATGCGCGGCTGGGATTCATCGGCGGGGCCCATCTGGCGGCGATGCAGTCCGGCGGACGGCCGATCCTGTCGCGCCCGACGCGCCCCGGCACGCCGCGCTGGGGTGGGGCTTGGAAACACGCGGTGGCGCGCGACTATCTGCGCAACGCGAGCCTCGGCGCGTCGGGCAGTTCGGTCAGCCATCGCGGCGCCTGGCTCGATCTTGATCCGACCTACCGGGACCGGCACGGGCGCCGCCTGCTGCGCATGACCTTCGACTTCCACGCCAATGATCTGCGCATGATCCAGCATGCGACCGACCGCCTGGCCGGGATCGGCCGCGCCATGGAGCCGGCGGCGATGGTGGTGAACGAGCGGCGCGGGCCCTACAGCATCGTGCCGTACCAGAGCACGCACAATGTCGGCGGCGCCGTCATGGGGCCGGACCCCGCGACGAGCGTGGTCAATCCCTGGCTCCAGAGCTGGGACGTGGCGAACCTGTTCGTCGTCGGCGCATCGTCATTTCCGCAGAATCCCAGCTACAATCCGACCGGCACCGTCGGCGCGCTCGCGCTGCGGGCGGCGAATGCGATCCTGACCCGCTATCTCCCCTCGCCGGGTCCGCTGGTGTCGCGATGAGGAGGCTGGCGGTGGTCGGGCTGTTCGCCTCGCTCGTCGCTGCCGCCCACGCCGAGAGCCCGGCCGAGCGCGGGCGGTATCTGGCCGCCGTCGGCGATTGTGTCGCCTGCCACACCGTTCCGGGCGGGACCCCGTTCGCCGGCGGCAGGGCGATCGAGACGCCCTTTGGACCGATCATCGCGCCCAACCTGACGCCCGACCGCGCCAGCGGGCTCGGCACCTGGTCGGATGCCGATTTCCTCGGTGCCATGAAGCGCGGCGTCCGCCCCGACGGGGCGCGCCTCTACCCCGCCTGCCCGTATGTTTATTTCAGCACCGTGCGCGATGAGGATTTGCTCGCCATCCGCGCCTTTCTGGCGACGCTGGCCCCGGTCGCCAACCCTGCGCGCGGGACGGAGTTCGGCTTTCCGTTCAATCTTCGCCCGCTGATGGTCTTCTGGGACGCGCTCTATTTCCGCCCGACCCCCTTCATGCCCGACCCCAGCCGCTCGGCGGAGTGGAACCGTGGCGCCTATCTCGTCGCAGGGCTTGGCCATTGTGGCGCCTGCCATGGCGCGAAGGGCGCGCTCGGCGCCAACCGCGCGCCCGGGGCCCTGGACGGCGGGCGTGTGCGCGGCTGGTTCGCCCCCGATCTCGGCGGCGATCCGCGCGCCGGCCTCGGCGGCTGGAGCCTCGACGACATCGAGCGCTACCTCGCCACCGGCAGCAATGGGCGCGCGCTGGCGGCGGGGCCCATGGCCGAGGTGGTGGAGAACTCGACCGCGCGGATGACGGCCGCGGACCTCCGCGCGATCGCGCTCTATCTGAAGCAGGACGCGCCCCTGTCACCGCCGGGTCGGGGCCCGTCAGCGGCGCCGAACGACAACCTCGGCGCGGCGATCTATGCCGATGCCTGCGCCGCCTGCCACCGCGCCAGCGGCGAGGGCGTGCCCGGGCTGTTTCCCCGCCTGGCGGGCAGCGCCGTGGTCCAATCCGCGCGGCCGGACACTCTGATCACGGTGGTCCTGCATGGCAGCCGCGCTGCGGCCACCAACGCGGCGCCTACCGGACCGGCGATGCCGGGGCTCGGCTGGCGGCTGGACGACGCCAGCGCGGCAGCGGTGCTGACATATATCCGCAGCGCTTGGGGCAATGAAGCCGCTCCGGTGAGCGGCGACGCCGTGCGGCGCGGCCGGTAGCCGCGCGGCGCGCCCCCGACACACGCCCCCGGCGCACGGCCCCGGCACACACGGCCCCGGCACGCTTGCCGACGCGCCCCCGGACGCGCCACACTCGGAACATGGAGACCGATCCGCGTGTGGCGCTCAGCGCCATCGGCCAACTCGAGGATGACGAGATCGACATCGCCGACGCGGCGCTGCAACTCGGGCGTGTCGACGCGCCCGAGGTGGATGTCGAGACCGCCCGCGCACATCTGTCCGAGATTGCGCGCGAAGCCGCGGCGCTCCTCGCCGGAGTGGGCACGGCCGCCGCCGCGGTGAAGGCGCTCGCCGGACTGCTTGCTGGCGAGCACGGCTATCGCGGCGACAGCGAGACCTACGAGGATCTCGCCAACGCCAACCTGTTGCGAGTGATCGAGCGGCGTCGCGGACTGCCGGTGACGCTGGGCATTCTCTGGCTGCACGCCGCCCGCGCCGCCGGCTGGACGAGTTTCGGCATCGATTTCCCGGGCCATTTCATGGTCGGACTGGACGGCGCCAGGGGGCTGGCAGTCCTGGACCCATTCAACGGGGGCAGTTCGGTCGATGCGCGGGAATTGCGTCGCAAGGCCGAACCGGAGGGCGGCGGCCGCCTCGGGGCCGGGGTGCTGGCGCCGATGACGACGCGGGCGGTCCTGCTGCGATTGCAGAACAACATCCTGCTGCGCCGGCTGCGCCAGGATGATCTCGCCGGGGCGCTGGCCTGCGCCGGGGACATGCTGCGCATCGCCCCGGAGGCAGCGCAGGCGCGTGCGGCGATGAGCGCGCTGCGCGCACGGCTGCACTGACACCCCACGGCGATACCGACCAGGACAGGACACAAGGAGAGGGAATGGGCAAACTCAAGGTCGCGGTGCAGATGGATCCGATGGAGTCGATCAACATCGACGCGGACTCGAGTTTCGCGCTGATGCTGGAGGCCCAGGCGCGCGGCCATGCGCTGTGGCACTACGAGGTGCGTCACATGGCCCTGCGCGACGGGCGCCTGTTCGCACGGGTGCGTCCGGTCACGGTGCAGCGCAAGCGCGGGCAGCACTTCACCTTCGGGGTCGAGGAGCGGGCCGATCTGACCGCGATGGACGTGGTGCTCATGCGCCAGGATCCGCCCTTCGACATGGCGTATATCACCGCGACCCATCTGCTCGAGCATATCCATCCGCGCACGCTGGTGGTGAACGACCCGGCCTCGGTGCGCAATGCACCGGAGAAGATCCTGGTCACCCGGTTTCCCGAGCTCATGCCGCCAACGCTCATCACCTGGGACCTCGAAGCGATCCGCGCCTTCCGCGATGAGTTCCGAGACATCATCGTCAAGCCGCTCTACGGCAATGGCGGCGCCGGCGTGTTCCGCATCCGGGAAGACGACGAGAACCTCGCGTCGCTCCTGGAGATGCATTTCGCGCGCTCGCGTGAGCCTTTGATGTTCCAGCGCTACGAGCCCGCGGTGCGGCGCGGCGACAAGCGCATCGTTCTGGTCGATGGCCAGCCGGTGGGCGCGGTCAATCGCGTGCCGGCGGCGGGCGAGGCTCGGTCGAACATGCATGTCGGCGGTCGGCCCGAAAAGTCGGAGCTGAGCCTGCGCGAGCGCGAGATCTGTGCGCGCATCGGGCCGACGCTCCGCGAACAGGGGCTGATCTTCGTCGGCATCGACGTGATCGGGGACTATCTCACCGAGATCAACGTCACCTCGCCGACCGGGATCCAGGAGATCGGGCGCTTCGACGGCAGCAACCCGGCCGGTTTGATCTGGGATGCGATCGAGGCGAAGCGCGCCTCAATCCCCGGCGGCCCCTAGTTTGCTCGCCAGCCGCGGCACCTGCCTCTTCTGCTTCGGTGCCAGCCAATGCTGCAAGCGGTCCAGATAGAGATATACCACCGGCGTGGTGTAGAGCGTCAGCATCTGGCTGAGCACCAGCCCGCCGACCATGGTGACGCCGAGCGGGCGGCGGAGTTCGGAGCCGGCGCCAGAGGCGAGCATCAGCGGCAGGCCGCCAAGCATCGCGGCCAGCGTCGTCATCAGGATCGGACGGAAGCGCAGGAGGCAGGCCTGGCGGATCGCGGCGAGTGGCGGTTGGCCCTCGTGCCGCTCCGCATTGATGGCGAAATCCACCATCATGATCCCGTTCTTCTTGACGATGCCGATGAGCAGGATGATGCCGATCAGGGCCATGACGGTCAGCGGGTAGTCCAGCAGCATGAGCAGCAGCAGCGCGCCGACGCCGGCGGATGGCAGCGTCGACAGGATGGTCAGCGGCAGGATGTAGCTCTCGTAGAGCACGCCGAGAATGATGTAGACGGCGATCAGCGCGGCGGCGATGAGGTACGGCTGGCTCCGCAGCGAGGACTGGAAAGTCTGCGCAGTACCCTGGAAGGAGCCTTGCACCGTCGGCGGCAGGCCGAGTTCGAGTTCGGCCTGCTGGATCGACTTCACGGCATCGCCGAGCGCCGCGCCTGGCGCCAGGTTGAAGGAGATCGTCACCGCCGGGAACATGCTCTGATGGCTGACCGAGAGCGCCACCGGCTGCGTGGTATCCCAGCGGGCGAATGTGGAGAGCGGCACCAGCTTACCTGAAGGGGTGCGGACATAGAGCAGATCCAGCGTCGACACCTTGCCCGCCATGTCCGGGGGCACCTCCAGGATCGCCCAGTAGGAATTGACCTGGGTGAAGAACTGCGCCACCTCCCGCTGGCCGAATGCGTCGTAGAGCGTATCGTCGATCAGTTGCGGCTGGATGCCGAGGCTTGCCGCCTTGTCGCGGTCGATATGGATGGTCGCGGCGGTGCCGCCCATCTGCTGGTCGGTGGCAACATCGCGAAGCATCGGCAGGGCGCGCATCTTTGCCAGCAGTTTCGGTGACCACTCGCTGAGCTCGTCCAGATCGGCGTCCTGGAGCGTGTATTCATACATCGTGCGCGACAACCGCCCGCCGACACGGATGATCTGCCCCGCCTGCAAATAGAGCCTTACACCCTCGACGGCAGCGAGCTTCGGCCGCAGCTCCTCGATCACCTGCTGCGCCGTCAGCTTGCGCTCACCCCAGGGTTTGAGGTTGATGTAGACACGACCGTTGTTCGCCGTCTGGCCGCCGAAGCCGGGGCCGATGTAGGACGAATACGACTGTACGTTGGGGTCGGCGCTGATGACGTCGTTCAGGGCCTCCTGGCGACGATACATCTCCGCGAACGAGACGTCCTGCGCGCCGTCCGAGACGCCGATGATCAGGCCGATATCCTGCTCCGGAAAGAAGCCCTTCGGAATGGCGATATAGAGGTGAACGCTGAGCGCCATCGTGGCCAGGAACACGAGCAGCATGATGAAGCGATGGCGCAGTGCCACGTCCAGCGTGCGGGCATAGAAGCGCACGATGGCGTCGAACCCCGCCTCCATGACATTGTAGAAGAACCCGTGCTGGCCGGTTTCGTGGCGCAGGAAGCGCGAGCTCATCATCGGCGTCAGCGTCAGGGAGACAACCGCCGAGACCATCACCGCGATCGAGACGGTCATGGCGAACTCGCGGAACAGCCGCCCGACATAGCCACCCATCAGCAGCAGCGGGATGAACACCGCGATCAGCGACAGGCTGATCGAGACGATGGTGAAGCCGATCTCGCCGGCGCCCTTCAGGGCCGCCTCCATCGGCTTCATGCCCTCCTCGATATAGCGATAGATGTTCTCGAGCATGACGATGGCGTCGTCGACGACGAAGCCGACCGCGATGGTCAGGCCCATGAGCGAGAAATTGTCGAGGCTGTAGCCGAGCGGGTACATCACCGCGAACGTGCCGACAAGGGCCAGCGGCACCGCGACCGAGGGGATCACCGTCCCCCACAGCGTGCGCAGGAAGAGGAAGATCACCAGCACCACCAGCGCCACCGCCAAAGCCATCGAGAATTCGACATCCTCGATCGAGGCGCGGATCGTCTGCGTGCGGTCGACCAGGGTGGTCAGCTGGATGGCCGGCGGTACCGAGGCCTGCAGCCTCGGCAGGCGGGCCAGGATCTGCTCCACCGTATCGATCACGTTGGCGCCCGGCTGCTTGAACACGGCGACCAGGATGCCGCGATGGCCGGTCAGCCAGGCTGCCAGCTCACGGTTCTCGGCGCCATCGATGGCACGCCCGACATCGCGCACGCGGACCACGGCGCCGTCATGCGCAGCGACGATCACCTTGTTCCAGTCCGCCGCCTTCATCAACTGGTCGTTGTCGTAGACGCCGAAGGCGCGGCGCTGCCCGTCGATGCTGCCCTTGGGCGCATTGGTGGTCGCCAGCATCATCGCCTGGCGCATGTCCTCGAGCGTCAGGCCGCGGGCGGTGAGCTTGTCGGGATCGGCCTCGATGCGCACCGCCGGCTTCTGCTTGCCGGCGATGAAGACCTGCCCGACGCCGGTGATCTGCGAGATCTGCTGGGCGATGACGTTCTCGGTATAGTCATCCACGACGGTCAGCGGCAGCGTCTCGGACTGCACCGCGAGCAGCAGGATCGGCGTGTCCGACGGATTGACCTTCTGGTAGGTCGGCGGCGACGGCAGATTCTTCGGCAGCTGTCCGCCCGCGGCGTTGATCGCCGCCAGCACGTCGCCGGCGGCGGCGTCGATGTTTCGGTTGAGATCGAACTGGATGGTGATGAGGCTCTGGCCGAGCACGCTGATCGAGGTCAGCTGCGAGACGCCGGGAACCTGGGTGAACTGTTCCTCGAGCGGGGTCGAGACCGAGGAGGCCATGGTGGCCGGACTGGCGCCGGGGAACTGCGCACTGACGACGATGGTCGGGAACTCGACCTCGGGCAGCGGCGAAACGGGAAGGAACGGATAGGCGGCGATGCCAACGAGCAGGATCGCCGCCATCAGCAGCGAGGTTCCGATCGGGCGCTTGATGAAGGGGGTGGAGATGCTCACGGTGGGTTTCAGCCGCCCGAGCCGGTGTGATCGGCCACGGCATCCGCGTGGGTCGCGACGCGGGTGCCGTTCTGCAGCCGGGACTGGCCGCTGGTGACGACGGTCTCGCCAGCCTGCAGCCCCTCGGTGATCACGGCGGTCCCGTCCTGCTCCAGCGCCTCCTTGACCGGCCGCAACGCCACTCGCTCGTCCGGCTGGACGACGAACACGAAGAGGCCAGACTGACCGCGTTGCACCGCGGCCTCCGGAACCGTGAGCGCGCCGGCGAGACGCCGCACCTCGACCCGCGCCTCGACGAAGGCGCCCGGCCAGAGGGCGTTGTCGACATTGTCGAAGATCGCCTTGAGCTGGATCGTGCCGGTGGTGGCGTCGACGCTGTTATTGGGCGTCAGCAGCCGCCCCTCGGCCAGCCGGGTGCGATGGTCCGAGAGATAGGCCAGCACCGGCACCACGCCGGCTCGCATCGCCGCCGTCACCTGCGGCAGCGCTTCCTCCGGCAGGGTGAAAACCGCGGTGATGGGGCGGATCTGCGTGATGGTGATGATGCCGGCCGAGTCCGTTGCGTGGATCAGGTTGCCGGGATCCACCATGCGCAGACCGATCTTGCCATCGATCGGCGAGACCAGCCGCGTGTAGGAGAGATTGAGCGCCGCAGCCTCGATGTTCGCCTGGTCCCCCTTGATCGCGGCGATGAGCTGATCCACCGCGCCCTGCTGGTCGTCGACCTGCTGACGCGGAGCGAAGTCGGTGCGCGCGAGATGCTGGTAGCGGACGAGATCGAGCCTGGCGGCGACCAGCCCGGCATCGTCCTTCGCCTTCTGCGCGATCGCCTGGTCGAGCGATGCCTGATAGGGACGCGGGTCGATGATCGCGAGCAGGTCGCCCTTGTGGACCTCCTGGCCCTCGGCGAAGAAGGTCCGGTCGAGATAGCCATCGACGCGGGCCCGCACGAGCACCGAGTAGAGCGCCTGGACGTTGCCGATGCCGACCAAATGGACGGGGACGTCGCGCTGGGTTACCTTGGCGACGCCCACAGGGATCGGCAGCGGCACGGTCGCTGGCGCCTGCGCGTGCAGACGCGACACCAGCGTCACGCCCGACGCCAGGCCAGCCGCGGCACACAGCCCCGCCACCGCGGCGGCTGCCGCCAGCCATCGAACGCCCAAACGCATGCTCCTTACATCCTCTCCCCGACCCCGGGCTATCCTGCAAATCGTCCGTGGCCGCCCTGGATCAAGGGACGCAGCATAAACGAACCGCACTGGCCGGGCCAAGCCGAGACCCCGGCGAAAGCACATCAATTCCGCGAGGGATCCGATCCGCCCCTCGGTCCCCGCGTTTTCATGGGCCTGCAGCCTTGGCTGGGGCCAGACGCCTCAGCCGGCCCCGAGGGCGGCACGGAACCGGTGGCAGAGTTGGGCGCCGTCACGCGGCGGCAAAAAGCGTGGCGGCTCGGCGGGTGCGATGCGGATGACGGCAAAGACCGGCTCGCGCCGCAGCCGGGGCGCCAGCGCGGCCAGCCCGGCAGCGTCATCGGCGATGGCGGTCCGCTCCCAGCCGCAGCCGCGGGCGATGGCGGCGAGATCGGCGCCGAGGGCGGTATGGCTCAGTTGCCCGCCGGTCTCGCCGAAGCGGCCATTGTCGAGCACGGCGATGGCAAGATTGTCCAGGCGCTGGGCGGCAACGGTGGCAAGCGCCCCGAGGCCCATCAGGGCCTCGCCATCGCCGGTGAGCACGAGCACGCGCCGCGAGGGCTGGGCCAGCGCCAGGCCGAGCCCGATCATCGCCGCTCCGCCCATCGCCCCCCACAGATAGAAATTCTCCGCCCGGTCACCGGCGGCCCCCGCATCATAGGTGGCCGAGCCGAGCCCTGAGACGACCAGCAGATCGCCGGGATCATGCAGCAGCGTGGCGACGGCCCGGCGCCGGTCCAGAGGCGCGCTCATTGCACGAACACCTTGGCGCCGATCAGGCGCTGGGCAAGCAGCACCGCGACCGGGATCTGGCTGTCGAAGGCCAGGGCCGCGGCCGCGGCGACCATCGGCCCGGCTTCGGCCGGATGCTCGGCGCGGTGGACCGTCGCGCCGGCGAGCGTCAACACGGATTGACTGATCCGTCCCATCGGCACCTGCCACGGATTGAACTCGCCCCACTCGCCGCGCATGGTCACGAGCATGAGCAATGGCATGCGGCAATTGACCGGCAGCGACAGCATGTTGATGCAGTTGCCGACGCCCGAGGATTGCATCAGCAGCACCGCGCGCTGCCCGCCGAGCCAGGCGCCCGCGGCCAGCGCGACGCCCTCCTCCTCGGTGGTCAGCACCACGGCCCGCATCGATGCATCCTCATGCGCCCGCTCGATGAGCCGCTTGTGTCCGGCATCGGGCACGTAGCCCACCTGCCGTATGCCAGCGGCCTTCAGCGCCTCGAAAACCTCGTCCTGCCAGCCTGTCCCGGTCATTGGTCTCTCCCTGCGGCGCATGCTGCGACGCGAGCGCTCGTCCGGCAAGCCGGCTTGATGGCGCGGCAGCCACGGTGCACAACCGAAGCAGACCATGAGGGAGGGGAAAATGAGCCAGGCACGACCGCTGGAGGGGCTCCTCGTGCTGTCGTTCGAGCAGGCGGTGGCGGCGCCGTATTGCAGCTCCCGCCTCGCGGATGCCGGCGCACGCGTGATCAAGCTGGAGCGCCCGGAGGGAGATTTCGCCCGCGGCTACGACCGCGCCGCCGCGGGCCAGTCGAGCTATTTCGTCTGGCTCAATCGGGGCAAGGAGAGTCTCGTCGCCGACCTCAAGAACCCGGATGACGCGGCGCTGCTGCATCGCATCCTCGAACGCGCGGACGTATTCATCCAGAACCTGGCCCCGGGGGCCGCGGCGCGTGCCGGCTTCGGCTCCGCCGAGCTGCGCGCGCGCCACAAACGGCTGATCACCGTCGATATCAGCGGCTACGGCGAAGCCGGCGAATACGCGACGATGAAGGCATACGATCTGCTGGTGCAGGCGGAATCGGCGCTGGTGACGGTCACGGGCCACCCGGCCGGGCCTGGCCGGGTCGGCGTCTCCGCCTGCGATATCGCCTGCGGCATGGCGGCTCATGCCGGGGTACTCGAGGCACTCTACGCCCGCGCCGCCAGCGGCGTCGGGAAAGGCGTCGCCGTCAGCCTGTTCGATGGTATGGCCGACTGGATGACGGTACCGCTGCTGATGTTCGAGGGCACCGGCGTCGCGCCGCCGCGGGTGGGCCTCGCCCATCCCTCCCTCTGTCCCTACGGCGCCTTCCCACTCAAGGATGGCGGCTCGGTGCTGATCGCAATCCAGAATGAGCGCGAATGGGCCGAGTTCTGCTCGAAATTCCTCGAGGAGCCGGACCTGCCGCGCCGCCCGGGCTTCGAAACCAATCTCATCCGCGTGGAGCACCGCGCCATGGTCGATGCGCATGTCGCCGCTGCCTTCGCCGGGCTGACGCGCGCGGTGGCGGCGGCGAAGCTGCGTGCCGCCAACACGGCCTATGGCTTCGTCAACGACCTGGCTGGCTTCCAGCACCACCCGGCGCTGCGCCGGGCGAGCGTCGCGACACCGAACGGCGAAGTCTCCATCGTCGCCCCGCCGACGATCTTTTCGGAGGGCCCGCGAGCCCTCGGCCCGGTGCCCGCGCTCGGCGCGCATTCGGGCGCGATCCGGGCCGAATTCGCCTGAGCGCGGTCCGCCGCGTCTTTGTCTCGGGCGCCGATGGGTTCATCGGCGCGGCCGTGGCACGGCATCTGCGCGCCGCCGGCATCGCGGTGGTCGAGGGGCGGCGCGCGGCGGTGGTGACGGACGCGGACATCGTCACCTACGGCGACCTGCGGGCGCCGCTCGCCGGCTGGGAAGCGGGGCTCGCGGGCTGCGACGGCTTCGTCCATGCCGCCGGCCTTGCCCATCGCCGCGGCGCGGCGGTGGCCGAGGCCATGGCCGTCAATCGCGACGGCGCCGCGCATCTGGCGCGGGCGGCGCGGCTGGCGGGCATCGCGCGCTTCGTGCTGATCAGTTCCGCCGGCGTGCATGGCCGCGCTCTCGCCGCGCCGCTCACGGAAACAAGCCCGATCGCGCCGGCGGATGGCTACGCCGCCAGCAAAGCCGCCGGCGAGACGGCGGTTCTGGCGGAACTGTCCGGATCGGCCACGGCGCTGGCGGTGGTTCGTCCGACGGCGGTGATCGGACCCGGCTGTCCGGGCAATCTCGATCTGCTGATGCGCGCGATCCACGCCGGCGTTCCGTTGCCGCTCGGGGCCATCCGCAATCGGCGCAGCTTCGTCACCATCGGCCCGCTCTGCGCCTTGATCGCGCTCTGCCTGGGCGAGGCTGCGGCCGCGGGCGAGGTGTTCCTGGGTGCCGACGCGACCCCGATCGCCACGCCGGATGTGGTGCGCGCGCTCGCCGAAGGGCTCGGCCGGCCTGCCCGCCTGGTATCCCTGTTCCCGCGCATCCTCGCCGCCGCCGGCCGCGCGCTCGGGCGCGAGGCGATGATGCAAAGCCTGATCGGCGATTTCGTCGTCGATGCCGCCCGGGCGCGGACCCATCTCGGCTGGGCGCCGGCCGCGGATAGCGTCCAAGGGCTGCGGACGACGGCTGGCGCCTGGGCGGATCAGCGCAGCGGACGGAAGACGGGCGCCGGGCCCGCGGCATCCGCCGGCACCGGCGGGGGCGGGGCCGCGGCAAGCAGTACGGGCGCCGCCCGATAGGCCGCGAGATCGCGCCGCAGAGCCGCTGCCGCGGGGGCGGCGCCGGCGAGCGGGATCACCCGTGCGGGCGGAGCGCGGGCAAATGCGCTGAGCGTGGCCATGCCGGCGCCGGAGCCGGACGTGGCCAGTCCGGGCGAAGCCATGGCAGGCACCGGCCCAAGCCCGGCGAAGGCACGCTCCTCCGGCCAGGCGGCCAGAACCTTGCGTTGGTAGTCGGCGGCCAGAGCCGGGGTCGCGGAGTGATACAGCGCCGCCGCCTGCGGCCAAGTGCCAGCCTGCTGGTAGAGCTGGGTGAGAAACCGCGCAGCGTAGGCCGCATTGGCGTCGGGGTCGAAGGCCTCCTCCAGCGAGGCGAAGGCGTGCGGGTGATGCATCAGGTTGACTTGCAGGCAGCCAACATCGATCGAGGCGACCCCCCGCGCCTGCAGGGCCCGCACGGCGGCGATCGCCGCCGGCTTGCTGTCCAGGAACTGGCCCTCGCCCTCGGCGTCGATGGTCCAGGGCCAGGCTTGCCACGCGCCGCTGCCCGGCGCGCGGCGGCCGCTCTCGACCCGGGCGATGGCGGCGAGCAGATGATCGGGCACGCCGTAGGCCCGCTCTGCCCGGGCGATGGCCGGGCGGCACAGCGTCCAGGCCGACCCGGGGGGCTGCGCCGCGGCGCCAAGCGCGGCGGGAGCCGGCCCGGGACTGCGCATCCCCGGGATTGGCGACCCTGGGATTGGCAACCCAGGCGCTGGCGGCTCAGCGAGCTGGACGGCGCCGCCGCCGCTCGGCCGCATATGCGGCATGGCGAGCAGCCAGGGCGGCTCCGCGCCCGCCGGCTCGGGGGCGAGGAACGGCAGGACCGCCAGCAGCACGACGCTCAGACGCAGACGCATGTCCCATTCTGGCGCGTCCGGGCTTAGGAAAGCCTTATCGTCCGAACGGCGCCGGTCCCATCGCCCTGGCTACGCCGGTATGCTGCACTGCACGCGACACAGCATTGCAAAAATCCGCTTGCGCCGGCGATTTAGCTTCCCTACATTGTGCATCGCAGCAAGGCGGTTATGCCGCTATGTTGCTTCTTGGACGTTTCCTCCCTAAACTTGGCGGCGCCAAAAGCGCCGCCATTTTTTTATCCGCCAAACAGCGCCGGAACCCTGCGTGCGAGCCCGGCGATGATCGCGGCGATCTCGGCCTGCATGGCCTCGAAGCCAGGCAGCTTCTCGATCCGCACCTCGTCCATATAGAGATGACGCGCGATCTCGATCTGCAGCGCCTGCACGCGATCGCGGGGGCGGCCATAATGGCGGGTGATGAAGCCCCCCGCGTAGGGGTCGTTGCGACGCACCGCGTGACCGCGCTCGGCAATCAGACGCTCGGCGAGGCGGGTCATCGGCGGCGTACAGGTGGTTCCGTGCGCATCACCGAGCACGAATTCCACCCGGCCCCGACCCTCCGCGCTGCCGGAAGGCATCGAGTGGCAATCGATCAGCAGGCAGCAGCCGAACTGCGCCCGCGTCGACGCGATCAGGCTCGCAAGTTCGGCATGGAAGCGCTGCCAGTAGCGGTGCACGCGCCGCTCGGCCTCGGCGAAGCGCAGCTTGCCACGATAGATCGGCTCGCCGGAGGCGACGACACGGGCAATGGTGCCGAGACCGGCGCCGACGCGCGGGCTGGCGATATTGACCCAGTCGGGGAGCGGATCCTCGAACATCGCCGGGTCGAGTTCCCAAGCCTCGCGATTGGGATCGCAGAAGGCCCGCGGGAAGGTGGCGGCGAGCAGCGGGGCCCCATGCGTGGGGGCGGCGCTGAACAGCTCATCGACGAAGCTGTCCTCGCTGCGCCGCAGCCCGAGAGGATCGAGGCGTGCTGCAGCAAGGAACTCCGCCGGATAGTCGCGCCCCGAATGGGGCGAGGTGAAAACGATCGGCACCGTCTGGCGCGGCGGACGAAAGAGCGCGAACGGCTCGGTCGTGTCGGTCGGCGCTTCGGCGGCGGGCACAACTCCGTCCATTGTCGCGTGGCTACTCCTCCGCCGGCACGGCGGCGCGGCGCCGGGCCTGCTCCTTGCGCCGGCGAAGATTGGCCCGCAGCGCCTCTGCCTCGCGGGCGAGGCGGGCGGCCCGCTCGGCGGCGGCCTCCGGACGCACCACTGGCCGGCTCGGCTTGGCGGGCTTCCCGGTCTCGTCCTCATTCATGATGCAAGCAAGCCGTGCGCCAGCGATGGCGTCAAGCGGGCAAGCTGCCAGCGCCGCGGCAGCGCCACCACCCGCAGATCGAGAACGCCGCCGGACGACGTCTCGGGGAGCGCAAGCGTGCCATCGCCGTCAGTCCAGCGCCAGATCCGGTTGCCGTCCGATTCGACATCGAAAAACCCGCCGGCGAAGACGCGCGCGCCGAGATCGAGCGCGCGTCCCCCCGACACCACGCCGCTGAGCGCGATACCGAGGCGGCGGTGGTCGCTGCTGGAGGGATCGACGTCGGAGGGCGTGAAGCGCGCCGAGAGCAGCCGGACCGGCCCACCACCGCGAGGCAGCAGGAAGCGGTGGAGCGCCCCCTGCACGCGCGCCGGCTTCAGCACGCGCGCACCGGTCGCCAGCGCCAGCGCCGGCGCCGGCTCGACCCGCCAGCCGCGGCGCATCACCTCCGCGTGCAGGTCGGCGCGCACGCGGGCCAGTTCCGGCCCGGTGCAGCGCCGCGGCGCATATTCGCCCTCGACGGCCGGTGCGGGCGCCGCAAAATCGGCGTGCAGCGCGGTGGTTGTTCCGCCCTCGAACTGCATCCGGTTGCCACTGTCGAGATAGCTCTCCACCGCCAACCCCTCGGCCAGGACGACGTCATGGCTCGGCAGCTCGACATGGTAGTAGAGCGCCGTCCGCGGCCGCTCCTGGTGGATGGTGACACCGTTGACGAGATGCTGCACCGGGATCAGCACGCCTTCGGCGAGAACCGCGTGATCGGGCGAGAGCCGCACGTCACGCGCCGGACGGCCCGGCCCGAAGGCACCGGCGACGATCCTTACCGGCAGCACCTTCCCGGGCGCCGGATGCTGCCGGCAGACGATGGCTCGCCGCCCGATCCAGCGGATCGGGCGCGCCGTTCCGGTCGCGGTGAGCAGCCGCATGCCGACGACGAGCGCCTCCACCGGCACCGGTCCCTCCGGCGTCGCCAGCCGGGTGCCGGCGAGAAAGCAGGGCACGGTGGCAAGGATGTCGGTGCCGCCGGCATAGTCGGTGGCGAGCGTGAAGGCGCCGGCGCTGTAGCTCCCGGCGACGCGCAGGGCGACGGCGACGCTGCCGCCGCTGGTCACGCTCAGCGTCCCGGCGGACCAGCCGACGCTCTCGCTGGCCGGGGCAAAGGCGAGTTGCGTCAGATCGATGGCATCGCCCGGGCCGAAACCGGTGATGGTACCGAGAACGGCGTTCGGCGCCGCGAGCGCCAGGGTGCCGGACCCGTTGAACGCGAGGCTCTGCGAGCTCGCCACCCCTGCGGCCAGCGCCAGCGTCCCGCCGCCGCCGATGACGGCGCTGCCGTGCTGGCTGCCGTCGGCGACCAGGGACTGGCCGAGGCTGATCTCCCCGCCCAGCGCGAGCAGGGTGCCGTCATTGGCGAGCGGGCCGGTGACGTGGAGACTGCCCGCGGCCGCGAGGATGGTCGCCAGATTGTCCACCGGCGCGCTGATGGTGCTGGCCCCGAGCGCGGCGGTCTTCTCGAACAGCCCGGCGTTGGTGAGCATGGTGTTACCGGCGGCGGCGAGCGGCGCGTCACCGATCAGATCCCAGGTCGCCCCGGCGGCGATGGTGGCGACGGCGACGTCGCTGCCGGTGCCGAGCGTCACCCCGCCATCCTGGGCGAGGCTGCCGGTGAGGCTGAACACCGCACCGGCAGCCAGGGTCAGCCCGGCCGCGTCGCCCGCGCCGCCGAGCACGAGCGTGCCGGCTCCGCGCAACAGCCCGCCGAGACCAGCGACGGTGCCCACGGTGAGGGTATGGCCGGCGAGGTCGAGCGTGACCGAGCTGTCGAAGGCCATCGTTCCGGCATCCGCGGCATTGGCGGCGAGCGCGAGGTCCATGCCGCCGAACACGCCGAGCGTGGCGACGGTGAGGTCGAGCCCCGGCTGCAGCGTGGTCTGCTCCGGCCCGACCAGAGCCAACACGCCGGCGCCCGAAACCGTGCCGGCAAGACTATTGTTCCCTCCGGTGAGGCTGAGCGTGCCGCTTTGCACCGCGATCGTGCCGCTACTGGCGAGGCCGGCGGCGAGATCGGCGAGGCCGGCCCCGCCACTTTTGCGCAGCATGCCCGCGTTGCTGACCGACCCGCCCGCGGCGGCGAGAATCGGCACGTCGGCGCGCACGTCATAGAGGGCGCCGGCGCCGATCGAGAGCGTCGGCGCGTCGGTAGCCGCTGTGCCGAGCGTCAGGCCGCCATCCTGGCTGATGGTGCCGGCATCTGCGAGTGTGGCGGCGCCGGCGAGGCTGAGCCCGTTGAGCTCGGCGGTCGCCTGGACGAGCACCGCGCCGCTGCCGCCGATCACGCCCGAGAGGCTTGCGGCGCCAGCGAGGGCGAGGGTCTGGCCGGCCGGCAGCAGCGTCGCGCCGGTCGCGAGCACGAAGGTTCCGCCGTAGCCCTCGCTCGCCGCCAGCGCCGTGGTGCCACCGGCCAGGTCCAGCGCGGCGACGCCGAGACCGAGCCCGGCGGCGAGGGTCGTCGCGCCGCCGAGCAGCAGCGCTCCGGCCCCGGAGACCGCGCCGGCGATCGTGCCGCCGCCGGCGAGCATGAGCGTGCCGGCCTGGACTGCGATCGCGCCCACCCCGGCGAGCGGCGCCGCGAGCGTGGCTTCGCCGGAGGTGCCGCTCTTCTCGATCGTGCCGGCACTGGCCAGGCTCGCCGCCGCCAAGCTGGCCGTGCCGATGAGATCAAGCACGGCACCACTGGCCAGGCTGGTCGCACCCAGGCTGACCGGCCCGGCGGCGATGACCGTCCCCGCCAGCGCCGCCGTCGCGCCCGATGCCGCCAGCCCGTCCAGGGTCGCGGCGGCGCCGATGGTGAGCGTGCCGCTCCCGGCGAGGGTTCCATCGAGCGTCGCCGGTCCCGACAGCGCCAGGCTCTGCCCGCCGAGCGCCAGCGTCGCCCCTTGGTCGAGCCGGAACGGAGCGGAGACGCCGACCGGCGCGACGAGCGCGGCGGCCCCCGCGATTTCGAGCGAGGCGATCCCCAGGGCCAGGCCACTTGCGAGCGTGACCGTACCGGCGCTGACACTGAGGGCGCCGAGACTGAGCGCGCCGGCGCCGGTGACGGTTCCGGCCAGCGTGCCGGCCGTCAGCGCCAGGGTCGCGCTGTCGACCTCCGCGGTGGCGCTCGCGCCGAGGGCGAACGGGCCGGTGATGGCGAGGCCGCTGACGAGGTCGAGCAGGCCGGCGGTCTGCACCAGGCTCCCGGCGAAGCGGCCGCCCGCATCCACCGTCAGCGCGCCGCCGGTCATATCGAGGCTCGCGCCGGCGCCCGCGAAGAGCTGGTCGATCGTGTCGGTGGTGCCGAAGCTGACGCTGTAGCCCGTCGCGGAGGCGGGCAGCGTGGCGCTGGCGTTGGCGCCGGGCACCGCGGCGGGCTGCCAGTTCGACGGGGTCGCCCAATCGCCGGAGCCGGCCTGCCAGGTCGCGGCGGTGATGGTGGCCTGGGCGGTGGTGAAAGCGGGACCGGGATGGTTCAGGACCAGCGCGGTGCCGCCGCCGCCGTCGGCGAGGAGGGCCAGCGCGGCGGGGGTGGCGAGACCGGGAAGGGCAAGGGTGGCGACGGTCGTGGTGACGCCGTTGAGCGTGTCGGTCAGGGTCAGGACGCCCGCCGCGTAGGCGTAGCCGTTGGCGGCCAGGCCCGGCAGGTCGATCGTATCACCGGCGGTAAACCCGGTGATGGGAGCACCGACGCTGCCCGGTGCGCCGATGACGAGGCGGTTGCCCGTGCCGGAGAGCGCGATCGTCTGGCTCGCCGCGATCGCCGCGGGCGCGATCAGCGTGCCGGAGCCGGCGAGCGCCAGCGTTCCGACCGCAGCGGCGTCGGCGCCGATCGACGCCTCCACGATCAGGACGCTGTCCGCGACGTTCACCGTGCCATCGTTGGTGAGCGCGCCGGCCAGATCGAGCGTCCCGGATAGCGCGGCGATTGCCCCCGTATTCACGATCGGCGCGCCGATGCGGCTCACCCCATCGGCGCCGGTTTTCTCGAGCGTGCCCGCGTTGGCGAGTGCCACCGTGCCGAGGCCGAACATCGTCGCATCGCCGGTGATCGCCCAGGTGGCGCCGGCGTCGATGGTCAGCTGGGAGGCATCGCTCGCGGCCGTACCGAGCGTGAGCGGGCCGTCCTGGGTGATCAGCCCGGCCACGGCAAGCGTGACACCGTTCGCCAGGGCCAGCGCGCTGACGTCTGCGCTGCCCTGCACTTGGACCCGGCCGGGGCCGTCCAGAGTGCCGCCAAGCGCGGCGGCACCGGAGAGGCTCAGCGTGTGCCCGGCGAGGGCGAGGCTGGCAGTACTGGCGATCGAGAGCGCTCCGCCATAGCTCAGATCGCCGCCCAGAGCGGTCTGCCCGGTGCCGGCGAGCGCGGTCGCCGCCACCGCCAGATCGAGCCCGGCTTCGAGGCTGGCTTGCCCGTTTCCAGCCAGGGACAGCGTGCCGGCCCCGCTGATGCCGCCGCCGAGCGCGACCGAGGGTCCGTCCAGCCGCAGCGTGCCGCGATCGATGGCGATGCTGCCGCTGGATGCGAGCGCCGCGGCGATGTCGCTGGTGCCGGCCCCGTCGCGCACGAGCGAGCCGGCATTGGTCAGCGTGCCGCCAGCGCCGACCGCGACCGCGCCGAGCAAGGTGTCGCTGCCGCCTGCCGCAATGGTGAAGGCGCTGCCGGCGGCGAGGGCGAGGCTGCCATCCTCGAGGATGGCGCCGCCATCGAGCAATGTCGCGCCTTGGAGCACCGCCAGCCCACCGACCTCGGCCGTGCCGGTCAGCGCCACGCTGCCGGCCCCCCCGAGCGTGCCATCGAGTTGCGCGGTCCCCGAAAGACCCAGCGTCTGACCGCCGAGCGCCAGCGTCGCGCCTGTGCCGAGCGCGAATGTCTCGGCGTCGGCGGCGTTGCCGGCCAGGCTCAGCGTCGCGCCGGCGCCCAGCACGGCGAGTTCGGCGATGGCGAGGGTCACCCCGGCGGCCAGCGTCGCGGATTCGCTGGCGCCGAGCCGGCCGTCGATGAACAGGGCTCCGACGCCGGCGACCGTTCCGCCCAGCGTCGCTCCCCCCGCGGTGAGATCGAAAGCGCCGAAGGACGCGAGCAGCGTGCCGGCCGAGACCAGACTGCCGCTGATGGCGGCGCCGCCGATGGTTGCGATCTCGCCGGAATTGGTCAGGACGGCGCCGGCGCTGGTGGTGAGGCTCGCCGGGCCAAGCAACTCCAGGGTAGCGCCAGGGGCGATCGAGACCGCACCACCGGCGGCAGACAGCGTGCCGGCCAGCGAGAACACGCCGCCTCGCAGCGCCAGGCTGCCGCCGCTGCCGATCAGGCTGCCCGCCCAGGCGCCGCCGGCCGAGAGCGACAAGGTGCCCGAGACGGTGAGCGCGCTCCCCGGCGCCGCGGTCTCGACCAGCGCAGCGATGACGGCCAGCGTGTCGAGCGTGACGCTGACCGCGATCGGCGCGGCGAAGGCGGCGATGTCAGACGGACCCGGCAGCCCGGTCCGCCAGTTGGCCGCGTTGCTCCAGGCGCCAGACGTGGCCAGCCACTGATCCGCGTAGGCGTTGATCATCCGGTCCGCTTGCGGTCGTGTCTCAGAGAGACTGACAACCGCAGGTTTGCCAGATCAGCGCGCAACGCACCATGGCTAACCGCTCCGGCCGCCGCTGGGCTGGGTGCATGGCGCCGGCGGGGGGGCCTATTCTCCCGCCAGCCTGGCTGCCATCAGCGACGAGCCAAGGCGCAGCAACGGCGTCACGCTGGCCGCCTGGTCCATCGCCAGGACCCCGTCGGCCAGATGGGCGGCGCGCTCCCTGCCCAGCACGCTCTCGGTCAAGCCGGCGAATTTCGCCCGCAATTCGGCCTCGGTGAGGAAATTCTCCGGCTCGCCTTTGGCGTATCGGACGAAGCGGGAGAGCGTCTGGCCGCGGGCCTGCAGCGTCAGCCGCCCGGCCATGGCGCGCGGGAACTCGGCCTCCACGTCGGCGTCGAACACGCAGGCGATCCTCGGCAGCAGCCTACGGATATCCGGGTCCTGCAGCAGGCGGTAGCTGTCCCAGCCCATCGCGCCGGTGGCCAGCGCGGTGGCGATGACGAACGGACCGCTGAATTGCCCATCCACCACGTTCTGCGGGTTGGATTTCTGCTCGGCCGGCTCGCCGACCAGCAGCAGCCCGGCACGCGGCAGACCCAGCGTGACCTGCTCGATCTCCGCCGCCTTCAGCTCATGTTCGGCGCGCAGGGCCAGAGCGGCGTCGATGCCGGCATGGCCATAGCGGCACGAGGGATAGGGCTTCACCGCGGTGGCCATCAGTTCGTAGCGCTCACCGAGCCCTTCGAGCGCCCGTTCCGGCTCCGGTGCCGGGGCGTAGGCGTGGAGAAAGCCGTGGCGTCCTTCGAGCGCCTCGGACGCGCCCTTGAACCCCTCGCGCGCCAGCGTCGCGGCGGCGAGTCCGGCCATCGCGGCCCAGCCAACCTGGAAGCGCTTGGTCCAGGCGCCATTGGCAAGGAACTGCAGGCTGCCCGCGGTCTGGCTCAGCGCGATGCCGAGGGCGGAGGCGATGCGCGCCGCGTCCAGCCCCATGACGCGCCCGGCCGCGGCGGCTGCCCCGAAGGCGCCGCAGGTCGCGGTCGGGTGGAAGCCGCGATCGTAGTGCGCCTTGGCCGGCAGGGCGAGCGCGACGCGGCAGGTGATCTCGTAGCCGGCGACGATGCCGGACAGGACTTCGGCTCCCGACGCACCGACCATCTCGCCGGCGGCCAGCGCGGCAGGGATCACCGGCGCGCCCGGGTGAAGCGAGCCCGCCGCATGGGTATCATCGAAATCGAGCGAGTGGCCGAGCGCACCGTTGAGGAATGCCGCGCCGGCCGGAGTATAGCGCGCCGAATCGCCGAATACGCCGCAATTGCCGGCGGCAACGCCGAGCGCCCGGGCGGCGGCGAGCAAGGACGGGGTGCTCTCCGCGTCGTGGCGGGCGCGCACGATGTTGCCGACCAGATCGAGCACCAGAAACCGGGTCCGCTCCCGGACGTCGGCGGGCAGCCGGGAATAATCGAGGCCAGCGGCGTAAGCGGCAAGCGTTGCGGTGAGGCCCATTGGTTCGTTTCCCCTTGGCGTCGTCAATATAGTGTCCCAATCGGCGGCCGGCGGAAAGGGCGTGGATTGCGGCGAGCCGCCTCGCTGTGGCAGAGCACGCACATGCTGATGCGTCGTTCCCTGCTGGCCGGCCTGACCGCCACTGTTGCCCTTCGTTCCGCGCATGCCGAGCGCAGCTTCTCCGGATTCCTGGCCAGCGTCTGGGGCGAGGCACGCCTCGCCGGAGTACGGCCGCGCACGCTCGACGCGGCGCTCTCCGGACTCGCCGTCAATGCGCGTGTGCTGGAACTCGACCGCCGCCAGCCGGAATTCACCATGACCTGGCAGCGCTACCGCGTCAGCCGCGTGAGCCCGACGCGCGTCGCCGCCGGCAGGCGGGCACTGGCGCAGAACCGCGCCATGATCGACGCGATCGCGGCGCGCTACGGCGTCGATCCGGGTGTGCTCATCGGCATCTGGGGGCTCGAATCGAACTACGGCGCCGATTCGGGCGGGTTCGGCGTCGTGGAGGCCCTCGCCACGCTGGCATGGGAAGGGCGGCGGGCGCGATTCTTCCGCTCCGAGCTCGTTCTCGCGCTCGAAATTCTCGATCATGGGGACGTCGCGCTCTCGCGCATGCGGGGCAGCTACGCGGGGGCCATGGGCCAGCCGCAGTTCATGCCCTCCTCCTACCTGCGCTACGCCGTTGATTATTCCGGCACCGGACGGCGCGACATCTGGGACGACACCGCCGACGTGCTCGCCTCGATCGCCAATTATCTCGCCCGCTCCGGCTGGCGGCCGGGCGAGGGCTGGGGGTTGGCCGTGCGCCTGCCGCCGGGGCTGGACGCCGCGCGCCTCGCCGGCACGCGCCGCAGCCTCGGCGCGTGGGCCGAGCTCGGCGTCGTTACCGGAGCAGGGCGGAAACCCGCGCCCGCGGGCGCGGAAGCGAGCCTGTTGCTGCCGGATGGGCCGCGCGGCGAGGCGTTCCTCACGCTGGCCAACTTCGCCGCCATCCGGCGCTACAATCCCTCCGATTTCTATGCCCTCGCGGTCGGTCTCATCGGCGCGGAGGCCGGCGCATGAGGCTGCGTCTCACGCTCGCGATGTCGATCCTGCTGGCGACGTCGGGCTGCGCGCGGGCCGAGGACCTCGCCCGCCAGACCTGGCGCGGGGTGGTCTCGCTGTTCGACCAGATGTTCCACCGCGCGCCGCCGGCGCCGCCTTCCGCGCCGCACTACGTCGTTGGCGAACCCTATGCGGCCGGCGGCATCTGGTACTATCCGCGCGAGCAGTTCGACTACGACGCCACCGGGATCGCAGCCGTCGTGCCGCCCGGCCATGGGCGGCTCACCGCCGATGGCGAGCTGTTCGACGCCAACGCCATGGCGGCGGCGCATCCGACGCTGCAGCTGCCGGCGATTGCACGCGTCACCGATCTCGAGACCGGGCGGCAGGTGCTGGTGCGGATCAACGATCGCGGGCCGGCCTCGCCGGCGCGGCTGATCGAGGTGACGCCGCGCGTCGCCGCGCTGCTCGGCTTCGGCCCTGCGGGAATCGCGCGCGTGCGCGTCGAACTGGACGAGACGCTGTCAGAGACGCTGGCCGCGGAGTTGCAGGCCCATCAGGGTGGGCCCGCGGTGGCGGCCGCGCCACGGACGGGCGTGCAATCCACCGCGCTGGAGCCGCCACGCGGGGTTGTGGCCGCGCCCGCGGGACGCCCGGCGCCGGGCGCGGTGGCGAACTCTGCCGCCGAACCATCGCTGCCCACGGTCCCCGCGCGCCTGCCCGAAGCTGTGGTACAGGGCGCTCCGGCGCCGGGACAGATCTGGATCGCCGGTGATAGTTTCGACAGCTACGGCCCGGCCATGGAACAGCGCAACCGCCTCGGCCGCTTCGGCGCCCGCGTGGTTCGCACCCTGCGCGAGGGTCGCGAGAACGACGCCGTGATGATCGGGCCAATCGGCACCGTCGCCGAGGCGGACGCGCTGCTGACGCAGGTCATCCGCGCCGGCGTCGTCGACGCCCACCTGATCGTGCAACAGGAGTAGCCGCCCATGCCGATCTCCCGCCGCGCCCTCGTCCCTGCTTCGGCCGCGGCCCTGCTGGCCGGGGGCCCGGTGCTGTCCGGTCTGGCGCGCGCCGAGCAGCGCCGCCCTCACAAGCCGGCCACCGCGCCCGCCGCTGCGCCACCCCCCGCCGCGACCGGCGGCACGGCCACGACGCCGCTCGGCCCGGTCGAGACCGTCGCGCAATGGGCCTTCATCAGCGATTTCAGCACCGGCGCGACCTTGCTCGACAAGGACGCCGACGCGCCCATGCCGCCCTCGTCGATGACCAAGCTGATGACCGCCTACATCGTCTACAGCGCATTGAAGGCCGGCAAGCTGCAGCTCGACCAGGACCTGCCGGTGAGCGAGCGGGCCTGGCGCACGGGCGGATCGAAAATGTTCGTGCCCTATCCGGGCCGGGTGAAGGTCGAGGACCTCATCCGCGGCATGATCGTCGACTCGGGCAACGACGCCTGCATCGTCCTGGCCGAGGGCGTCGCCGGCTCGGAGGAGCAGTTCGTCGAGCTGATGAACCAGAAGGCGAAGGAGCTCGGCCTCACCCACTCGCATTTCCGCAACACCACCGGCCTGCCCGATGCCGACCATGTGATGTCAGCCCACGACATCGCCACACTGGCCGGCGCGCTGATCCGCGGCTTCCCGGAATATTACCACTTCGATTCCGAAAAAGACTATAAGTACAACAATATTGTGCAATACAACCGGAATCCGCTGGTGCAGAAGGGGCTCGCCGATGGGCTCAAGACCGGCCATACCGAGGCCGGCGGCTACGGCCTCGTCGCCAGCGCCGACCGCGCGGGGCGGCGGGTGATCGTCGTGCTCAACGGCATGGCCTCGCAGCACGAACGCACCCAGGAATCCGAGCGGCTGCTGGAATGGGCGTTCCGGGAATTCGAGGATGTGACGCTGTTCTCCGCCGCCGACGTGGTCGATCACGTGCCGGTCTGGCTCGGTGTCGCGCCGAGCGTGCCGCTGGTCAGCGGCCGCGACCTGGTGGTGACGATGCCACGGCAGTGGCAGCGCAAGGCGCGCATCACGGTCCGGTTCGATGCACCGGTCGCCGCACCGGTGGCCAAGGGGGTCGCGCTCGGGCGGCTGGTGGTGAGCGGCGACGGCGTGCCGGCACTGGACGCACCGCTGTTCGCCGGTGCCGACGTGGCCCGGCTCGCGCTGCCGGCGCGCGCGCTCGCGGTGCTCTCGCACTACGTCACCGGCGGCTGACTTGTGCGCGGGCGTTTCATCACGCTGGAGGGTGGCGAGGGCGCGGGCAAGTCGACCCAGGCCCGGCGCCTGGCCATGGCGCTGCGCGCGCGCGGATTGGAGGTGCTGCTGACGCGCGAGCCGGGGGGGACGCAGGGCGCCGAGGCGATCCGCGATCTGCTGCTCGACGGCCGCGCGCACCTGGCGCCGCTGGCCGAGACGCTGATGCATTTCGCCGCCCGCGCCGATCACGTGGCGGCCGCCATTGTCCCCGCGCTCGCCGCCGGACAATGGGTGGTCTGCGATCGGTTCACCGACAGCACCATGGCCTATCAGGGCTATGGTCTCGGGGTCGACCAGGCGGTGATCCGCGCGCTGGCGGCGATGATCGGGCCGACGCCGGACCTCACGATCGTGCTCGATGTTCCGGTGGCGGTCGCACTGGCCCGGCTGGCCGGGCGCGGCAGCACGGCGGACCGCTACGAACGGCTGGGCGAGGCGTTCTTCGCCCGCGTCAACGCCGGATTCCGCGCCATCGCGGCGGCAGAGCCCGGGCGTTGCGTCGTCGTCGAAGCCACGGCGCCCGAGGAGGCGATCGCCGGCACCGTGCTGGCGGTGGTGGAGGCGCGGCTTGGCCTCGCGCAGTGAACCGGCGACGCCGGCGGTCGAGGTGCCGTCGCCGCGCGAAAACGCGCTCCTGTTCGGGCAGGACGCGGCCGAGGCGGCCTTGGTCCGCGCGGTGCGCGGGGGGCGGATGCACCATGCCTGGCTGCTGGCCGGGCCCGACGGCATCGGCAAGGCAACCCTCGCCTTCCGTTTCGCCCGCTGGCTGCTCGCCGGCGCGCCCGGGGAGTGCATGGCCCTCGATGCCGCGCATCCGGTGTTCCGCCGCGTGGCCGCCGGCACCCATGCCGACCTGCTCACCGTCGAACGCGAATGGGACCCGAAGCGCAAGCGGCTGCGCGGCGAGATCGTAGTCGAGGATGTTCGCGGCATCGCGGAGTTCCTGCACCGTACGCCGGCCGAAGGCGGGTGGCGGGTCGTGGTATTGGACGGGGCCGAGCACCTCAACCGCAACGCCGCCAATGCCCTGCTGAAGGTCCTTGAGGAGCCACCTTCCCGCGCCGTGCTGGTGGTGGTTGCCAGCACCCCTGGTCGGCTGCTGGCGACGATCCGCAGCCGCTGCCGCCGCCTACCGCTCGCGCCCCTCGATCCCGCGTCGATGGCGGCGGCCATGACGGCGCTGCTGCCGGGCCTGGCCGCGCCCGAACGCGCCCGCCTGACCGCCCTCGCCGAAGGGGCCCCGGGGCGGGCGGTGGATCTGGCTACCGGTCATGGACTGGCGCTGGCCTCGCTGGTGGAGGAGGTGCTGGCGGCCCTGCCGGCGGTTGACACGGCGCGCGCCCATGCCGTCGCCGACGCGCTGGCGGGCGAGGAGAGCAGCTTCGGGACCTTCATGGACCTGCTTCGCGCCGGGCTCTCCGCCGCGGTGCGGGCCGCCGGGCGCGGCGGCGCGTCGCAGGCGCAGGCGCGGCTCGCGGCACTGCGTCCCCTTGATGCCTGGACCGACGTGTGGCACGCCCTCGCCAAGATCCAGGACGAAACCGAGCGCTTCCATCTCGACAAGCGGCAGGCCATCGTAGCCGGCCTCGCCGTGCTGGCCGGCGCGTGATCAGATCGAGCGAGCAAGCCATGAGCAAGCGCTTCTACATCACCACCCCGATCTTCTACGTCAACGGCGCGCCGCATATCGGCCACGCCTACACCGCCATCGCCGCGGACGTTCTGGCGCGCTGGAAGCGGCTTGACGGCTACCAGGTCTTCTTCCTCACCGGCACCGACGAGCACGGCCAGAAGGTCGAGAAGGCGGCGCGCGAGGCGGGCGTAGATCCGCAGACTTTCACCGACACGGTCTCCGCCGATTTCCGCGACATGGCCGCCCGGATGAACGTCTCCAACGACGATTTCATCCGCACCACCGAACCACGCCACTACGCCTCCTGCACCGAACTGTGGCACCGGCTCGTCGCCAATGGCCATATCTACGAGGGCTACTACGAAGGCTGGTACGCGGTCCGCGACGAGGCCTTCTACGGCGAGGACGAACTGGCCGTCGCGCCCGATGGCAGCCGCGTCGCGCCGTCCGGCGCGCCCGTCGAATGGGTGCGCGAGCCGTCCTATTTCTTCCGGCTCTCGGCCTGGCAGGACAAGCTGCTCGCCTTCTACGCGGCGAATCCCGACTTCATCGCGCCGACCGCGCGGCGCAACGAGGTGCTGAGCTTCGTGCGCGGCGGGCTCACGGATCTCTCCGTCAGCCGCACCAGCTTCCGCTGGGGGGTGCCGGTTCCCGGGGATCCGGCGCATGTGATGTATGTGTGGCTCGATGCGCTGACCAATTACATCACCGCCGCCGGCTTTCCCGACGAGGGGGCAGAGCGCTGGGCGTTCTGGCCGGCCGACGTCCACATCGTCGGCAAGGAGATCGTGCGCTTCCACGCTGTCTACTGGCCGGCCTTCCTGATGGCCGCCGGACTGGCACCGCCGCGGCGCGTGTTCGCGCATGGCTGGTGGACGGCCGAAGGCGAGAAGATGAGCAAATCGCTCGGCAACGTCATCGAGGCGCGGGAGGTCGCGCAGACGTTCGGCCTCGACGCACTCCGCTATTTCCTGCTGCGCGAGGTGCCGTTCGGCAATGACGGCGATTTCTCACGCCGCTCGCTGATCACCCGGCTGAATGACGAGCTCGCCAACGATCTCGGCAACCTGGCTCAGCGCACCTTGGCGCAGGTGGCCCGCAATCTCGCCGGCCGCTGCCCGGCCCGCGCGCCGGCGACCGAGGACGACGCAGCCCTGCTCGCCGCGGCGGCGGCGCTGCCGCAGACGCTGCGCGAGCGGCTCGATCGCCAGGCGCTGCACGAGGCGCTCGACGAGGTGTGGAAAGTGATCCGCGCTGCCAATGTGTATATCGACCGCCAGGCGCCTTGGGCGCTCCGCCGCACTGATCCGCCGCGCATGGCGGCGGTGCTGCGCGTGCTGGTCGATGTGCTCCGCGATATCGCGACGGTGCTGCAACCGTTCATGCCGACCAGCATGGCAAGACTGCTCGATCAGCTCGGGGTGCCGGCCGAGGCGCGCGATCTCGCCAGTCTCGCTACGCCGCTCGCGGATGGTGTCGTACTGCCGCCACCGCAGGGCATTTTCCCCCGCTACGCGGACCCCGTCGCGTGAGCGGCCGATGCTGATCGACTCCCACTGCCATCTCGACTATTTCCGTGCCGAGGAGTTGCCGGACGTGCTGGCGCGTGCGCGCGCCGCCGGCGTCGCCGAGATGGTCACGATTGCCACCCGCTTCGAGGATGCGGCAAAACTCGTCGCCCTGACCGAGAGTTTTGCCGATCTCTGGTGCACCGTCGGCGTTCATCCGCATCACGTTGCGGAGGCTCCTCTGCCGGCGGTCGAAGCGCTCGTCGCGCGTGCGGCGCACCCGCGCGTGATCGGCATCGGCGAGGCGGGGCTGGATTATTTCTATGATCGCGCGCCACGCGACGTGCAGCAGGAGGCCTTCCGCCGGCAGATCCGCGCCGCCCGCGCCGTCGGTGTTCCCCTCGCCATCCACGCGCGCGATGCCGATGACGACGTGGCGCGGATCCTTGCCGAGGAGCATGGTGAGGGCGGCCCTTTCGCCTTCCTGCTTCATTGCTTCTCCTCCACGCGCGCGCTGGCCGAGGCGGGCCTGGGGCTTGGCGGCTACATCAGCTTCTCGGGCATCCTCACCTTCCCGAAATCGCAGGCGCTGCGCGAGATCGCCCGTGACGTGCCGGCCGAACGGCTGCTCGTCGAGACCGACGCCCCCTATCTCGCGCCGGTGCCGCACCGGGGCAAACGCAATGAACCCGCCTTCGTCGCGCACACCGCCGCTGTTCTGGCGGAATGCCGCGGGGTTTCGCCGGCAACCATCGCGACGCTGACAACCGACAATTTCCGCCGGCTGTTCACCAAGACGGCGGCGCAGCCATGACCCTGCGCGTCACCATTCTCGGCTGCGGCGGCTCCGCCGGCGTGCCCTTGATCGGTGGCGCCGACGGGCGTGGCGAGTGGGGCGTTTGCGATCCATCCGAGCCACGCAACCGGCGCACGCGCGCCAGTATCGTGCTCGAACGCGCGGGACGGCGTCTGCTCGTGGATACCAGCCCCGATCTGCGCAGCCAGTTGCTCGCCTGCGCGATCCCGAGCGTCGATGCGATTTTCTATACGCATGCGCATGCGGATCACATCACCGGGCTCGACGATGTGCGCATCCTCAACCGCATCGTCGACCGTCCGCTGGAGGCGTTTGGCGGTGTCGCTGCGCTGACCGAGATCGAGCAGCGCTTCGGCTATGCGTTCCGCCCGCGCGATGCCGATTTCTTCTACCGTCCCGTCCTGCTGGCGCGCCCGGTGGCACCCGGCGAGCGCGCGGTCATGGCCGGAATGGAACTTCGTTTGTTCGAGCAGGATCACGGCTTCTCCCGCACGCTCGGCTTCCGGGTCGGCGGCTTCGCGTATTCGACCGACGTGGTCACGCTCGACGAGCCCGCCTTGGCCATCCTCGCGGGGGTGGATACCTGGTTGGTCGGTTGCTTCCAGCGGGCGCCGCACCGCACGCACGCCCATCTCGGGCAGGTGCTGGAATGGACGGAACGTCTGCGCCCGGCGCGCACGGTGCTGACGCACATGGGCACGGATCTCGACTGGACCTGGCTCCGGGACAATTTGCCGGCAGGCATCGAGCCGGCCCATGACGCCATGGTGCTGACGATCCCCGATTCCGGCGCCGCGTAGCGTCTGTCCGGCGTAGGTGGAGTGTCACCGTAGCCGGCTGAACAGACGCGCAAACAAAGCGCTGGAGTCTGTCAGGCGCCTCCATCCGCAGCTGACAGACTCCAGCGCGACGCCGGTTACGACCGCGAGGCGCGCCCGCTCAGCCGCGCTGCTCCATCGGCACGAAGTCCCGCTGCGTCGGGCCAATATAAAGCTGGCGCGGGCGGCCGATGCGCTGCAACGGGTCCTCGATCATCTCCTTCCACTGGCTGATCCAGCCGACGGTGCGCGCGACGGCGAACAGCACGGTGAACATGTGCGTCGGGAAGCCCATCGCCTTGAGGATGATCCCCGAGTAGAAATCGACGTTCGGGTATAGCTTCTTGCTGATGAAATAGTCGTCGCTGAGCGCGACCCTCTCCAGCTCCATGGCGAGGTCGAGCAGCGGGTCGTCCTTGATGCCGAGTTCAGCGAGCACTTCGTGGCACGTGCGCTCCATGATCTTGGCGCGCGGATCATAGTTCTTGTAGACGCGGTGGCCGAAGCCCATCAGCCGGACGTTGCTGTTCTTGTCCTTCACGCGCGCGATGAACTCGGGGATGCGGTCGATGTGGCCGATCTCGCCGAGCATCTTCAGCACCGCCTCGTTCGCGCCCCCGTGCGCCGGGCCCCAGAGGCTGGCGATGCCGGCGGCGATGCAGGCGAACGGATTGGCGCCCGTCGAGCCGGCGAGCCGCACGGTGCTGGTCGAGGCGTTCTGCTCGTGGTCCGCATGCAGGATCAGGATGCGATCCATCGCGCGGGACAGCACCGGGTTCACGTAGCTCGATTCCGTCGGCACGCCGTTCATCATGTGCAGGAAGTTCTCGGCGTAGCCGAGATCGTTGCGCGGATACATGAACGGCTGGCCGATGGAGTATTTGTAGGCCCAGGCCGCGATCGTCGGCATCTTCGCGATCAGCCGGAAGGCGCTGATGCGCCGGTGCTCGGGGTCGTTGATGTCGAGACTGTCATGGTAGAAGGCCGAGAGCGCCCCGACGACGCCGCACAGCACCGCCATGGGATGCGCGTCGCGGCGGAAGCCATTGTAGAAACTGCGGATCTGCTCGTGCAGCATGGTATGGCGGAGGATTCCGCGCTCGAACGTCTGGCTCTCGGCGCGGTTCGGCAGTTCGCCATTCAGCAGCAGATGCGCGACCTCGAGAAAGGTGGAGTGCTCGGCGAGCTGCTCGATCGGATAGCCGCGATAGAGCAGCACACCCTCGTCGCCGTCGATATAGGTGATGCGGCTCTCGCAGGACGCCGTGGCGCCATAGCCCGGATCGTAGGTGAACACGCCGAGATCGCCATAGAGCTTGCGGATGTCGGCCACCGCGGGGCCGATGCTGCCGTGCAGCAACGGCAGCCGCGTCACCTTGTTGCTACCATCAACCGTGAGAGTGATGGACCCGTTCGCCGTGCCGCTCATGTTTCTGTCCCCGTCGAGATGGTGCCGCGCGCGCTCCGGGTATGTCGCGCCGGGCGGCGAGGAGTGTGTCGCACAAAGGTAGATAAAAGCCGAAGCGGGCGGACGCAACCTTCGCGGCTGCAGCAAAGCCCCATTCCGGCAAACGCCGCCCCCGAAAGACGGAGGATCAAGGCCGGCCGGCCGGGGCGAGCAAGGCAGGGTTGAGGGCCGCGCCACCTGCGGCGCAGGCCGCCGTGGGTCGGCCGGCCGGGTCGGTGCCGACGATCTCGCAGGTGACGTCCTTGCCGCGGACCAGGGCCGCCAGCGCCGCGGTCGCCGCGGCGCCGCAATCCGCCGCCGCCCCGCTGGCATCGCGGCAGGTCTCCAGCCTGGAGGGCGCGACGACGCCGGCCAGGCGGACGATGTCGGCGCCGAGCCGCAATGTCTCGCCATCCAGAACGGCCACATCGGTGGCATTGGCGTGGATTTGCCCCGCCGCGCGGGGCGCTGTGGTGGAGCGCGGGGCGTCGGCGGGTGGCGCCGGCGCGCGCGCGGCACGGTGCCAGAGGCCGGCACCGCCCCAGACGAGCAGCGCCACGATCGCAGCGCCGGCCGCCCCGGCCACCCAGGGGCGCGCGCCGGTCCGGCGGGGCCTCGGCGGTGCGGCGGATCGGAAGATGCGGCGTCGGGGCGTCAGCACCATGCCACCCAATCTTGGGAGTCTCGCGCGGCCAGGTCCTGGAACCAGCCGGCTGGCTCACTGGAACGACTTGTCTCCAACACCCTGTCTCCGATCTGCCCGGGCCGGAGCGGCTCGATCAGATCGGGGGCTGCTCTAACGCGTTGGCGCCAGTGGGCGCAATGCTCTCGTTGCCGCGCGGGCCATCCCGGGCCGGTCAGGCCCAGAACGGCTGGGCGCGGCGCCAGCGGTCGAAGGCGCGTTCACCGTCGGCGCGGACCGCCGCGGCACGCGCGGCAGCAAACCCGATGACGAGGCCCTGGGCATGGCTGCGGCCGGTCTCGCGGCGCCGCCCGCCGCCGAGTTCGCGCATCAGCGCCGTGGCGACGGCGCCGTCGTTGAAGCGACCGAGCACCTCCTGGAGATCGACGAGGCGGCGGATGAAGCGCTTGGCGTGCCCGCCGGGGAAGAGCGCGCCGAAAAACTCGCTGGCGTAGCGCAGCCGCTTGCCGTCCAGGCGCAGCGCGTGCAGGGCCTCGACGGGCATGGCTGTCAGCCCGGCGCCATCCCGTAGCAGACGGCGGCGCCTTCGGTTGAGCACACGGGCGGCGAAATGCTCGGCCGGGGCCTCCAGCACCGCGTGTCGCGTCTCTGGCGCGTCCGCCCGCCAGGGCAGCGTGCGCGGCAGGAAGGCGAGCGCGATGCCGAGGCATCGGAACTCGGGGCCGCCGAGATAGGTGGTGAGAAGGCTATAGTGGGCCGCCCGCCGTCGCCGCGCGGCTTCCATCAGGGCGGTGATGGCCGGCGTCTCGGCAAACGCCTCCCCGATCTCCTGCCCCAGCCCGCCGAGGAACACGTCCCAGTCCCGCGCCGGTCCGAGCAGGCCGGCGAGGCGCTTCAACCCGGCGCGTACGGCATCGATTTCGGCACAGGCGAGCACCGGTTTGAACACCGAGAACGCCGAGCGCAGCCGGCGCAGGGCAACACGCATCTGGTGCACCGGCTCCGGCGCCCCGCTCGGCGCCAGGGCGACGACCAGCGGCGCCCAATGGACCAGAACCTCGGTCAGGTGCGCGAGAATGTGCAGGAACGCGGCCTCGACGGTCAGGCCCTGAGGCAGGTCCGGGGCACCGAGGCGGCGCGGCGCGGGCGGATGCGCACGGGCGAGGGCGCGCGCCTCCGCGGCCAGGGTCGCGCGCGGCAGCGCCAAATCCAAAGTGGCGGCCAGTTCCAGCGCCACGGCGCGCACCGCGTCGGTCGGGCCTTCGAGCACCGCACGGGCGATCGGCCGTTCCTCCGTCAGCGTGCGCAGCGTGCCTTCGATCAAGGTCAGGCTGACCGCGCCGTCCGCCTCGGTCTCGGCTTCGGCCGGCTGCGCCGGTTCCAGCACCAACAGTCGACGCCTGCCCTCGAACGCGGCGAGCGGCAGCAGCGGGGTGGGAAGCGGATGGCCGAGCTCCTCGGGTGCCGCGGCCTCGGCCAGGACCGGGACGGGCTGGCCAGGCCAGGTGGCCGGCGCCGCCTCCCGCATCAGCTGCCAGGTGCCGCCGCTCTCGGCGAGAGCCAGCCCCCGTTTGGCCAGCCCGTCCTCGACGCTGTCGTGCCAGACGATGGCGCAGCGTGCCGGCCGGCTGCGGCGGAGCTTCAGCCGGCCGAACCCGCGCAGCCGACCGAGCCGTGCGGCGTCGGGCGGGGCGAGCGCAAGTTCGAGCATGTGGCGGGCGTCAGCCGGTTTGTTCGGCCAGGTCGCGCGGCAGCAGGAAGCGCACCAGCCGCGCGGCGCCGGCGTCGAGCCCGGCCCAGGGTCCTGGGATGCTGAATTCAGCCAGCGCCGCGGTCGGATAGCGCTCGGCGAGGCGCTCGAGCGAGGGCGAGCCGTGCAGCCGCTCGCGTCCGCCGGCAAGCAGGAGCGCAAGGTCGTGCAGGCCTGGGTTGTGCCCGACGAGCAGCACGGACCGCGCTGTCTCCGGCACGCCGCGCAGGACCTGCAGCAATTGCGGCGCGGTGGCCATGTAGAGCGAGTCGAGCGGCTCGATCAGGGGCGTGTCGTCGAATGGCTCGAGCGCCTCGAGGGTCTGCATCGTCCGACGCGCGGAGGAGACCATCACCATGTCGGGTGCAAGGCCGAGGTCCCGCATCGCCGCGCGCATCGCCGCCGCGGCCCGGCGCCCGCGAGGGGCAAGCGGGCGGGCATGGTCGGGCAGAGCGGCGTCGTCCCAGGCGGATTTCGCGTGGCGGAGGAGGAGCAATTGGCGCATGGGGGCTTCGGCGACAAAGGGTGAGGAGGACCATGCTGGCACGCCACGCCCGATTTGTCGCGGCCCACTTGCCAGCGTGGCGTGGATCGCCACCCTGAGGGGAGATTCGCGGACAGATGATGAGGAAAATCGCGTGACCGTGTCGCCGGACGACGGCATCGCCTGGGTCACCGGCGCCTCCTCCGGCATCGGCAGGGCGTTGGCCGAGCGGCTGATCGGCGCTGGCTGGACGGTGGCGGTGACGGCACGGCGGTCCGCCGCCCTGGCCGACCTCGCCGCCGCCCATGGCGAGCGCGTGATCGTCGCGCCCGCCGATGTCGCCGATGCCGCCGCGATGGCCGCCGCGCACGACGCGATCCGCCAGGCGGGACACGGGGAGGTGGCCCTGCTGATCGCCAATGCCGGGCGCTACAGCCCCGGCGAGGCGCTGGCCGCGGACGCTTTTCGCGCCGTGATCGAGGTCAATCTGATCGGCGCCGCCAACACGCTGGCGCCGGTCCTGCCAGGCATGCTGGCCCGCGGCCGCGGACAGGTGGTGCTCGTGGCGTCTCTGGCCGGGCTGATGGGCCTGCCCGGGGCCTCGGCCTATGGCGCGAGCAAGGCGGCGCTGATCAACTGGGCAGAATCCCTGCGCTTGGACCTGTCGGGGCGCGGCATCCACGTCCAGGTCGTCAACCCGGGCTTCGTCGCCACGCCGATGACGGCGGTGAACCGCTTTCCAATGCCGTTCCTCATGCCTGTGGAGGCAGCGGCCGCGCGCATCGTGGCCGGACTGGCAAGCAGACGGTTCGAGATCGCTTTTCCCCGCCGCCTCGCCTGGCCGATGAAACTGGTCCGACTGCTGCCGTACCGCCTGACCTTTCCCCTCATCGCGGCCAGCACGCGCGCGCGGCGATGAACGACGCCGAGGTGCCGACCGATCCCGGCTCCGGGCTCACCGCTGCTGCCGCGGCGGCCCGGCTGGCGCGACAGGGGCCGAACGCCATCGCCGCGGAGCAGGCGCGCCCGCTGCGGGCCCTGGCGCGCCGGCTCTGGGCGCCGGTGCCGTGGATGCTCGAAGCGACGATGCTGCTGCAGCTCGCGCTCGGGGAGTTCCTGTCGGCCGGCGTGGTCGGCGGCCTGCTGGTGTTCAACGCCGTGCTGGGCACGGTACAGGAACAGCGCACGCAGGCCGCGGTGGCGGCGCTGCGCCGGCGCCTCGCCGTGACCGCGACGGTGCGGCGCGACGGCGCCTGGCAGGTGATCGCGGCCCGCGACGTGGTCGAGGGCGATATCGTTCGCCTCGGCCTGGGCGGTATCGTCCCGGCCGATCTGCGGCTGCTCACCGGCGCGGTCTCGCTCGACCAGTCGGCTTTGACGGGGGAATCGCTCACCGTCGACGTCGGTGCCGGCCGCATCGCCTATGCCGGGGCCCTGGTCCGGGTCGGCGAGGCGGTCGGTGAGACGGTCGCAACCGGCGCGCGCAGCTTTTTCGGCCGCACCGCGGACCTGGTGAAGACCGCTGGCGGGCCGAGCCGGCAGGAGGCCGAGGTCGCCGTCGTCACCCGGGCACTGGCGCTGGCCAATGGCGGGCTCGCCATCGCCGTCGTCGCCTACGGCCACGCCATCGGCCTGGGGCTCGACGCCATCGCGCCGTTGGCGGTGACGATCCTGCTGGCGGCGATCCCGGTGGCGCTGCCGGCCGCCTTCACGCTGGCCGCCGCCCTCGGCGCGCTGGCCGCCGCGCGCAATGGCGTGCTGATCGCCCGGTTCTCGGCCATCCACGACGCGGCGGGCATGGATGTGCTCTGCTCCGACAAGACCGGCACGCTGACCCAGAACCGTGCCACGGTGGCCTCGGCCGAAGCCTTCGCGCCGTTCACGACCGCGGACATCCTCGCCGCCGCGGCGCTGGCGAGCCCGGAAGGCTCGTCCGATCCCGTGGACCAGGCGGTGATGACCGCCTCAGGCGCCGCCCCGGGCTGGAGCCGGACGCGCTTCACACCCTTCGATCCGGCGCGCAAATACGCCGCGGGCGCCGGCACGGACGCGGCTGGGTTGCCCGTGCGGGTGCTCAAGGGCGCACCGGCGGCGCTGGCCACGGCTGTCGGCGAGCCGAGCGTCGGCGGGACGTGGCAGGCCCGCGCCGCAGCCCTCGCCGGCGAGGGGCATCGGGTGATCGCGGTGGCCATCGGGCGGGGGGACACGCCGGCCCGCATCGCCGGGCTGCTGGCACTGAGCGATCCGCCCCGCGCGGATTCGGCCGCTCTGATCACCGAGCTTCGCGGGCTGGGCATCCGCACGGTGATGGTGACCGGTGACGCGGCCGCCACGGCCACCGCCGTCGCCGAAGCCGTCGGGATCAGCGGCGGGCTCTGTCCGGAGGCCGAGCTCGCCGATCATCGCCCCCCGCCGGGCTATGGCGTCTATGCCGGCGTCTTTCCGGAGGACAAATTGCGGCTCGTGCGTGCGCTGCAAGCGGAGGGCCACATCGTCGGCATGTGCGGCGACGGCGTAAACGATGCGCCGGCGCTGCGCCAAGCGGAGGTCGGCATCGCGGTCGCTTCCGCCACCGACGCGGCCAAATCCGCCGCTGCACTGGTGCTGACCAACCCTGGGCTGGGCGACATCCTCGCCGCCGTGCGCGAAAGCCGCCGGGTGCAGCGCCGCGCCGGCGCCTACGCGCTGAGCACGCTGCTGAAGAAGTTCGAGATGGGCCTGGTCATCGCCGCCGCGCTGCCCCTGTTCGGCTTGGCGGTGATGACGCCGCTGCTGATGGTTCTGTTGCTGGTGAGCAATGATTTTCTCACCATGGCGTTGGTCGCGGACAATGTCCGTCCCGCCGCGCTGCCCGAACGGTTCGCGCCCCGCCCCTACGTCCTCGCCGCGCTCGGCCTCGGGCTGGCGAAGGCAGCGTTTTCGCTTGCGGTGCTCTGGGGCGGGCTGCGCGGCTTCGCGATCGACCCGGCCGCGGCGCCGAGCCTCGCCTTTCTGGTGCTGACGCTGGGGAGCCAGGCGAGCGCGTTCATGGTTCGCGAGCGAGGGCCGTTCTGGGCCTCCCGCCCGGCACCGGCGCTGCTCGTGGCGGCCGCGGGCAATATCGCGCTGGGCATCGGTCTGACCGCGTCCGGTGTGCTGATGCCGCGGCTCGACCCTCTGGTCATCGCCGCCGCGACCGCCGCCGCGGCCATGTTCATCCTGCTCGCCGATCGCTGGAAGTGCCGGCTCTTCCGCTGGCTCGGGCTGGCGGCGGACAGCGACCGGTGAGCGCCAGGGAGCAGCCGGTCAGCCTTCGGGGGGAAGATCGATCCAGGACAGATGCCCACCCTTGCCGGCGCCGGTATCGAGGAACACGGCGCTGCCGCCGCCGCGGCCCTTGCGAACGTAGGGCCGGCCATCGCGGCTGCGCTGGTCGTGGCCGCAATAGACGGTGATGCCTTGGGGAATGCGATCGACCCAGCGCAGACTGCGCTCGGGGAAGCCGTCCGCCTGGATGCGGCCGGTCGGCTCGCCATAGAGCGCGCGGGCCAGCACGCCGTCGATCCGTCCCGCGGCGATCGGGGTCGGCCGCGGGGGTGGCCCCTCGAGCATGGCGCTGTGGAAGCCGGCGTGGACGAACACGCGCGAGCCGAGTTGCACCCAGGCGGGCGCGGCGGCGATCTCGTCGAGCGTGCGCGGCACCATCGAGGCGGGCAAGGCCGCAAGGGTGGCCAACAGCGCCGGTGCCGTCGCCACCGCCCGCCCGAGCAACACCTGGGCCAGCTTGAAATCGTGATTGCCGAGCAGGAACAGGCCGCGTCCGGCATCGATCAGGGCAAACATCGTCGTCAGTACCGCTGCACTGTCGGGCCCATAGTCGACGAGATCGCCGAGCTGGATCACGAACCGCTCGGTCGCGACCGCATGGGCGAAGGCGCGGGCATCGCCATGCACGTCACCGATGATGCGCACCGGGGCACCGGATGGAACGAGCCCCTGACTCATGCCCGCGCCGCGATCGGCGCGCGCAGCCCCGGCTCGGCGCGTGGCGAAGGCGCTCGCGGGCAGCCCAGGATCACGGCGCAGGGAGCGTTGACCAGGGCCAACGAAAGCGGGCGATTCACGCGAGGCTCCGGTCCAGGCTCTGAAATGCGGCCAAGGCCCGTTCGCGCCCCGCTGCCGGCAGTTCCACCGGCCGCGGATAGGTGACCCCGAGTCGGACCCGCGCGGCCGCCAGCACCGCGTCCGGCGCCTCCCACGGCGCGTGCAGGAAGCGGTCGGGGAGCCGGGCCAGTTCCGGCACGAACCGGCGCACATAGGCGCCGTCGGGATCGAATTTCTGGCCCTGCAGCACCGGGTTGAAAACGCGGAAATAGGGCGCGGCGTCTGCGCCGCAGCCAGCCACCCACTGCCAGCTCGCACTGTTCGAGCCGAGATCGGCATCGACCAGCGTGTCCCAGAACCAGGCCGCGCCCTCCCGCCAGGAGATCAGCAGATGCTTGACCAGATAGGAGGCTGTGACCATGCGCACGCGGTTGTGCATCCAGCCGGTCTGCCAAAGCTCGCGCATGCCCGCATCGACCAGGGGGATGCCGGTGCGCCCGCGCTGCCAGGCGCGCAGCGCCGCTGGATCCTGGCGCCACGGGAAGCGGGCGAACTCGGCGCGCAGCGGCTCCTCCGGCAGGTGCGGATGGTGATGCAGCAGGTATTGGGAGAATTCCCGCCAGAGCAGCTCGTTGAGGAAGCTGGTCAGCCCCCTGCCCTGTCCGGCGCCGACGGCGGCGAGCCAGACGCTGCGGAGCGAGATCTCCCCCCAGGCGAGATGCGGCGAAAGGCGTGAGGTCGCCTCGACGCCGGGCACGTCGCGCCGGCGGTCATAGTCGGCGAGATTGGCGTCGAGGAACGCCCGCAGGGCAGCACGGGCGCCGGCCTCGCCGGGGCGCCAGGTGGCGGCCAGCCCACCGGCCCAGTCTGGCGCGCGCGGGGTCAGGCCCCAGTCCGCCAGCCGGTCCGACGGCGGCGGCGGCGGGCTCGGGATCCGGGCGGGGAGCGGGCACGGCGGGTCCATCAGGCCGCGCGCGTGGCAGGCGCGGGCAAAAGGCGAGAACACCGAAAAGCGGCCGCCCGCGCCGGTACGAACCGTGTCGGGATCGAACAGGGCGCGGGTGCGATGGAGCACGAGCCGGCGGCCCTGCCCGGCGAGGTCGCGCCCGAGCGCTTCCGTCTGGTACCGCGCCCACGGTTCGGTCGGACTGCCGGCGTGCACCTCGAGCGCGCCGGTCTCTGCCACGAGGCGCGGAATCTCGCGCCGCGCCTCGCCACGGCGCAGCACCAGCGGCGCTCCGCGGGCGGCGAGATCGGCAGCGAGGGCGGTCAGGCTGTGATGCAGCCACCAGCGCGCCGCGCCACCCGGCGCCCAATGGCCTGGCGCCAGGTCGTCGAGCACGAACACCGGCAGCACCGGCCGTCCCGAGGCGAGCGCACCGGCCAGGGCCGGATTATCGTCCAGACGCAGCTCGGCACGCAGCCAGAGCAGCACGGGGGCGGCGTCGCCTGGCGTCATCATGGTCCGGTCTCTCATCCGAGCCGAAATGTGGTCGAAACGCCGCTTGCAAAGCCTTGCTCAGCGCCGGATCATGAAACTGTAGAGCCGCTCCCGGCCGAGCAGAAAGGCGCGGCCGCCGCGGGGGAACAGCGCGGCGATCTCCGGATGGCTGATGTCGAGCCCGCCGGTATAGGCGCCGAACGCGGGCAGCAGGATGCGGCGCGCATCGGCGAGGAAGCAGGGGCGGCTGAGCCCCGTGCCAGCGACCGGGACCGTCGCCTTCGGATGGAAATGGCCGGAGACCTCGCCGCAGCCGGTCTCGGCCCTGGGCAGCGCACGGTGGCGGAAGCGCAGCGCCCCGGCGGCGAACTCCAACGCCGGCTCCCCGCCCAGCCCCTCCGGTGGGGCAGGATCATGGTTGCCGGCGATCCAGACGAGGCGTGTCGCGGCGGCGATCCTGCCGAGCCGCGCCCGCTCCGCCGCGCCGAGCCGAGCGGCGCCCTCGCGGTCGTGAAAACTATCGCCGAGCGCCAGAACGGTCTGAGGCCGCCAGCGGCGCAGCAGCGCGGCCAGCCGGTCCAGCGTCACGGCACTGTCGTAGGGCGGCAGGAGCTGGCCGCGGGCGGCGAAAGCGGCGCCCTTGGCGAGATGCAGGTCGGCGACGGCGAGCAGGTGCTGCGCCGGCCACACCAGCGCTCCCGCCGGATCGAGCAGCAGGCGTTCACCGGCCAGATGGATCGGGGCCGGCGTCAATCGAACAGCTCCGTCTGGGTGCGCTCCGTTTGGGCCGGCTCCGCCGCCGCCATGGCCTCGGCCGCCAGCGCCTCCGCCTCGGCGAGCAAGGCCTCCTCGTCGTCATCATCGGCGACGCGCTCGCGGCCGATCTCGACCAGCACCGGCACGGCGAGCGGCGACACGCGCGAGAGGGCGAGATGACGGATCCGCCCACTGGCGCGCGCGAGCATGGCGGACAGGCGGTCCAGGTCGATCAGCCCGCCCGCGGCATCCGCACGGGTGGCGCGCAGCAGCACATGGTCCGGCTGGTGGCGGCGAAGCACGTCGTAGATCAGGTCGCTGTTGACCGTCATCTGGCGTCCGCTGCGGTGGGCGTCGGGATGGTGGCGCTCGATCAGGCCGGCGATGGTGGCGACGGCGCGGAAGCTGCGGGTGAGCAGGGAGGTTTCGGCCATCCACTCGGCGAGATCATCGCCCAGCATGTCCTCGCCGAACAGGCGGGCGATTTCGTGGGGGCGGCGGGCAGACCAGACGCCGAGCGCGTAGTCGGTGGCGACGAAGCCCAGCGGGACGAAACCGGCGCGCTGCATCCTCCGGGTCAGCAGCATCCCCAGGGTCTGGTGCGCGTTGCGCCCCTCGAACCCATAGGCGACGAGATACCAGCGTCCGCCGCGCGGGAACGTCTCCACCAGCAGGTCCTCGCGCCCGGGCAGGCGCGAGACGGCGCGCTGGAGGCGCAGCCATTCCTGCACCGGCGCGGGGAAAGTCCCCCAGGCCCGCGGATCGTGCAGCAGGCCGCGGACACGCCCGGCGAGATAGGTGCTGAGCGGCATACGCGCGCCGGCGTAGGCCGGCACGATCGGATCGCGCGCGCCGCCCTCGGCGCACTCGACGGTGAGTTCGCGCAGCCGCAGGAAGCGCAGCGTGCGTCCGGCAAAAATGAAGGCGTCGCCGGGGCGCAGCTGGGTCGCGAAATATTCCTCGACCTCGCCGAGCGCGCCGCCACCTCTCCCGACGAGCCGCACTTTCAGCATCGGCTGCTCGACGATGGTGCCGAGATTCATCCGCCACTGGCGGGCGACGCGCGCGGAGCGGACATGCACCCGCCCCTCGGCGTCACGGAACAGCTTGCGGTAGCGGTCGTAGGCGGCGAGCGCATAGCCGCCGGTTTCGACGAACTCCAGCACGGCGTCGAAATCGGTCCGCGACAGCGCGGCGAAGGGAGCGGCGCGACGGACCTCGGCAAACATCGTCTCGGGCAGGAACGGTGCGCTGCATGCCACGCCGAGCAGGTGCTGGGCGAGCACATCGAGCCCGCCCGTGCGCGGCGGGTCGCCATCGAGCGCGCCGGCCGCGATCGCCTGGCGCGCGGCCTCGCATTCGAGCACCTCGAACCGGTTCGCCGGCACCAGAACGGCCCGGCTCGGCGTATCGAAGCGATGGTTGGCGCGGCCGATGCGCTGCAGCAGGCGGGAGACGCCCTTCGGCGCCCCGACCTGGATCACCTGGTCCACCGCGCCCCAGTCGATGCCGAGATCGAGCGACGCGGTGGCGACCACGGCGCGCAGCTTGCCCGCCGCCATCGCCGCCTCCACGCGCCGGCGAAGCCCGATCTCGAGACTGCCATGATGCAGCGCAATCGGCAGCGTCTCGTCATTGAGGCGCCACAGCGCCTGGAACAGCAGCTCCGCCTGAGCCCGCGTGTTGACGAAAACGATGCTGGCGCCCGCGGCCCGGATACGGGCGAGAATGGCCGAGGCGCCAGCGAGCCCCATCCGCCCCGACCATGGCAGCCGCTCCTCCGGCAGCAGGATGGAGATCTCCGGCGTCGGGCCCGGCGCGGCGGCGATCGGCTCGGTTCCCGGGCCGATCCAGGCGGCGAGCGCCACGGGATCGGCGACGGTCGCCGAAAGGCCGACGCGGTGCAGGCCCGGGGCGAGGGCAGCGAGCCTGGCGACGCAAAGAGCGAGCTGATCGCCCCGCTTGCCACCGGCGAGCGCATGCGCCTCGTCGATGATGATGCGGGCGAGCCCGGCGAACGCCTGCGGCGCATCGGGGAACGAAAGCAGCAGCGCCAGGCTTTCCGGCGTCGTCAGCAGCAGATCGGGCGGCGCCGCCCGCTGACGGGCGCGCCGGTTGGCCGGCGTATCGCCGGTCCGGGTCTCGATCGTCACCGGCAGCGCCATCTCGGCGACCGGCGCGGTCAGGTTGCGCGCAATGTCGGTGGCCAACGCCTTCAGCGGGCTGACGTAGAGCGTGTGCAGGCCGCGATGCTCCAGGGGGCGTGGAGTGGCGAGCTCGATCAGGGAGGGGAGGAATCCGGCGAGCGTCTTGCCGGTGCCGGTGGGCGCCATCAGCAGTATCGAGCGTCCCTCCCGCGCGGCGCGCAGCACCGCGCGCTGGTGCTCGAACGGCTTCCAGCCACGGCGCACGAACCAGACGGCGAAGCGGGCTGGGATATCGTCGTTCATGCCCGCCTCTGTTCCAGAGCGAGCGGCCACCGGCAAGAGTGGCGAGTTGGGTCAGCCCGTGTGGAGTTTCGGCTCCGCAGCGCTCCCGCTCACCTCACCTGGAGTTCACGCCGCGCAAACTGTTGACGACATCGGTCCGCGACAGGGCGGCTTCCTCGTCGTTTGAACCGATCGCAACCACCAGGCCGAGCTGGTCACCGAACCGCTGGAGCGATTTGTCCGCCTTGGCCGGCAGCGGCACATGACGTTCGCGGCAAAGGAGAATGAGCGCCGCGGCAAGTGCCGGTCCCTCGACCGTCACTCTTCGCCGCGGAGCCTCGTCCGATTTCGGTTTGTCGAGGCCGATCACGAGAGAAAACCCGATCGCTGCGCCCGGCTCGGCTGGTTCCAGACCGCAGCTGAGGATCGTCCCGGCGGGAAGCGGTAAGCCCATGTGACGCTGGTAGAGAACGACCGCTGACACCACTTCGGTGGTGCGGAACAGGATATGGCGCAGCTCAGCCGGCATAGCGACTCCACGGGGAATGATGCGGGCTTTCGACAAATCCACTGACGTTCCGAGCTTATCAGGGCAACCTTACCGCAGGCTGGAGCCGCCGCGCCGCCTTTGGCCTCGGGGTTCGACAAGCCGCGAGGTGCGGCCTACCCTGTGCCCCGCCATACGACAGCGGGGTGGATATGCGCATCGGGGTCCCGAAAGAGATCAAGACCGAGGAGCATCGCGTCGGGCTGACCCCGCCGTCGGTGCAGGAGCTCGTCCTCCACGGCCATGCGCTGTTCGTCGAACGCGGTGCAGGGGCCGATATCGGGTTTGATGATCAGGCCTACCGCGCCGCCGGTGCCACCGTGCTCGATGATGCCGCTGGCGTGTTCGCGGCGGCCGAACTGATCGTCAAGGTCAAGGAGCCGCGGCCCGAGGAGATTGCGCGTCTCCAGGCCGGGCACGTGCTGTTCACGTACCTGCATCTCGCTGCCGACCGTGGGCAGGCCGAAGGCCTGTTGCGCTCGGGCGCCACCTGCATCGCCTACGAGACCGTGACCGACGCGGACGGCAGGCTGCCGCTGCTGGCGCCGATGAGCGAGGTCGCCGGGCGGATGGCGGTGCAAGTCGGGGCGCACTGCCTGGAGCGGCACCAGGGCGGGTCGGGCATTCTGCTTGGTGGTGTTCCTGGCGTGGCGCCAGCCAAAGTGATCGTGCTCGGCGGCGGTGTGGCCGGCAGCAACGCGCTCCGCATGGCCCTCGGTCTGGGCGCGCGGGTCACGGTGATCGACCGCTCCTTGCCCCGGCTCTATGCGCTCGACGCCCAGTACGGCGCCGCCCTGGGCACGCTGTTCTCAACGCGCGCTGCGATCGAGGCAGAAGTCTGCGCCGCCGACCTCGTCATCGGCGCGGTGCTGGTTCCCGGCGCGACAGCCCCGAAACTGGTCAGCCGGGCGATGCTGCGGCGCATGCGGCCCGGGTCCGTTCTGGTCGATATCGCCATCGATCAAGGCGGCTGCTTCGAGACGTCGCGGCCGACGACTCACAGCAATCCGACCTACGTCGAGGAAGGCGTAGTACACTATTGCGTGGCGAACATGCCGGGCGCGGTGGCTCGCACGGCAACCTTGGCGCTGAACAATGCGACCTTGCCGTTTGTTCTCGCGCTGGCGGCCAAGGGATGGCGTCGGGCGCTCAGCGAAGACGAACATCTGCGGCACGGACTCAACGTGCATGATGGACAGATCGCGCACGAGGCCGTGGCGCGAGATCTCGGCCTGCCCTACAGTTCGCCCGAAGCGATACTCAAAGCCTGAACCCATAGGGGAGGAATGCGATGCGGGAAGTCCTGCACTGGATCGGTGGCGCGATGCATGGGTCTGCGTCGGCCCGGCGCGGCGACGTGTTCGATCCGGCGAGCGGCGAGGTGCAGGCGCGTGTTGTGCTGGGCGGGGCAGCGGATCTCGATGCCGCGGTGGCATCGGCAGCGGCCGCGTTTCCGGCCTGGGCTGCAACGCCGCCATTGATTCGCGCGCGCGTGATGTTCCGCTTCCGCGAGCTCATCGAGCGCGATGCTCCGGCCTTGGCCGCGACGATCACGGCCGAGCACGGCAAGGTTCTCTCCGACGCACGCGGAGAACTCACCCGCGGGCTGGAGGTCGTGGAGTTCGCGGCGGGAATCCCGCATCTGCTCAAGGGCGAGTTCGCGGAGCAGGTCGGGCGCGGCATCGACAGCTGGTCCGTGCGCCAGCCGCTCGGTGTCTGCGCCGGCATCACGCCGTTCAATTTCCCGGCGATGGTGCCGATGTGGATGTTCCCGGTGGCGATCGCCGCCGGCAACTGCTTCATCCTCAAGCCCTCCGAGCGCGATCCATCAGCATCACTGCAACTCGCCGCGCTGCTCAAGGAAGCGGGTCTGCCGGATGGTGTCTTCAACGTCGTCCACGGCGACAAGGAGATGGTGGACGCGATTCTGCGCCATCCGGGCATCGCCGCCGTCAGCTTCGTCGGCTCGACACCGATCGCCGAATATGTCTACGCGCAGGCCGCCTCGGGAGGGAAGCGCGTGCAGGCGCTGGGCGGAGCAAAAAATCACCTGGTGGTAATGCCCGACGCCGACATGGAGCAGGCGGTCGACGCACTGATGGGCGCCGCTTACGGATCTGCCGGCGAGCGCTGCATGGCGGTCTCGGTGGCGATGGCGGTAGGCAAGGCAGGCGACGCGCTGGTGGAGCGCCTGGTCCCGCGGGTGCGGGCGCTCAAGGTCGGCCCGGGAACGGACCCCGAGGCCGAAATGGGGCCGCTGGTCACCCGCCAACATCTGGAGAAGGTACGCGCTTACGTCGACGAGGGTGTCCGTGAGGGCGCACGGCTACTGGTCGACGGCCGCGGCTTGAAGCTGCAAGGCTACGACGACGGGTTCTTCATCGGCGGTTGCCTGTTCGATGATGTCCGGCCAGAGATGCGCATCTATCGTGAAGAGATTTTCGGTCCGGTCCTGGCCGTCGTCCGCGTGCCGGATTTCGCCACGGCGACCGCGCTCATCAACGCGCATGAATACGGCAATGGCGTTGCGCTCTTCACCCGCGATGGTGACGCGGCGCGTGAATTCGCGAGCCACATCCAGGTCGGCATGGTCGGCATCAACGTGCCCATTCCCGTACCGATGGCGTTCCACAGCTTCGGCGGCTGGAAGCGGTCGCTTTTCGGTGACATGTCGGTCCATGGCCCTGAGGGCGTGCGCTTCTACACCAAACTCAAGACGGTAACGGCCCGCTGGCCGGCCGGAATCCGGACCGGGGCGGAATTCGTGATGCCCACCATGCGCTGAGCCTGGCGGCCGGTGCGCCCCCCGGTGCACCGGCCGCGATGGAGATCAGTGCGAAAACGCCTTGTCCCAGACTGCGTGCGTCCACGCCCCCTCGGGCTTCTTGGTGATCACCGGATCGGACTTCCCGGACATCAGGACCGCCACCGTGCGTTCGTAGTCAGCGGTTTCGAGATAGCCGAGGCCGTGCTTGCTGCCGGCGACGAGCTTCGCCACCTCGCCCATCATGCGCGTCTGGTGTGCCTCGGTCTGTGCCCCCGTGCTGTCGTTGTCGAGCACGATCTTGACCGCTTCCTTCTCGTGCTCGAGCGCGTACTGCCAGCCCTGCATGGTCGCCTTCACGAAGCGGGCGAGGCGGTCCACCATTTTCGGATCATCGAGCTTCGGCTGCAATGTGTAGAGCCCATCCTCCAGCGTCGCCACACCCTCGTCTTCGTATTTGAAGACGGTGAGCTGGGCCGGTTTCATGCCAGCCTCGATGAGCTGCCAGTATTCGTTATAGGTCATGGTCGAGATACACGCGGCCTGCTTCTGCAGCAGCGGGTCGACGTTGAAGCCCTGCTTCAGCACCTTCACGTCCGGGTTTGCGCCCGTATAGCTGTAGCCGAGCTTCGCCATCCAGGCGAGAAACGGATATTCATTCCCTGAGAACCAGACGCCGAGAGTCTTCCCTTTGAAATCAGCGGGCGTCTTGATGCCGCTATCCTTGCGGCACGTGAGTTCCATGCCGGATTTCTGGTAGATCTGCGCGATATTGACCAGAGCCACGCCCTTCTCCCGCGTGGCGAGCGCGGACGGCATCCAGTCCACCACCACATCCGCGCCGCCGCCAGCGATTACCTGGGACGGATTGATGTCGGGCCCACCGGGCCTGATCGTCACGTCGAGGCCGACGTTCTTGTAGAACCCTTTGTCGCGCGCGACGTAATAACCAGCGAACTGGGCCTGCGTCACCCATTTCAGTTGCAGGGTCAGAGGATCGGCCGCCTTTGCCGCGCCGGTCCAGGCCAATACGCTTGTCGCGATCGTGGCGAGAAGCAGTCGTCGCATCATGTCCTCCTCATTGTCAGCGGCGAAAAGCGGGATGCCAAAACGTCGCCGCGCGCTCGATCAAGGCAATGGCACCGAAACTCAGCGAACCAGCCAGCGCCGCAACGGTAATGGTCGCCCAAACGATGTCCATGTTCATGCGGGCCGCCTCGGTGGAAATACGGAACCCCATGCCGAGTATCGGCGTGCCAAAGAACTCAGCCACCACGGCACCGATGAGTGCCAGCGTCGAATTGAGCTTCAGCGCGGTGAAGACGAACGGCATGGACGCCGGCAGTCGCAGCTTGAGCAGCGTCGGCCAGTAGCCGGCGGCATAGCAATGCATCAGATCACGTTCCATCGCCCCTGTCGCGGCCAAGCCTGCGGTGGTGTTCACGAGCATGGGGAAAAACGTCATCACGACGACCACGGCCGCTTTCGATGGCCAGTCGAAGCCGAACCACATCACCATGATCGGCGCGACGCCGACGATCGGCATCACACTTGCCAGATTCCCGAGCGGCAACAGGCCGCGACGGAGAAACGGCGAGCGGTCCATCGCGAGTGCGACAGCGAAGCCGGCGCCGCAACCGAGCGCGTAGCCGGCGACCACGGCATGCAGATAGGTCTGCCGGAAGTCGGTCACGAGCGTGCCGATATGGGTCGCGAACGCCGCCGCGATCGCCGACGGTGGCGGCAGGAGAACGAACGGAATATGCAAGCCTAGAACCAGCATCTCCCACAGCCACAACAGCAAGGCCCCGAAGAGTGCCGGCGAAGCGAGCCGCGCCGCGAGCGTATCACGACGCGCAAACCGGGTGAGTGCCAGCACGAGCAGTGGCAGTGTGACCAACGTCGTAAGCAGTGCGAATGCGGGCGAGCCGACCAGGCTCGCACGCGCGATACCGCCCGTGACCAAAGCCAGTACGGCAGCGCAGGGCGCTGAGCCGCATATGTGCCTCACAGCCGACCGCCACGCGCGTGGAGCACCGCGCGCTCAACCGCGCCGACGACGAGCAGCGCGACGATGGATAGCAGCGCGGCCATGACTAGCGTCGCCCAGAGCTGGATGGTCTGGCCGTAATAGCTGCCGGTGAGCAGCCGCGCGCCCAGCCCCGCCTGCGCACCCGTGGGCAGTTCCGCGACGATGGCCCCGACGAGGGCGAGGGCCACCGCGACCCGCAACCCGGGAAACAGGAACGCCAGCGACATCGGCCACCGCAGCTTTGTGAACACCGCGAGGGGTGCGGCGCTGTACGTGCGCATGAGGTCGAGCTGCAACGGGTCTGCGGCGCGCAAGCCCGTCACCATGCCGACCGTGATCGGGAAGAACGCGAGGTAGCCGGCGATGGCTGCCTTCGGCAGAAGACCAGTGATGCCCAGATTGCCGAGCACGACGACCACCATCGGCGCGATCGCCAGAACCGGAACGGTCTGGCTGGCGATTACCCACGGCATCAGCGACCGGTCGAGCGTGCGGAGATAGACAATGCCCACCGCCAGCGCAATGCCGAGGGCCAGCGCGATGGCCAGCCCAGCCAGCGCGGCAGACAGTGTCACCCAGGCGTGATAGAGAAGGTTCCGGGACGAGGTCAGCGGATGGAACAGGACGCTGCTCCAGAGTTCGCCCGCGATCTGATGCGGCGCCGGCAATATTGGGCGGTCCATCGACCATGCCGCACGCGCCAGCGTGGAAAGCCCCGCCGTCTCATCCAGATCGAGGCGTGGGGCATTCAGCGGGATGGCCATCACGTACCAGAAGACCGTCAGGATGCCGAGAACCGTCACCACCGGCAGGATGCGCGCGGCAGACCCTCGCGCCACGTCAATCATAGCTGTGGCCGGCGCGCAGCCCTTCGCGCACGCGATGCGCTACGGCGAGGAATTCAGCCGACTCCCGGATGCCAAGCTCGCGCGTTGCACCGAGCGGATTTTCGATCACGTCGATGATCCGACCCGGCCGGGCTGACATGACGACGATGCGCGTGGACAGGAAAGCCGCCTCGGGGATGGAGTGGGTCACGAACACGACGGTCATGCCGGTGCGCCGCCAGAGCTCATGCAGATGCACGTTCAGGCCATCGCGGGTGATCTCGTCCAGCGCCCCGAAGGGCTCGTCCATCAGCAGCAGCGTCGGCTCGAAGCAGAGCGCGCGAGCGATCGAAACGCGCTGCTGCATGCCGCCAGACAATTGCCACGGGAATTTGCGCGCAAAATCACCGAGCCCGACCAAGCGCAGATAGCGGTCCGCGCGGGCTGCCCGCTCGCTCCGGCTCATGCCCATGATTTCGAGTGGCAGCATGACGTTGCGGGCGACGCTGCGCCACGGATAGAGAGCCGGCGCCTGGAAGACGTAGCCGTAGGCGCGCGCCTGCCGCGCCTCGGTCGGCGTCATCCCATTCACCGTCAGCGTGCCACCGCTCGGCGTCTGCAGGTCGGCGATCGCCCGCAAGAGGGTCGTCTTGCCGCAGCCGGAGGGACCGATCAGCGAGACGAAGTCGCCGCGGCTTATCGTGAGATCGACGCCGGTCAGCGCGTTGACGCGTTGGCCGTCGGCTTCGAAGGCGACGTTGAGCCCGCGCGCTTCCACAACCACCGGCACGCTGGGCGACGGCACAGTCTCGCTCGCAAGCACGGCCGCTTCATCCATGCGGTCAGCCTTTGCCTGCTTCGGCGAGTCGCGCGTCCGTCGCGAGCACCGCGCGCAGCAGCACATTCGCGGCGGCGGCGACGTCCGGCTTCTCGGCGCTTTCCTCTTCGTTGTGGCTGATCCCCTTGGCGCAGGGCAGGAAGATCATCGAGGTGGGAGCGACCGAGGCGACATAGGCCGAATCGTGGCCAGGCCCCGAGATCATGTCACGATGCGGGTAGCCGAGCTCGGTGGCGGCCTCACGGACCGCGGCGACGCAGTCAGCGTCGAAATGGACCGGCGGCGCATTCCAGATGCGCGTGAAGGCGGCCTCGACCCCGGAAGCGGACGCGATCCGCTGCACGGCGGCGGCAACCTCGCGCTCCATGCTCTCGAGCACGCTCTCCTCCGGATGGCGGAGATCGATACTGAAGAACACCTCGCCCGGAATGACGTTGCGGCTGTTCGGCTTGACCTCCAGCAGTCCGACCGTGGCAACCGCTAGCGGCGCCTGACGCAGGCCTGCCGCATTCACGGCCTCGACCATGCGCGCCGCCGCGAGCAAGGCGTCGTGGCGCAGTGTCATCGGTGTCGACCCGGAGTGCGACTCGCGGCCTGTCACCGTCACTTCATACCAACGCATGCCTTGGACGCCGGTGACGACGCCGATCGTCTTGCCCTCCGCCTCGAGGATCGGGCCCTGCTCGATATGAACCTCGAAGTGCGCAGCGAGCGGATGCTCGCCACAAGGGGTCTCGCCACGATAGCCGATGCGCGCGAGTTCATCACCGAAGCGGTGCCCCTCCCGGTCCTCGCGCGCATAGGCCCAGTCCCGCGTGAACTTGCCCGCGAAGACACCGGACGCGAGCATCGCCGGGGCGAACCGCGCCCCCTCCTCGTTGGTCCAGTCGATCACTTCGATCGGCGCGTGCGTCTCATAGCCGGCATCGTTGAGGGTGCGCAGCACTTCGAGTCCGGCCAGAACGCCGACGATCCCGTCATATTTGCCGCCGGTTGGCTGTGTGTCGAGATGGCTGCCCATGGCGATCGGCTTGAGGTTGGGGTTGCGCCCGGGGCGGCGGGCGAAAATATTCCCCATGTCATCGATGCTGACGCTGCAGCCGGCTGCCTTGCACGCGGCAACGAACCAGTCGCGCACGTCGCGGTCGAGATCGCTCAAGGTCAGACGCCGAATGCCGCCTTTCTCGGTGGCGCCGATTCGCGCGGTCTCCATCAGGCTATCCCAAAGACGTTCCGTGTCGATGCGCAGATTACTCGTGGTCTGGTTCATTCGGCAGCCTCACGACGGTCGGGATTGTTCGGGTGCTGTTTCCAGGTGCGCTTCGGCCGAGCGACCTCCTGCGCGACCATGCGGATGCAGCCGCTCACCGGACACACGTGAGCGCAGAGGTTGCAGCCGACGCATTCAGCGTCGATCACCTCGAAGCGGCGGCGACCGCCCTCCCGATGGATGGCGATGGCCTGATGGGATGTGTCCTCACAGGCGATGTGGCAGAGCCCGCATTCGATGCAGAGCGCGGGGTCGATACGGGCCTTGGTAACGTAGTCGAGATTCAGATCCTCCCAATGGACGAAGTTTGGCACCGCGCGGCCGACCACATCGTCGATGGCAGCGTAGCCCTTCTCGTCCATCCAGTTGGCCAGACCGTCCTGCATCTCCTCGATGATGCGGAAGCCACGATGCATCACCGCCGTGCAGACCTGCACGGAGCCGGCACCCAGGGCGATGAACTCGGCGGCGTCACGCCAGGTCGAGATGCCGCCGATCCCGGAGATGGGCAAGCCCGCGAGCTCGGGATCGCGGGCCAGTTCAGCAACCATCCGCAAGGCGATCGGCTTGACCGCGGGGCCGCAATAGCCACCATGTGTGCCTTGGCCGTCGACCACGGGTTCCGGCGCCATGGTGTCGAGATCGACGGCGACGATGGACTGGATGGTGTTGATCAGCGACACCGCGTCCGCGCCGCCCCGCTTGGCCGCCCGCGCGGGCGCACGGATGTCGGTCACGTTCGGCGTCAGCTTCACGATCACCGGCATGCGCGAGTGCTGTTTGCACCAGCGCGTAACCATCTCGACATACTCTGGCACTTGTCCGACCGCGGCGCCCATGCCGCGCTCGGACATCCCGTGAGGGCACCCGAAATTGAGCTCGATGCCGTCGCAGCCCGTCGCCTCGACACGCGGCAGGATGCGCTTCCAGCTCTCCTCGGTGCAGGGCACCATGAGGCTGACGATCAGCGCGCGATCCGGCCAGTCGCGCTTGACCGTGGCGATCTCGCGGAGATTGATCTCCAGCGGACGGTCGGTGATGAGCTCGATATTCGAAAAGCCGGCCATGCGCGCGCCGCCGTACGACACCGCCCCGTAGCGGCTGGAGACATTGACGATCGGGGGATCCTCGCCGAGCGTCTTCCAAACCACCCCGCCCCAGCCGGCACGGAAGGCGCGAACGACGTTGTATTCCTTGTCCGTCGGCGGCGCCGAAGCAAGCCAGAACGGATTGGGAGCGCGAATCGACGCGAAATTCACCGAGAGGTCGGTCATCGCAGTCACTCCCTGATCCCGGCCAGACGGCGATGGATCGCCTCGGCGGCGAGCTTGCCGTCCTGCACGGCGCGCACCGTGAGGTCCTGCCCGGCCACGCAATCACCGCCGGCGAAGACGCCGGGCAGCGAAGTTTCGCGGTTGGCATCGACGACGATGCGACCGTCGGCCACGCGCGGGGTCACGTCGAGCACCGGCAGATCGAGCCTCTGCCCCACGGCCGTCAGCACGCAGTCGGCGGGCAACGTCACCCGCTCGCCGGCCGATTGCGGCGAGCCAGGACGGTTGCGCATGAACTCCACCCCCGCCACGGCGCCGCCCGCAGCGACGAAGCCGACGGGGGTCAGGTGATGCAGAACGCGCACCCCCTCCGTCCGGGCGAAATCCTGCTCCCAGGGGGTGGCGCCCATTTCGGCCGGGCCACGTCGATAGGCGATGGTGACGTCATCGGCGCCAAGTCGACGCGACTGCACCGCGGCGTCGATCGCGGTGTTGCCGCCGCCGATGACGATGACACGCCGCCCCGGCACGAGGCGTCGCGGCTCCAGCGCCTGCCGCAATTCGGCGATGAAGCCGACCGCGTCGCGCAACCCGGCGAGCGGCGCCGCGGGTGCGCAGGCCAGCGCATTCACGCCGGCGAGACCGAGGCCAAGGAACACCGCATCGAAATCACGTTGCAGCGCACCGAGCGGTAGGCCGGCGCCGAGCGAGCGGCCATGCTCGATGCGGATGCCGCCAACGGCCAGAAGAAAGGCCACCTCACGCTGAGCGAAGTCGTCGACGAGCTTGTAGGCCGCGATACCGTACTCGTTGAGCCCACCCGACTTCGCTCGCGCCTCGAACACCGTGACGTCGTGGCCATGGCATGCCAGGCGATGAGCACAGGCGAGCCCGGCAGGGCCAGCGCCGACGACCGCGACGCGCTTGCCGCTCGCCGCAGCGCGTTGGAATGGCTGGAGCTCGCGGTCCATCAGCCAGTCGGTGGCATGGCGCTGGAGCAGGCCGATCTTCACCGGCCGTTCCTCCTGGGCACTGCGTACGCAGGCTTGCTCACAGAGAATTTCCGTCGGGCAGACACGGGCGCAACTGCCGCCGAAGATATTCTCCTCAAGGATGCGCACGGCGGCGCCCTTCAGGTTGCCTGTGGCGATGCGCCGGATGAAGCCCGGAATGTCGATGCCAGTCGGGCAGGCGTGCAGACAGGGCGCGTCGAAGCAGAAATAGCAACGATTGGCTTCGACCAGGGCCTCGTCGTGGGAGAGCGGCGGATGCAGGTCGCTGAACAGACCGGCCGGACCGGCCGCGCCCGTCAGCGCGCCCGCGGCAGGAGTGGCGGTGATGCTGGCAGGCTCGTCCATCCGGCCGGGCTCCCTTCGCAGCGTGACCGGATCAGCGTGAGAGAAATTGACTGCTTGGTCAACTTCTTTCACAATTGGGGCGGACGAATTTTTTCTGGCGAGGAATTGGGCGCAATGCCTGGAAAACAGGCGGTGGCTGCGGAAGAAACGGCCAACGCTGGGCGCATCCGGCGTGGGCAGTTGCTGCATATCGTCGAATCTGCAGAGCGCGCCTTCGCCGAGGCCGGCTTTGCCGGCACCACCATGACCAGACTGGCCGAAGCGGCCGGGTTGCCCAAGGCGAATCTCCACTATTATTTCGGGACCAAGGAGAAGCTCTATCGCGCGGTGCTGGAAAACATCCTGACGCTCTGGCTCGACGACATGGCCCCGATCGTGCCCGAGCGGGCACCGGCCGAGGCACTCGGCGCTTACATCCGGGCCAAAATGGGTCATAGCCGGGCGCGGCCCCACGCGTCGAAAGTATTTGCCAGCGAGATCCTGCACGGCGCGCCGCATTTGCGCGGCTTCCTTACTCATGAATTGCGGCGGCGGGTCACCGAGAAGACACGCGTGATCGAGCACTGGATTGCGCGCGGGCGGATGGCGAAGGTCGATCCCGTCCATCTGTTTTTCGCCATCTGGGCGATGACCCAGACCTATGCCGACTTCGACGTTCAGATGCGCGCTGTGCTGGGCTGCACCGCGCTCGGCGCGGCCGAATACGAGGCCGGTGAGGAAACGGTGCTGCGGCTGGTCCTCCATGGCTGCGGACTCGAAACCGAAGACACCAACGAGGGAGAGCAATGCCCATGTCGATCCTGATCCGTGGCGGCACGGTGGTGACCGCCGAGCAGAGTTTCCGCGCCGACGTGCTGTGTGACGACGGCCTGATCAGAGCCGTCGGCCCCACCATCGAGGCGCCGGCAGGCGCCGAGATCGTCGATGCCGGCGGCATGCTCGTGATGCCCGGTGGAATCGATCCGCATACCCACATGGAACTGCCGTTCATGGGCACGGTGGCGAGCGAGGATTTCTACACCGGCACGGCCGCCGCGATGTCCGGCGGCACGACCATGGTGATCGACTTCGTCATTCCGAATCCCGGCGTCTCCCTGCTGGAGGGGTTCCGCACCTGGCGTGGCTGGGCCGAGAAGGCCGCCTCGGATTACAGCCTGCACGTCGCCGTCACCTGGTGGTCCGAGCAGGTGCGCGAAGAGATGGGCATCCTCGCGCGCGACCACGGTGTCAACAGCTTCAAGCACTTCCTGGCCTACAAGAACGCCATCATGATCGACGACGGCGTGCTGATGCACAGCATCGGGCGCGCGCTGGAGCTCGGCGCGATCTGTACGGTGCATGCCGAGAATGGCGAGGCCGTGTTCCAGTTGCAGAAAAAGATGCTGGAGATGGGGATCACCGGTCCCGAGGGGCACGCGCTGTCCCGCCCGCCCGAGGTGGAAGCGGAGGCAACGAACCGTGCCATCGCCATGGCCGAGGTTCAGGGCGCGCCGATCTACATCGTCCATGTCTCCGCCGAAGAGGCCGCCGCGGCGATCGGGCGGGCGCGCGCGCGCGGCGTGCGTGCCTATGGCGAGGTTCTGGCGCAGCATCTCGTCATCGACGAGAGCGTGTACCAGCGTCCGGACTGGGCCGAGGCCGCGGCCTATGTGATGAGCCCCCCTTTCCGCCCCAAGCACCACCGCAAGGCGCTCTGGGCAGGCCTGGCGTCTGGGCAGCTGCAGACCACGGCGAGCGACCATTGCTGCTTCTGCGCGCCGCAGAAGGCGATGGGGCGGGACAATTTCACCATGATCCCGAACGGCGTCGGCGGCGTCGAGGACCGCATGGGCATTCTCTGGCATCATGGCGTCAATGCCGGGCGCATCACCGCGAACGAATTTGTCCGCATCACATCCACCAATGCCGCGCAGATTTTCAATCTCTACCCGCGCAAGGGCGCGGTCGCGGTGGGTTCGGACGCGGACCTGGTGGTCTGGGACCCGCAGGGGCAGCGCACCATTTCGGCGAAGACGCACCATCAGAATGTGGATTTCAATATCTACGAGGGCATGAAGGTGCGGGGCTTGGCGCGTCATACGATCAGCCAGGGCCGGCTCGTCTGGACCGATGGCGATCTCCGCGCGGTGCGCGGCGCCGGCCGCTATGTCAACCGGCCATGCTTCGCGCCCGTCTTCACCGCGCTGGCGCGGCGCGCGGCGGCGACGCGGCCCGGCGCCGTGGCGCGGGAGCCGGCGGCCGCCGTCACGCCCTGAGCGGCGTCCAGCCGGTTGCGAACACACGCTGCCGGGCGTGGCCGAGGTCCGGCCGCTCGATCGGGCTGAGCGGGATGTTCGGACTGACCGGGGAGGCGGAACAGAAATCCGACGCGTGCGCAGCGCCGCGAGACGGAGTATGACGGACGCATCTCAGGGCATGGGCCGCGCCACTCGACCCGCGGGCGTGTTCTATCCCGCTGTTTGATCGCCTACGTTTGTCCCATCTGCCGAGTCCGTCTGATGGGGCATGATTCGAGCCGCCGCCAAGGGAGGAATAGAGAATGCCAGGAACCAGTGCGCCCGCCGTGTCGGGCGGCCACACGCTATCTGAAGCAGAACATAGCGCTCAACTGCGCCGCGCGGTCCTCGCCAGCACGATCGGGACCACCATCGAGTGGTATGACTTCTTCCTCTACAGCATCGTGACTGGCCTGGTGTTCGCCAAGCTCTATTTTCCGAAGTCGGACCCGCTGGTGGGGACGCTCGAAGCCTTCCTGATCTATGCCGTGGGCTTCGTCGCACGCCCGGTCGGTGCGGCGATCTTCGGTCATTACGGCGATCGCATCGGACGCAAATCGACGCTGATCGCGACCTTGTTGCTGATGGGGCTTGCCACATTCGCGGTGGCGCTGGTACCCACATACACGACCATCGGGATATGGGGCGCGGTATTGCTGACCGTGCTTCGCTTCATCCAGGGTGTCGGCGTCGGTGGCGAGTGGGGCGGGTCGGTGCTGCTGGCCATGGAGTGGACGCGCACCAACAAGCATCGCGGCTTCGTCGCGTCCTGGCCACAACTGGGAGTACCCGCAGGGCTGTTCATCGCCAATCTTGCCGTGCTCGTGTTCAGCGCCGTCTCCGGGGGCGACTTCCTGGTCTGGGGCTGGCGCATCCCCTTCCTGCTCAGCATCATCCTCGTCGGGATCGGGTTGTGGATCCGGCTTGGCATCCTCGAAACGCCGACTTTTCGGGGCCTGGTCGAAAACAACCGGCTGGAGCGCGCGCCGATGATCGAGGTGTGGCGCAAGCATCCCGGCGAGATCCTGCTGAGCTCGCTCGCACGCCTGGCCGAGCAGGCGCCGTTCTATATTTTCACCGCGTTCGTGTTCTCCTACGGCGTCGGCGCGCTGAAGGTTTCCCGCGACCTGCTGCTGGTCTCCGTGCTGGCGGCTTCGGTGGTCTCGCTGGTGACGATCCCGCTCGCCGGGCATCTCTCCGATCGGATCGGGCGCCGCAAGGTCTATATGTTCGGCGCGCTCCTGATCGGGGTGTTCGGCTGGCTCTATTTCGCGATGCTCGATACGAAGGAGCCGCTTTTCATTTTCATCGCCATCGTCCTGTCGCTGATCCCGCACGACATCATGTACGGTCCACAGGCGGCACTGATCGCGGAGAGCTTCACGCCGCGGCTGCGCTACAGCGGTGCCTCGGTCGGCTACCAGCTGGCCTCGATCATCGCCGGCGGTCCGGCGCCGCTGATCGCAACCGCGCTGTTCGCAACCTATCATTCGGGCTATGCCATCGCCGCCTTCATCGCCGGCTGCAGCGTCGTCAGCCTGATCGCGACGGCGTTGCTGAAGGACTACACGAACCGGGACATTTCCGCCGAGTACGACGACTGAATTCGCCACCGCTGCGGACTGCGGCCGCCAGGGCAAAGCCCCGGCGGCTCGGTCCGGCGGCGAAACCGCTTGACCATGCCCGCTGGGCGGGATCAATATCGTCAACGGAAGGCCGCCAGAACGCGCGGTCGGGGAATAAGCCAGCGCTGTCTGGTGGGAGAGAAATGATTCCGGTTCCGGGCTCGTCCTGCCTGTCCTCGCGTATGCCGGGACAATCTGCGGCGCGGTTCGCCTCCGGTGTTCGTTGGGCTCGTTATACTCAACGGGGCATAGCGGGTCAAGTGGAAATTATCGGCGGCTCGACGAGTGGTGCCTCGGCCGGCAGGACGGAAGCGTTCCGCCCATGGCGATCGCCGGTGGCATTGGGCACCACTGTGCTCTTTGCACGCACTCCGCGCGCACCGCGCGCGGGCTCAATCGGGGTACGGGGGCGGCACGCCGTCTGTCCGTCCTTTTTGCCTGTGACAACTGAACGGAGCTGATCAATGATCACTTTGCGCGTGAATGGGCAGGTGCAGGCCTACGATGGCGATCCATCGCTGCCCCTGCTGTGGTACCTCAGGGACGAGCTGGGGCTGACCGGGTCCAAGTTTGGCTGCGGTGAAGGCCTGTGCGGCGCCTGCACGGTGCATCTCGCCGGCAATGCCGTGCGGTCCTGCGCCGTGTCCATGGCGGACGCGGCCGGCCACGAGGTCGTGACCATCGAGGGGCTCGATCCGCGCGGGGATCATCCGGTGCAGCGCGCCTGGCGCGCGGTGAACGTTCCGCAGTGCGGCTTCTGCCAGGCCGGGCAGATCATGCAGGCGGCGGCGCTGCTGGCGAAGACGCCGAACCCGACGGAACAGCAGATCATAGAGGCCATGGACGGCAACATCTGTCGGTGCGGCTGCTATCAGCGCATCCAGACCGCTGTCCGCGCGGCCGCGACAGGAGTTTGATCCATGTCCCACATCGATAATCCCTCCCACATCATCGAGAATGTCAGCCGCCGCGGCGTGCTGAAGGGCGTCGTCGCCACCGGCGCGGTGATCCTCGTCGCACGCAGCCTGCCCGCCCAGGCTGCGGGGTCGCTGCCGAAATACACGACCGGCGCCAGCGCGATGCCGCATGGCACGGTGAATGATCCGCACATCTTCGTCGCCATCGACAGCGCCGGCCTTGTCACCATCGTCGCAGCCCGCGCCGAAATGGGCACGGGAGCTGCCCGCACGTCGCTGCCGATGATCCTGGCCGACGAGATGGAGGCTGACTGGGCGCGCGTTCGCATCGTCCAGGGCGAAGGCAACGAGGTCAAATACGGCAACCAGGATACTGACGGTTCACGCAGCGTTCGGCACTGGCTGTGGCCGATGCGCGAATGCGGCGCGGCGATGCGCATGATGCTCGAGACTGCCGCGGCAGCACGCTGGGGCGTGCCCGTCGAGGAGGTCGAGGCGACCAATCACGAGGTCGTGCACCACGGCTCCGGCCGTCGTGTCGGCTATGGCGTGGTGGCGGCGGATGCCGCGAAGCTTGCCACGCCGGCGCGCGAGACGCTGCGCTTCAAGGATCCGGCGGCGTTCCGTTACATCGGCACCGGCTCGATCCCGGGCGTCGACCTGTTCGACATCACCACCGGCCGGGCTACCTACGGCCAGGACGTCCGGCTGCCGGGCATGAAATATGCCGTCATCGCCCGCCCGCCCGTGCTGAACGGCAAGCTGGTTTCCTTCGACGCGACCGAAGCGATGAAGGTTCCGGGCGTCGAGAAGGTGATGGAGGTGAAGGGCTGGACGTGGCCGGCGAAGTTCCAGCCGCTCGGCGGCGTCGCCGTGATCGCGCGCAACACCGGCGCGGCGATCAAGGGCCGCGACAAGCTCAAGATCGTCTGGGATGACGGCGAGCACGCCTCGTACAATTCCGACAGTTACCGCGAGGCGCTGAAGGCCACCGCGGCGAAGCCGGGCGAGGTGGCGCGCAACGAGGGTGATATCGACGCGGCCATGAAGGGCGCGGCGAAGATCATCACCGCCGAGTACTACCTGCCGCACATCGCTCACGCCACCATGGAGCCGCTCGCGGCGACGGCGGTGGTGACGGATGCCGGGGCTGAAATCTGGTCCTCGGTGCAGAGTCCCGGCGGCACGCGCGATGACGTCGCCAAGACGCTCGGCCTGCCGGTCGAGAAGGTCGTCGTCAATAACATGCTCCTCGGCGGTGGTTTCGGCCGCAAGTCGAAGTGCGACTACGCGCAGGAAGCGGCGCTGCTTTCGAAGGCCCTGGGCGGCACGCCGGTGAAGGTGACCTGGACGCGCGAGGACGACCTGCAGCACGATTATCTGCACACCGTCGCGTGGCAGCGTATCGATGCCGCGCTCGACTCGAACAACAAGGTGATCGGCTGGCGTCACCGCAGCGTCGCGCCAACGATCTGGTCGACCTTCATGCCGGATCCGAAGCATCTGCAGCCGCTCGAGACGAGCATGGGCCTGATCGACATGCCCTTCGACATCGCCAATATCCGTTGTGAGACGGGTGAGGCGGCGGCGCATACGCGCATCGGCTGGTTCCGCTCGGTGATCAACATCCCGCAAGGGTTCGCGGTGCAGAGTTTCGCCGCCGAACTCGCGGCGGCGACCGGCAAAGACCAGAAGGAGATGCTGCTCGAACTGATCGGCCCGCCGCGCATCGTCGATCCGCGGAAGTCGGTCAAGGAGCTGTGGAACTACGGCGAGCCGTTCGAATCCTACCCGATCGACACCGGACGCCTTGCCCGCGTGCTCGAACTGGCGGCGGAGAAGGCCGGCTGGGGACGCAAGATGCCGGAAGGCCACGGGCTCGGCATCGCCGTGCACCGCAGCTTCGTCAGCTACATCGCCACCGTCGTCGAGGTCGCGGTGAACAAGGACGGCAGCTGGTCGATCCCGCGCGTGGACACCGCGATCGATTGCGGCTTCCATGTCAACCCGGAACGCATCACCTCGCAGATCGAGGGCGCGGCGGTGATGGGTCTGAGCATTGCCAAGTACGGCGCGATCACCTTCAAGAACGGCCGTGTCCAGCAGAGCAACTTCAACGACTACCAGGTCGCCCGCATCAGCGAGGCACCGAAGGTGACCAACGTCTACATCGTTCCGGCCGGCATCGAAGTGCCGCCGAGCGGCGTCGGCGAGCCGGGCGTGCCGCCCTTCGCGCCGGCGCTCTGCAATGCGATCTTCAATGCCACCGGCAAGCGCATCCGCCAACTGCCGATCGGCAATACGATCGCGATCTGACCCCGACCCGGAGCGCGCCCGCGGCAAGCGGGAGCGCTCCGGACGCGGGTTCGCCGGTCGCGGCGTCCCGACTTTGCCGCCGCGACCGTTCCTTTCGCGCCGCCGGAAACTGCTCCGGCGGCGTTTTTCTTGGCCCGAGCACGTCAGCCGGGCCGCGGCAGCGCCGCCATGAGCTCCTTGGTCTGCTCGTAGAGGCGCCGGTAGAGGCTGAACTGCGCCCCGTAGAGCGCTGCCAGTTCCGCGCGCGGCGTGACGCTGGTGCGGACCGGATTCCACGCCGCGAGGGCCGCGGGATCGGCATCGCCGACTGCAAGCGCCGCCAGCATCGCATCGCCCAGCGAGGCGCCGATGGTTTCGCGCGGCACGATCTGCTCGAGCCCACAGACATCCGAAACCGCCTGCATCCAGACCGGGTTGCGCGTCCCGCCGCCGGCGACGAGGACGCGCCGGGGCGCTTCGGCATACGCGGAGAGCGCGTGACGGACTGAGCAGGCGATCCCCTCGAGCACGGCGCGGAACAGATGACCGCGGGTGTGCGTGAGATCCAGTCCGAAGACGCAGCCGCGTGCCTGTGGGTCGTGGATCGGCGTGCGCTCGCCAGAGAAATAGGGCAACACGACGAGACCCGCCGCGCCCGGCGGCGTGGCGGCGGCTTCCTCGGCGAGGCGCGTCATCGCCGTCTCGGCCGGCAATTCGCGGGCGAAGTGCTCGCGGAACCACTGCGTCAACGTGCCGCTCGTGGCGAGTCCGGCCTGGCTCGCATGCAGGCCAGGGCGAAGCCAGGGCGCATACCACAACCGAGCGTCGAACACCGGCGCCTCGGTGAGCAGGATGGTGAATATCGTCGAGCCATACATCAGCATCATCTCGCCTGGCGCAGTGACGCCGACGCTGAAAGCCTCGGCCGCGGCATCGATGGTACCGACGGTGACCGGCGTGCCGGCGGCGAGTCCCGTGGCCGCGGCGGCCTCGCGCGTGATCGCGCCGGCGATGTCGGTGGCCTCACCCAGGCGCGGCAAGCGTGCCGGTTCGAGCAAGCCAAGCTCAGGCGGCGCAGCCCAGACTCGGGCAGTGGCATCGTAGAGCGGGCTGAACCCGGCGGCGGTAAAATGGTCCATCACCGCCACCCCGGTCAGCCGCTCGACGAGGAAGGAGGTCGCGGTGTGGAAGCGGGCAGCGCGGGCAAAAATCTCCGGCCGGTTCCGCTGCAGCCAGAGGATTTTCGGCCCGACCGACTGCGCGGTGAGCCGGTTGCCGCCATGGGCGATGAGCCGCGCCTCGCCGATGCGCTCGGTGAGTTCGGCGATCTCCCGTGCGGCGCGGGTATCGACACCGTAGAGCACCGCGTTACCAAGCGGCGCGCCGGCAGCGTCCACGGGAAGCATGCAGGGGCCGATCGCACTCACCCCGATGCCCCGGATCTCGCGCGGATCCATGCGCGTCTGCGCCAGCAGGCGCCCCGCGATCTCGCGCAGCCCGTCCCACCAATCCTCGATCGGCCGGTGTTCGGCCCAGCCCGGCTCGGGCACCAGCATGCGGTGCCGCCGAGCGGCGTTGGCGAGAATGCGCCCGGTGGCGTCGACGAGGACACCCTTGGCCTCGAAGGTGCCGATGTCGATGCCGAGATATGCCCGCATGTCTGCCTCCGACGCTGCCATCCGGTCCGGCGGCAGCCTAGAGCACCGTCGGACCGGATGGAATTCGTCGGGTCGGACACGCCGGTGAGGGGTTGCGGCCGGCTGGACCGCACGCCTCCTCGCGGGCAATGCTCGCCGGAACGGTGACCAGGAGAGGCACACCCATGGACGGAAGCCAGCTGCAGAAGATCGGGTTTGGGCTGCAACTCGGGTTGGGAATGATCGCCGTGCTTGGCGGCGAGTGGACGCTGTTCGTCGCCCTCGGCCGGCTGACAGGGCCGGTGGCCGCCGCAGTGATCGCTCTCAACATCGTGATTGTTGGCGGGATCGTTCTGCTGGGTGGCATGATCGGCTTTCTGCAGACAAGACTCCAACAAATAAATCAACACTATAACGAACTTGTGCGCCAAAAATGACAGATATGTGACGCCAAACGTGTTTGTTACAGTTTTTCGCCCTCTTGCGCGTCATTCGATCGGCACGTTAAGAATTTGCTATCGAATTGGGAAATGGGAGAGGACGATGAGACTGCGCGGAATCCAATTGCTGGCGTCGGCGTCGCTGCTGGCGCTTCTGGTGCCCGCGGCAGCGTGGGCCAACGTGGCGACCATCAATCCGGGCGACACGATCAGCGTCACCGCGACCCTCACCACCACGGATCCGAACGAAAACGGCGAGGGCGAGCCGCTCGTCATCACGGCCGATGGCGCCAACATCAACGTCATCTTCAACTACGGCATCCCGTCGACGACGACCTACACCGCCCCACCCGTCCTGACGGCGCCGGGGGCGCCGATCCCCACCACCAGCATCGGCTACTACATCCAAGGCGCCGACGGCGACGAGAGCGCCTCGTTCAGCACCGCGGTCAACGCGCCGCCCTCGGCCAAGACGCAGCAACAAATCGACCAGTGGAACAAGGATGCGGCGATCCTGGGAATCGCAGGCGGTGTGATCGGAGCGATCAGCGCGCCGATCACCCTGGTGCCCGGCTGGGGCACCATCGCCGGCATCACCGGCGGCGCGCTTGCCGGCCTGACCTCGGCGGTTGCCGGCTATTTTGCGCTGCTCGCCGCGGACCCGGTAGACCCGAACTACAAGGTCGTCGCCACCCCCGGCAGCATCACCTTGCCGGCCTCGTTGTCCTCCTCCGGCCTCGCGGCTGACGAAGCCAAGGCGATCGAGGTTGCGGCGGCGCTCATCACCTCGCTCAACCGCTATCAAGGCGCCGAAGTGGCGGGCGATTCCTACTGGAAGGCGCAGCAGCTCGCCGCCGTCGATCAATATACCGCGGAGCTCAACAGCCTGACCGGGTCGATCTCCAGCGACCTGCGGACCCTGGCCGCCAATCTCGCCGCCGTGCGCGGCGGGTCGGTCACGATCACGCCGCAGCAGGTGCTGCAGATCGAACAGTATTTCGCCAATTATGGATTGTCTTCGGAGACGATCGCACTGCTGCAGCAGCTCGGCCTGACGCCGGCCCAGATCCAGCTCGCCACCCAGAACATCTACGTGCAGAACATCAACTCGGTCGCCGGCGTCTATCCCGACGTGCTCGTCGCGCTCGCCAACGACCTCTCGCCGATTCCGGAGCCGGCAACCTGGGCGGTGTTCCTGCTTCCGCTGGCTTTGCTGCCGCTCCTGCGCCGCGCCTCGCCGCCGGCGCGCCTGGTCTGACGCGTCCGCCAGGGCAGGGTTTCATCGCCCTGCCCTTTTGCGCATGATGGGCGCGAAGCAGGGAGGCGCTCATGTGGTCGTCGCGCGGCGGGATCAGCCATCACGAGGCCGTGGTCAACGGTGTACGGCTGCACTACGCCCGCGCCGGCACCGGGCCGACGCTGCTGCTGCTGCATGGCTGGCCGGAATTCTGGCTGACCTGGCTGCCGGTGATGCAGCGCCTGGCAGACCGCTTCACCGTGATCGCGCCGGACCTGCGCGGCTTCGGCTCGAGCGACAAGCCGGACCCGGGCCCGTCCGACCAGGTCGGCGCGGCCGTTCATGCAGCCGATATCGCCGCCCTGATGAGCGGCCTCGGACTCGGGCGCGTCGGGCTGGTGGCTCACGATGTCGGCGCGTATGTCGCCCAGGCCCTGGCCCGCAGCGTCCCGGATCGGCTCGCGGGCCTGTTCTTCTTCAACTGCCCCTACCCCGGCATCGGCCCGCGCTGGGCGCGAGCCGAGCATCTGCGGGAGATCTGGTACCAATCCTTCCACCAGATGCCGTTCGCCGCCGACCTCGTCGGCTCCTCGCGTACCGCCTGCCGGCTCTATATCGGGCATTTCCTGCGCCACTGGGCGGGTGGCAATCCGCGCGCCTTCGACCCGGTGCTGGAGGAATTCATCGACAATTTTCTTGCCCCCGGGGCCCTTCAAGGCGGGTTTAACTGGTATCTCAGCCAGAACGCGGCGCGGCTGGCCACCATCCGCGGCGAGGCGCCGTCCCTGCCGTCCATCAGCGTGCCGACCTGCGTCCGCTGGGGCGATAGCGACCCGCTTTTTCCCTACGGGTGGACCGACCGGCTCGGCGAGAGCTTCACCAGCCTCGATCTCGCCCCGTTTCCCGGCGCCGGCCACTTCCCGCACGCCGAGGCACCCGACCGCGCCGCGGCCGAGATCGCAGTCTTCTTCGGCCGCCGCGACTTTGCGTGAGCCGCTCCCGCCTTGGAGGCCCCCGATCCGATTGGGCCGTTCCGGCTCGGAGGGATCGAAGTTAAGGTGCTCGAGAGTGGTATGTTTCTCGTGTCCCGCCCCCGAAATTCGCATGCGAATTTCGGGGGCAAGCGGGCCATTAACATATTGAATCTAGTGTGATTCGGATTCAGAAATTCGTACAGGAATTTCTGACTCATCACGCTAGAGCACGCTCAGGAACTGCGGCTATGGCCGACCTGTTGGCGCAGCTGGTCGATCAGCGCCTGGATGTTGCTGC
>JAKAZO010000006.1:77330-83043 GCA_021815825.1 Pseudomonadota bacterium
CTAGTGTGATTCGGATTCAGAAATTCGTACAGGAATTTCTGACTCATCACGCTAGAGCACGCTCAGGAACTGCGGCTATGGCCGACCTGTTGGCGCAGCTGGTCGATCAGCGCCTGGATGTTGCTGCCGTTGCGCTGCAGGAAGCTCATATAGTCGCTGCGCTGGGTGATGCGCATGCTGGTGCCCTCGACGATCAGGTCCTCGATCTCCGGGCGTCCAGCCACCTGATGAACGAGCCAGTCGACATGCGCCGGCTCCGAATTCGGCCGCAGGATGAGGGTCTGCACCAGGGTGCTGTCGTTCTGCGGCACGCTGCGGCCGATCGTATGGCGCACACCCTTGTATTCGCCGAGGCGTGAAATCACCCCGTTCGTCAACGCCTGATGGAACAGGGTGATGTATTCCTGCTGCTGCGCCTCACTCGCCTGGCGCCAGAAGCGGCCGAGACAGAAGCGGGCGATCCCGTCCACGTCCACGGCGCCGTCGAGGATGGCGAGGAAGCGTTTGCGCTTGTCGGAGGCGCTCTCCGGGCTATCGAGCACCTCCGTAAGCTGACGGGCGATCGTGTCGATGAACCGGCTCGCATCCTCCGCCGCGCCGGCGCGCGCCCGGCCAAACGTAAGCAGCATGGCGCCGCCCGCGAGCAGGAGTTGCCGCCGGAGCCATCGCGGGCCGGCCGCGCGCGGACCCGCGTCGGTCGTGTCGGTTACTGTCTGGGCTCGGTCGAGCACGGATGCAGTCATGGCTTGGGACTCGCTTTCTCCGGCTGCGGAAACCATGCCGGCACAGTCGCCGGTTCGTCGCTACTCGCCGCCACGACCTTGCTCTGCCGGTGCTGGCGGTAGAGGCTGCGCAGCGTCGCGTATGGGTCGAGCGCGTTTTTCATGATCGCATCGAGGTCATCGAGCGCGCGCTCACGCTCGTCGATGGCAAACAGACCATAGCGTACATACTCCAGATCCGTCACCACCGCGCCTTGCCCCACCCAGGTGAAGGGGTCCATCGCCGTGTCCATCCCATAGCCGATGGCGTCGCGCGGACCCGATGGGCCGAGGATGGGAAGATAGAGGTAGGGGCCCTCGCCGACGCCCCATTCGGCCAACGTGATGCCGAAATCGGTCGGGTGTGCGGGATAGCCGAGGCTGCTCGCGGGGTCGAAAAAGCCACCGAGACCGAGCGTGCTGTTGATCACGAAGCGCATCAGCGTATCGCCCGCGCGGCGCGGATTGCCCTGCAGGATGTGGTTGCTGATGACGACCGGCTGGGCGAGGTTGTCGAGCGCGTTGTGGGTGGCGTTGCGCACTGGCTGCGGCAGTGCGTAGCGATAGCCCTCGGCGAGCGGCCGCAGCACCACCGCATCAATGCCCTGATTGATGTTGTAGAGCACGCGGTTGGTCGGTTCGAGCGGGTCGTTGGTCTGCTTGAAATCAGCAGCCGCCTCGGCATCGCTCGCCGGCGGCGGTGTGGCGCAATCGGCAAGGCTGAAAAGGGCCATGACCAGCATCAAGGACGCAGGAGTGCGCATCGACCACCTGGGGATGATTTCCGCCCTGTGACCAGGGCGGTCGGCTGGGGCGGTGCCCCCGGAACGGCTCCGGCAGGGCCCGTGACGATAGCCATGGCGAATTACCGGAAGCTGACCCTGAAGGCAAAAAACGCAAGCCCATCGCTGTCCCGGCACTCTTGCGGCCACGCCCGGGCTCGCTCAGAACGCAGCCTGTGAAGGAGGCCATGATGGCGCACGATGGGACTTCGAACGGCAATTCCGATAGCACCGGCTGCCCACCCGGGGCGGAACGCCGGCTGGAGCGCTGGGTCACGGGCCCGCGGGTCGCCGGCCTGCCGGTGCCCGATCTGGCACAAAGGCCGCCGTTGCTGTCCTTCGAGTTTTTCCCGCCACGCTCGGCGGCGATGGAGGCGCAGCTGTGGGCGTGCGTGCGCCGGCTGGAGACGCTGCGGCCGCGCTTCGTCTCGGTCACCTACGGTGCCGGCGGCACCACGCGCGAGCGCACCCACGCCACGGTAACCCGGCTGGCGCGCGAGACCAGCCTGGTGCCGGCCGCACATCTGACCTGCGTCGGCGCCACGCGCGCCGAGGTGGATGCGGTGGCGCGGGATTACTGGCAGGCGGGAATCCGCCATATCGTCGCGCTGCGCGGGGACGCGCCGACGACCGGCCGCTATCTTCCACATCCGGGCGGCTATGATTTCGCCGCCGACCTCGTCGCCGGGCTGAAGCGCGTGGCGGATTTCGATATCTCGGTCGCCGCCTATCCCGAGACCCATCCAACCGCGCTGAGCCCGGAGGCCGATCTCGACACGCTCAAGCGCAAGATCGATGCCGGGGCCAGCCGGGCGATCACCCAGTTCTTCTTCGACACATCGGTCTATCTGCGCTTTCTCGACCGCTGCCACGCCGCGGGGATCACCGTGCCGATCGTTCCCGGCATCCTGCCGGTGACGAACTTCGCCCAGCTCACGCGCTTCGCCGCCCAGTGTGGTGCCTCGGTCCCGGCCTGGCTCGGCCATCTTTTCGAGGGGCTGGACGAGGACGCGGAGACCCGCCGCCTCGTCGCGGCCGTGGTCGCCGCCGAGCAGGTGCGCCTGCTCCAGGCCAACGGCGTCGACGAATTCCACGTCTACACCCTCAACCGCGCCGATCTCGCCTACGCCATCGCGCATATCCTCGGCGTCAGGCCGCGCCCCGCCGTGCGGCCAGCCGCCGGTGCAATGGGGAGAGCAGGAACGGGCTGAGATAGAGCGGCAACTGGCAGAGGGCGCAAAACAGCACCAGGCGACGATCCGCTCCGGCGGGCAGCACAGCGAGGTAGAGCGCCATGTTCCGGTTGCCCGCGGCGATGCCCGCGGCGGCCGAGAAGCGCAGCCCGATCGGGGCGAAGAGCGCCGTGGTGAGCAGGTTGGCACCGAGATTGGCCAGCACCGCCGCCAGGGTTGCCGCTGCCACCCAAACGGGATCGGCCAGCAGGCGGGCGGTCATCCCGTCCATGACGCCGATGCCGAAGGCGGCGAGGAGCCAGACCATCGCCCCGTCGATCGCTGGGCCGAACGCGGCCAGCCGCGCCGGGCCGAGCGCGACGCGCGCCGCCAGTGACACCGCCAATGGCGCGCCGACCATCACCCCGAGGCGAGCCATGAAGGCGCCGATGCCGATCGCGAGATCGATCCCGGCGAGCCGCGCGGCCAGCGGCGGGGCGGTCAGCGGTACCAGCAAGGTCGCCGCGAGCGTCACCAGTAAGGTCAGTTCCGGATCGAGCCCGCCGAGCCGCGCGAAGGCGGGCGAGGACAGCGCCGGCGAGCAGGCGGCAAACAGCACCACACCCGCGGCGATGCCGGGTTCGACCGCCAGCCCCCGGACCAGTCCATGAGCCAGCAGCGGCGAACCCAAGAGCTGGAAACCAACCAGGGCGACGAGCAGCATCGGCCGGCGGAGATGGGCCAATGCGGCGGCGATATCCACCCGCAGCAGCACGAGCGTCATCATGCCAAACACGGTCGGCAGCAGCGCGCCGCGCAACGCATGCGCGAAGGGCGGGACCGCCAGCCCGGCAAGGATGGCGAGCACGAGCAGCACCGGCCCCCTTCGGGCCGAAGCGGCGAGGAAGCGCGCTGGCATCAGCGGCCCCTCATCCGCAAACGCGCGGCGCGGCGGGCGGGTTGGAGCGGGTCGGCACGTTCTCTATGATCGCTTCCGTGTCGCACCCTGCCAATCCCCCCCAGACTCCACCCCATCCCACGCCCTATCTCGCGCGGCTGAATCCCGAGCAGCGCGAGGCGGTGGAGACGCTCGAGGGCCCGTTGCTCGTGCTCGCCGGCGCCGGCACGGGCAAGACCCGCGTCCTGACCGCGCGCTTCGCCCATATCCTGCTCACCGGCCGCGCCGCGCCATCTCAGGTCCTCGCCGTCACGTTCACCAACAAGGCCGCGCGTGAAATGCGCGAGCGCGTCGCCGCGATGCTCGGTCGCCCGGTCGAAGGCCTGTGGCTCGGCACGTTCCACGCCCTCGGCGCGCGCATGCTGCGCCGGCACGCCGACCGCACCGGGCTTTCGGCCAACTTCACCATCCTGGATACCGATGACCAGCTCCGCCTGCTCAAACAGGTGATGGAGGCGGAGCGCGTGGATGCCAAGCGCTGGCCGCCACAGGCACTGATGGCGCTCATCCAGCGCTGGAAGGACCGCGGCCTGCCGCCCGCGCGTGTGCCCGAGAGCGAGGAGCCGGAGTTCGCCGGCGGACGAACGCGCAGCGTCTACGCCGCCTACCAGGCGCGGCTCGGGACGCTGAACGCTGCCGATTTCGGCGACCTGCTGCTGCTGCCGACCGAATTGCTGCGCACCGACCCCGACATTCTGGCACAATATCACCGCCAGTTCCGCTACATCCTGGTGGACGAGTACCAGGACACCAACCTGGTGCAGTATTTATGGTTGCGTCTGCTCGCCCAGGGCCACCGCAATCTCTGCTGCGTCGGCGACGACGATCAGAGCATCTATTCCTGGCGCGGTGCCGAGATCGAGAACATCCTTCGCTTCGAGAAGGATTTTCCCGGTGCGAAAGTGATCCGGCTGGAGCGCAACTACCGCTCCACCGCCCCGATCCTCGCCGCCGCCGCGGCGCTGATCGCGCACAACGAGGGTCGGCTCGGCAAGACCCTGCGCCCGGGCGCCGAGACGGAGGCCAGCGGCCGGGCGGGGGGAGAAGCCGCGGGGGAAAAGGTCCAGCTCGTCGCACTATGGGACTCGGACGAAGAGGCGCGAATGGTGGGCGAGCGCGCCGAGGCGCTGCGCAGGGCCGGCGAAAGCCTGGCCGAGATGGCGGTGCTGGTGCGTGCCGGGTTCCAGACGCGCTCCATCGAGGAGCGGCTGATCACCATCGGCTTGCCCTATCGTGTCGTTGGCGGTCTGCGCTTCTATGAGCGCGCCGAGATCCGCGACGCGCTGGCCTACGCCCGCGTGCTCGCCCAGCCGGCCGACGACCTCGCATTCGAGCGCATCGTCAATCTGCCCCGCCGCGGGGTCGGCGAAACGGCGCTGCGGGCGATGCACGACCGGGCCCGTGCCGAGCAGACCCCGCTCAGCGAGGCCGCGGCCCGGCTGGTGGCGGCGGGCGCCCTGCGCGGCAAGGCGCGCGAGGGTGTTGGCGGCCTGCTCGCCGGCTTCGCCCGCTGGCGCAGACAGCTCGAGGCCGAGGGCCATGTCATCGCCATGGCTACGATGCTCGACGAATCCGGCTACACCACGATGTGGCAGCAGGATACTGCACCGGACGCGCCGGGGCGGCTCGAGAATCTCAAGGAATTTCTGCGCGCGCTGGCCGAGTTCGAGAGCCTGGCCGGATTTCTCGACCATGTCGCGCTGGTGATGGACAACGAGGCGAATGCCGACGGCGAGCGGATCAGCCTGATGACCCTGCACGCCGCGAAGGGCCTGGAGTTCGACACCGTCTTCCTGCCAGGCTGGGAGGAGGGTCTGTTCCCCAACCAGCGCTCGCTCGACGAAGGCGGAGCCAAATCGCTCGAGGAGGAGCGCCGGCTCGCCTATGTCGGCCTGACGCGGGCGCGCCGGCGCGTCATCGTCAGCCACGCCGCGAACCGGCGGCTCTACTCCGGATGGCAGAGCGCCATCCCCAGCCGCTTTCTCGATGAGCTGCCCGAGTCCGAGATCGAGCGGACCGGCTCGGCCGCGCTTGGGCGCG
>JAKAZO010000007.1:0-24348 GCA_021815825.1 Pseudomonadota bacterium
GCCCGTCGGCGGTGGCCAGCGCCGCGGCCGGATCGGCGATGGCCGTGGCCCGCCCGGCGCCGAAGCGGGCGGTGAGGTCGGCGGCCAGGCGCTCGGCGCGGGCGGCGTCGATGTCGAACAGCGCGAGATGGTCGGCGCCGAGCGTCAGCGTGGCGTGGGCCACCGCCGCGCCGGCACCGCCGGCGCCGAGCTGGACCACGCGCGCGCCGCTGAAATCGCCGAAATGGCGCCGCACATTGTCGGCGAAGCCGAAGCAGTCGGTGTTGTGACCGACGCGCCGGCCGTCGCGCAGCACCACCGTGTTGACGGCGCCGAGCGCGCGCGCCTCGTCCGACAGCGCGTGCAGCAGCGGAATCGCCGTCTGCTTGCACGGATAGGTGATGTTGAGCCCGGTGAAGCCCATGCGCTCGGCGGCGGTGAGCAGATCGGGCAGGGCGCCACCGTCGAGGCCGAGCCGGTCCAGGTCGATCAGCCGGTAGAGGCAGCGCAGCCCCTGCGCGCCGGCCTCGTGCTCATGCAGCGCCGGGGTCAGCGAGGCCTGGATGCCGGCGCCGATCAGGCCGAGGAGCAGGGAGGGCGGGCCGCTCATGTAAACCGGGCGCGGCAGGCATGGGCCAGGCTGCGGGCCCGGTCGAGCAGGCCGGGCAGGGTGGCGGTGGGGGACATCTCGATCCAGTGCAGTGTCGCGGCGGCATCGGCGAGGCTGGCTTTGTAACGGTCGCCGCCGGCGAGGAAGTCATAGGCCACCGCGCCGGTGGCGGCATAGTGCTCGATCGCGAGGTGATGGCAGGTCAGGCCGGGCTTGGCGTGGGCGCCGGCAGCCTCGTAGTCGAAGCCGCTCTGGTAGGCGGCGATTCGGTCCCGGTAGCGGAAATTATAGAGATAGCCGATCGCATCCCCGCCGGCGGCGATGCGCAGCAGGTCCACTTCGCCGCGGGGCAGGCCGCGGGCGATCAGCGCCGCGTGGAACTCCCGGAAGGCGGGGTTGGCGAAGGCGCCCGGCTTTCCCCGCGCCTGCCATGTGCGCTGATGCAGCCTGGCCAGGCGATCGAGAAAATCGAGCGCCTCGGCGAGGCTGGCGGCGCGCTGGACGGCGAGGGGACCGCGGGCGGCGTAGGCGCGCGCCGAGCGTCGCAGCTGGTAGCGGGTGTTGGCGCTGAGCCGGTCCAGATAGGGCCCGCCGCGCGCGCGCAGCGCGGCGAGATCGACGAACGGCGCCGGGCGCGTGGCGGTGACGCGGGGCGCGAAGGACCGCGCCGCGGCGAACAGATCATCGCCGATCCCGCTCAAGACCAGCCGCCTCGTGCCGCCGTTCGGTAGCGCCAGCGTCAGCGCCGCGCGCAGGCAGGCCGCCGCGAGCCCCGCCGGCGCGGCGCGATCGATCAGGAACCCGTTATGCTCGATGAAGACGGCATCGCGCGCGGCGTCGCCGCTTTCGCCGAGATGCAGGCACGAGCGGGCGAGCCGGCGCGGGCGGCGGTTGAACAGGCCGAGGGCCAGAACCCGGCCAGACTCCTCCGCCCGCAGCAGGACGGGATCCGGAAAGCGGGCGGCATAGGTGCAGCCGGTCCAGCTCCAGCCCTGGAAGAACGAGCCGTCCGAGCGCGCTTCCAACGCCTGCCAGGTCTCGGCGAGCAGCGCAGGCGCCGGGGCGGCGGCGAGGATGAGACGCGGCATGGCTGGGTCGGCTCGTGAAAACCAGGAACGGTGAAGGAAGCGTGCGGCGGCCCCGGTGGACTCTGCATGTCAGGACGGGCATGAACGCAGCAGGGAGTGAACGGCCCATGAAAGAGACGCTATTCTATCTTCTGTCCAGCTTCTGGACCGGCGCGGTGCATGCCGCCACCCCGGGACATGGCAAGACCATCGCCGCGGCCTATATCGTCGGCGCGCGCGGCAAGCCGATCGACGCCGTCATTCTCGGCGTGTTCGTGACCCTCTCGCACGTCTCGGGCATCGTGATGGTCGGTGTGGCGGCCTCGATCGGCTCGGCCTGGCTCGTGCCGCAGCGGATCGAGGTGGACCTGGCGCTGGCCATGGGGCTGGTTGTCGTCGTGCTCGGGCTGTGGATGCTGTGGACGCAGCGCGCGCTGGTCCGTGTCGCGCTCGGCCTGCCGCCCGCCGCCCTCGGGCATCATCACGGGCACGGTCACCACGACCACGACCATTCCCACGACCATGACCATTCCCACGGCCATTCCCACGAGCCCGGCGGCGCCGTGTGGCACAGCCACGGCTGGGGCCGCGCGCACGCGCACCAGCTGGACGTCATCACCGACAACCGGCCCAAGCTCGGCGTATTGCTGACGCTGAGCATCGCCGGCGGCCTGCTGCCGGACCCGACCGCGCTGGCCATTCTGCTCGCGGCACTGGGCAATGGCCGGGTGGTGCTGGGGCTGCTGACGGTGCTGGTGTTCAGCATCGGCTTCGCCGCCGCCCTGACCCTGGTCGGGGTGGTCGCGGCCAAGATCGGCGAGCGGGTGCTCGGCTGGCTGGACAGTATCTGGCTGACCCGGGTTCAGGTGGCGACGACGCTGCTGATCCTCGGCATGGGCATCGTGCTCACCCTGCGCGCCGCGATGATGCTCGCCGCCTGAGGCGGTGCTCAGCCCGGCTCGCCGCTCCAGCGCGCCGCGGCCGCCTCGTCCTCGGCGCGGGCCTCGACCCAGTGCGCCTCGCCGTCGGCGAAGCATTCCTTCTTCCAGAACGGCGCCCTGGTCTTGAGCCAGTCGATGAGGAAGGCGGTGGCGGCGAGCGCCGCGTCCCGATGGGCAGCGGCGGCGAGGACCAGAACGATCGGCGCCCCCGGTTCGAGGCGGCCGATGCGGTGGATGAGCGTGCAGCCGAGCAGGTCCCACCGCCGCTCCGCCTCGGCGGCGATGCGGGCGAGCGCCGCGGCGGTCATGGCCGGATAATGTTCGAGCGTCATCGCCGTCAGGCGCCGCCCTCCCGAGATCTCGCGCACCGTGCCGACGAAGGCGCCGACGCCGCCGATGTCGCAGCGCCCGGCGGTGAGTGCGGCGAATTCCGCCGCGAGGTCGAACGCCCCGTCCTGCACGAGGACCCTGGCCATCTCAGCCGCCCGTGACCGGAGGGAAGAAGGCGACCTCGTCGCCGGCGGCGAGCGGCGTGTCCGGGCCGGCGAATTCCTGGTTGACGGCGCAGCGCACCAGCCGGCCCTCGGCAAAGATGGCGCCATAGCGATCGTCGCGCCGGCGCAGCCAGGCGATCAGCGTGCCCACGCTGTCCACGCCGTCGGGCAGGGCCAGGCACTCCTCGCCGAGCCCGAGCCGCTCGCGCAGCCAGGCGAAATAGAGGATGTGCAGCGACCGCGCGCGCATGGCCCGCTACTGCGCCGGCTTGGCGGTATCGACCCCGGGCATCTCCGCCGGCGGGTTGGTCTGGCCCGAAGGGGATTGGCCGGATGGGGACTGACCGGACGGGGTCTTCCCGGACGAGGTCTTGCCTGACGAAGTCTGGCTCTGGGACGGCTTGGCGGAGGCGCTCGGGATGGTGCGGATGGTGCCGTCGGGCATGATGACGGTGCTGGTGCCGTCGCCGTTGGGGATCACCACGGGCTGGCCGGCCGAGGATGGCGGCGCGCCCCTGGTGGGCGGTGTCTCCATCGGGCGGAGCTTCTTCATCCCTTCGTTTTCCTGCTGCTCGAGCTCGCTCAGCGTCGGGATGGGCTTGATCGGACCCGGCCAGATATTGCCCGGCTCCGGCTGCAGCGGCGCCTCCTCGGTGATGACGCCGCGCGCGTTCAGCATCGTCTCGCTTTCGCCCAGCGGAGCGTTCGGCGTTGCGCGGAACGTATGGGTATTGCCGAAGAAATCATCGAAGCCGCAGCCCGCGAGCAGCAGCGGAAGAACGATGGCGGAGCGGCGCATGCGGTCGGTTCCTATCTGGCTCGCCTTGCGGGCCCGCACTGTGCCAAGGCCGTGCCCGCGGCTCAAGGTGCGGAAGTGGAAAGATCGGCGCGCGCGGGCAAATCGGCAAGCCGGGCAAGAATCCACTCGGCGATGGCGGCGGGGTCGCCGAGCGGCAGCAGCGGCACCGGCGGCATCGTCGCCGGTGGCGCGTCGGCGGCGACCGCGATGACGCCGGGCTCGGCCGGCCAGATCGGCGGCTTCGCCAGCGACGGGCGGTGCACCTCGATCTTGGCGAAGGCGTGGGTCTTGAAGCCCTCGACCAGCACGAGATCGACCGGGTCGAGCCGGGCGAGCAGCGCCGGCAGCGGCGGCTCCTCGCCGCGCAGTTCGTGCATCAGGGCGAATCGGCGGCCGCTGACCACCAGCACCTCGTGCGCGCCCGCCTCGCGATGGCGGTAGCTGTCCTTGCCGGGGCGATCGAGGTCGAAGCCGTGATGGGCGTGTTTCACCGTGGACACGCGCAGCCCCCGCGCCACGAAGCGCGGCAGCAGCGCGGTGAGCAGCGTCGTCTTGCCGCTGCCGGACCAGCCGATCAGCCCGAGCAGTTTCACTGGCCTGGCGAGGTCCCGCTCGGCGCCTGGCGCGCGGGCGGCGAGACATGGCGCAGCCCGGCGGTGAGGTAGTCCCAGCCGGTGACCAATGTCAGCAGAGCGGCGATCCAGAGCAGCGCCTCGCCGATCGCCGACACCGGCAGGCGGCCCAGCCCGAGCAGCGCCGCGGTGCTGTCGCCGGCGAGCAGCGTGCCGAGCGCGACCATCTGAACGCCGGTCTTCCATTTCGCCAGCCGCGTCACCGGCAGGCCGACGCGCACGCTGCCGAGATATTCGCGCAGGCCGCTGACCAGAATCTCGCGCAGCATGATGACCACGGCGGGATAGAGGCCCGGGCCGGACAGCCGCGCCCGGCCGACCAGCATCATCAGCACTGCGCCGACCAGGAGCTTGTCGGCGATCGGGTCCAGCATGCGGCCGAAATCGGACATCTGCCGCCATTCCCGCGCCAGCTTGCCGTCGAGATAGTCGGTGATGCCGGCGATGGCGAAGATCACACTGCTGGCGAGATCGGCCCATGGCTGCCCGGTGGCGACCAGCGCGACCAGGAGCGGGATCGCGGCGATGCGCGAGAGCGTCAGGAGGTTGGGCAGGTTGGTCAGCATCGGGCCCCAGGATAAAGGGATTCGGTGCCCGGCGGAAACCACGACAGCGGAAACCACGACGGCGGGCAGGGATCAGCGGGCGCGGCTCTCATAGACGAGCATCGCGTGCCCGTCGCGGGTAAAACGGCCGCATTCGGTCATGCCAATGCCGCCGAGCACGGTGCGGGAGGCGAAATTGTCCTCCCGCGCCACCGCGACGATGCGCGGAATGCGGGCCACGTCATGGGCGTAGCGCAGCACCGCTCCGGCTGCCTCGCGCGCCAGGCCCTGGCCGCGCATCTCCGGCCACAGCGCGAAGCGCAGCGCCAGCCCGAGCCCGTCCGGCCGCTCCATCACCCCGGCGATGCCGAGAAAGGCGCCGCTCTCGCGTCCCCGCACGCTCCACAGCCCGACGCCATGCTGGCCCCAGAAGCGGATCTCCTCGGCCAGCTCCTCGGCCGTGCGCTCCGGCGTGCGCACGCCGCCCAGCATGATCGCGAACACGCGCGGATCGGCCTTCAGCGCCGCGAGGTCCGGCAGGTCGGCGAAGCCCACCGGGCGCAGCACCAGCCGGCCGGTGGTGATGACCCGGGCCGGATGCATGGCCAGCGGCGCGGGCGCGGGCGGACCGCTCAGCGGGTCAGCGGGTGATACTTGATGCGGTGCGGCTCGGTGGCGTCGGCACCGAGGCGGCGGCGCTTGTCCTCTTCGTAGGCCTGGAAATTGCCCTCGAACCATTCGACATGGCTGTCGCCCTCGAAGGCCAGGATATGCGTCGCCAGCCGGTCGAGGAACCAGCGGTCATGGCTGATCACCACGGCGCAGCCGGCGAAGGCGCCGAGCGCATCCTCGAGCGCGCGCAGCGTGTCGACGTCGAGATCATTGGTCGGCTCGTCGAGCAGGATGACGTTGGCGCCCGATTTCAGCATCTTGGCCAGATGCACCCGGTTGCGCTCGCCACCGGAGAGGATGCCGACGCGCTTCTGCTGGTCCGAGCCCTTGAAGTTGAAGGCGGCGACGTAGGCCCGCGAGGCGACCGAGCGCTTGCCGAGCTGGATCACCTCTTCGCCGCCGCTGATTTCCTGCCAGACCGTCTTGGAGCCATCGAGACTGTCGCGGCTCTGGTCGACATAGCCGAGCTTCACCGTGTCGCCGACGGTGAGCTTGCCGGCATCGGGGGTCTCGTTGCCGGTGATCATGCGGAACAGCGTGGATTTGCCCGCGCCGTTGGGGCCGATGATGCCGACGATGCCGCCCGGCGGCAGCTTGAAGCTGAGATCCTCGATCAGCAGCCGGTCGCCGTAGCCCTTCGTCAGATGCTCGGCGACGATGACGGTGTTCGCCAGGCGCGGCCCGGGCGGGATGACGATGTCGGCGACGCCCCCGGCCAGCTCCTGGGACTGGGCGAGCATGTCTTCGTAGCGGGCGATGCGGGCGCGGTTCTTCGCCTGGCGGGCGCGCGGCGAGGCGGCGATCCATTCCTGCTCGGCGGCCAGCGCCCGCTGGCGTGCGCTCTCCTCCTTCTCCTCCTGGGCGAGCCGCTTGCGCTTCTGCTCCAGCCACGCGGAATAGTTGCCCTCGTAGGGGATACCGCGGCCGCGCTCGATCTCGAGGATCCAGTTGGTGACGTTGTCGAGGAAGTAGCGGTCGTGGGTGACGACGATGACCGTGCCCTGGTATTCCCGCAGCGTGCGCTCCAGCCAGGCGACGCTTTCGGCGTCGAGATGGTTGGTCGGCTCGTCGAGCAGCAGCAGATCGGGCTTCTCCAGCAGCAGCCGGCACAGCGCGACGCGGCGGCGCTCGCCGCCGGAGAGCGTGTCGATCGCGCTGTCCGCGGGCGGGCAGCGCAGCGCATCGAGCGCGATGTCGACGCGGCGATCGAGGTCCCAGCCATCCTCGGCGTCGATCTTGGTCTGCAACTCGGCCTGCTCGGCGAGCAGCGCGTTCATCCGCTCCTCGTCCATCGGCTCGGCGAAGGCCTCCGAGATGGCATTGAACCGCTCGAGCGCCTGGTGCAGCGCCTCGAAGGCGCCGCGGACATTGCCGCCGACCGTCTTGGTCGCATCCAGGGTCGGTTCCTGCTGCAGATAGCCGACGCGCACGCCCTCGGCGGCCCAGGCCTCGCCGCCATACTCCTTCTCGATGCCGGCCATGATGCGCAGCAGCGTCGATTTGCCGGCGCCGTTGACGCCGAGCACGCCGATCTTGACCCCGGGCAGGAAGGACAGGGTGATGCCTTTGAACACCTCGCGTCCGCCCGGATAGGCCTTGGTGAGGTCCTTCATCACGTAGACGTACTGGTAGCTGGCCATCCGGGTTCCTCGCTGATGCGCCTGCCGCGCCGATGGAGCTCCGGCCGATGGGGTTCGGCAGCTCCCGGCGCAGGCCCGCCGGGGTGCGCGTCATGGCAGGCGGGCTTCTAATAGGCGGGCAGGACGCGATCGGCAATCAGGCGGCAGCCCGCGCGCCTGCGCCCGGCAGGACTCGAACCTGCAACCAAGCCGTTATGAGCGGCCCGCTCTGACCGGTTGAGCTACGGGCGCGTGGCGGGAGGCGCATGGGAACCCGCAAACCGCGCACTTGGCAAGGCTGCGCTCGGCGGATATACAGGGCAGGCTTTGTTGCACTGCAACATAAAGGAACACCATGAACGTCAGCAAGATCGCGGCGGGCCGGCTGCCGCCTGCGGACATCAACGTCGTCATCGAGATTCCGCAGGGGTCGGCGGTCAAGTACGAGATCGACAAGGAGTCCGGTGCGGTCGTCGTCGACCGGTTCCTGTTCACGCCGATGGCCTATCCGGCCGCCTACGGCTTCATTCCCGGCACGCTGGCCGAGGATGGCGACCCGGCCGATGCGCTGGTGCTGCTGCCGAACCAGGTGCTGCCGAGCCAGCTCGTTCCGGGCGCGGTGGTGCGCGCCCGGCCGATCGGCGTCCTGCTGATGGAGGACGAGGCGGGGCGCGACGAGAAGATCATCTGCGTGCCGCACGACCGCATCCACCCGCAGCACGCCGATGTCGCCGAAATCGGCGACCTGCCCGAGATCACGCGCCAGGCGATCGAGCATTTCTTCACCCGCTACAAGGACCTCGAGCGGGGCAAGTGGGTGAAGGTGCTGGGCTGGGGCGAGCGCGTGGACGCGGAGGCGCTGGTGCTGGCCTGCATCCGCCGCGCGCGGCCCGGCGATTATCTGGCCGCGGCCGCCGAGTAGCGGCGCCGCGGCCACAGCGGAGGGAAATCGGCCATCCGGCGCCGGGTGCCGTTGCCTGTGCGGGATGGTTCTGCCATTTTCCGCGCCGCTTTGCCTCGGCTGAGCGCACGTCCTCGAATCGCCGTCCAGTCCAAAAGGAAACCTCCGGGATGCTGTTGGCCTATATCATCATCATCGCCTGCGGCGCGCTGGCGATCGCCTATGGCTGGATGACCAGCCGCGCGGTGCTCGCCGCGGATGCGGGCAATGCCCGCATGCAGGAGATCGCCGCAGCGATCCAGGAAGGCGCCCGCGCCTACCTCAATCGCCAGTACACGACCATCGCCATCGTTGGCGTCGTCATCCTGGTCATCCTCGGCGTCGCGCTCGGTGTCCATGTCGCCATCGGCTTCCTGATCGGCTCGGCGCTGTCCGCCGCCGCCGGGTATGCCGGGATGAACGTCTCGGTGCGGGCCAACGTCCGCACCGCCGAGGCGGCCCGCAAAGGGCTGGCGGCGGGTCTGGACCTCGCCTTCAAGTCCGGTGCCATCACCGGCCTGCTGGTGGTCGGCCTCGGCCTGCTCGGGGTCACGATCTACTACCTCATCCTGCGCGCGGGCATGCAGGGGACCGAGCTGCGCCCGGTGCTGGAGGCGATGGTGGCGTTGAGCTTCGGCGCTTCGCTGATCTCCATCTTCGCCCGTCTCGGCGGCGGCATCTTCACCAAGGGCGCCGATGTCGGCGCCGACCTCGTCGGCAAGGTCGAGGCCGGCATTCCCGAGGATGATCCCCGCAACCCGGCCGTGATCGCCGACAATGTCGGCGACAATGTCGGCGACTGCGCCGGCATGGCCGCCGACCTGTTCGAGACCTATGTCGTGACCGTCGTCGCCACCATGCTGCTCGGCGCGATCTTCTTCACCCCGCCGGTGCGCGACTGGGTGATGATGCTGCCGCTCGGCATCGGCGGCGTCTGCATCGTCACCTCGGTGATCGGCACGTACTTCGTCAAGCTCGATGCCGGCGGCAACATCATGAAGGCGCTCTACAAGGGGCTGATCGTCACCGGTCTGCTCTCGGTGGTGGCCATCGCGCTGGTGATCGCCACCTTCGTCGGCTTCGGCACCGCGATGCCGATGAGCCAGGGCGGCGCGGTGACCGGGTTCGACCTGTTCCTGTGCGCCATCGTCGGCCTGCTGGTCACCGGCTTCATCGTCTGGATCACGGAGTATTTCACCTCGACCGAGTATCGTCCGGTGCGCTCGATCGCGCTGGCTTCGACGACCGGCCACGGCACCAACGTCATCCAGGGCCTGGCCGTCTCGATGGAGGCGACCGCGCTGCCGGTGGTGGTGATCTGCGCCGGCATCATCGTGGCCTCCCTGGTCGCCGGCCTGTTCGGCATCGCCATCGCCGCCACCACCATGCTGGCGCTGGCGGGCATGATCGTCGCCCTCGATGCCTACGGCCCGGTGACGGACAATGCCGGCGGCATCGCCGAGATGTCGAACCTGCCCAAGGAGGTGCGCACCTTCACCGACGCGCTGGACGCGGTCGGCAACACCACCAAGGCGGTGACCAAGGGCTATGCCATCGGCTCGGCCGGTCTCGCCTCGCTGGTGCTGTTCGCCGCCTACACCGAGGACCTCAAGCACTATTTCCCGAAGCTCAACGTATCGTTCACCTTGTCGGATCCGTATGTCGTCGTCGGGCTCTTCATCGGCGGCCTGCTGCCCTATCTGTTCGGGGCGATGGGCATGACCGCGGTTGGCCGCGCGGCCGGGGCCGTCGTCGTGGAAGTGCGCCGGCAGTTCCGCGAAATCCCGGGCATCATGGCGGGCACCGCCAAGCCGGAATATGGCCGCGCCGTCGATCTCCTGACCAAGGCGGCGATCCGCGAGATGATCATCCCCTCGCTGCTGCCGGTGCTGGCGCCGATCGTGCTCTACATCGTCATCGACCTGATCGCGGGCCGCACTGCGGCTTTCTCCTCGGTCGGCGCGATGCTGCTCGGCACCATCGTCACCGGCCTCTTCGTCGCCATTTCCATGACGTCGGGTGGCGGCGCCTGGGACAACGCGAAGAAATACATCGAGGAAGGCCACCACGGCGGCAAGGGCTCGGAAGCCCACAAGGCGGCCGTGACCGGCGATACCGTTGGCGATCCCTACAAGGACACCGCCGGCCCGGCGGTCAACCCGATGATCAAGATCACCAACATCGTCGCTCTGCTGCTGCTCGCCGTGCTCGCCCGCTGGGCGGGATAAGGACGACGGCCGCGCGGTCGCGATGGGCCCCGGATGCGGCTGCATCCGGGGCCTTTGTTTTCGCGCCCCGCTTCCGACATGATGGTACCGCCGTGCGTTCGGCCGGCGCGTCAGACGGAGCACGTCAGGATGGATGTCGCCAAGATCTCGACCGGGAACAGCCCGCCGCAGGACATCAACGTGGTCATCGAGATTCCGCAGGGATCGTCGGTGAAATACGAGGTGGACAAGGTCTCCGGCGCGGTGGTGGTGGACCGGTTCCTGTTCACGCCGACGGCCTATCCGGCCGCTTACGGCTTCATTCCCGGAACCCTCGCCGCCGATGGCGACCCGGTGGATGCGCTCGTCCTGGTCCCCTCGCAGGTGGTTCCCGGCGCGGTGATCCGCTCGCGCCCGATCGGCGTGCTGCACATGGAGGACGAGGCCGGGCCGGATGAGAAGGTGGTCTGCGTCCCGCACGACAAGATCCACCCGCAGCACAGCCATATCGCCACCGTCGCCGAGCTGCCGGAGATCACGCGCCAGGCGATCGAGCATTTCTTCACCCGCTACAAGGACCTCGAGCAGGGCAAGTGGGTGAAGCTCTCGGGCTGGGGCGACCGCGAGGCGGCGGAGCGCTACATCCTCGGGGCCATCGTCGCCGGCAAGCCGGCCTGAGGCGGCGGGGCGCGGGGAGAGCGATCGATGCTGATGTCCGCCACCGACTATCGCGAGTCCCTGCGCCGGCTACGTCCGCGCGTCTTCATCGACGGCGACGCCATCGCCAGTGTCGCCGATGAGCCGCGTCTCGCCCCCGGCATCGCCGCGGTCGGCATTACCTATGATTTCGCCCTGCGGCCGGAGAGCGCGCACCTGCTCGCCGCCACGCAGTCCCGCACCGGGGCGCGCGTCAGCCGTATGCTGCACGTCAACGAGAACCGGGACGACCTGCTCGCCAAGCTCGAAGCCGTGCGCCTCGTCTGCCGCCATTCCGGCTGTGCCCAGCGCTATCTCGGCCACGACGCCCTGAACGCCATCTTCCAGGCCACCGCGCGCGCCGATGCCGCGCACGGCACCGCGTATCACGCCCGCTTCCTGGCCTATCTCGACCGCGTGCAGGCCGAGGATCTCACCCTCGGCGTGGCGATGACCGACGCCAAGGGCGACCGGTCGCTGCGTCCGGGCCGCCAGCCCAATCCGGATGTGTATGTCCACATCACGGAACGCCGGCCCGGTGGCATCGTCATTCGCGGCACCAAGGCGATCGTCACCGGCGCACCCTACATGCACGAGTTCCTCGTCATGCCGTGCCGCAGCATGACCGAGGCGGAGCGCGATTTCGCGGTCTGCTGCGCCGTGCCGGTCGACGCGCCGGGCGTGACCATCATCGCCCGCCCCGCCGGGCGACCGGGTGAGGGCGCGGCGAAATTCTCCGCCCGATATGGCCAGTCCACCGGCGTCGTCGTCTTCGACGACGTGTTCGTGCCGGATGAGCGGGTGTTCCTGGCCGGCGAGGCGGAGGAGGGCGGGTTTCTCACCACCAGCTACGCCACCCATCACCGCCATTCCTGCATCGGCGCGCGCGCCGGCTTCGGCGACCTGCTGATCGGCGCGGGGGCGCTGATGTGCGAAGCCAACGGGCTCGACGCCGACCGCCAGCCCCATATCCGCGAGGCGATGGTCGAGCTGATCAAGATCGTCGAGGGGTTCTTCGCCTGCGGCGTCGCCGCCTCGGTCTATGGCCAGGCCGATCCGGCGGGGTCGGCGATGCCGGACCCGGTCTTCGCCAATATCGGCAAGCTGCTGCTGGCCAATCAGATCTACGACATGCACCGCCTCGCCCACTATGTTTCCGGCGGGCTGATCGTCGCGCTGCCCGGCCCGGAGGAGGATCACAACCCGGCGACGGCGGCCTCGCTCGCCGCCGTGCTCGCCGGGCGGGCCGACATCCCGGCGGCGCAGCGCGTCGAGCTGGCGCGGCTGGTGGAGGATCTCACCGCCTCCAGCCAGGGCGGCTGGTATTCGGTGATCTCGCTGCATGGCGGCGGCTCGCCGGAGGCGATGAAGCGCGAGATCTGGCGCAATTATCCGACCTGGGAGCGCGCCGAGCTGGTCGAGCGGCTGCTCGACCGCGGCATCGCCGCCGACGCCCGCCGCGCCTCCCATGGAGCGGGCCGCCAGCCCGGGCGCTGCTGCGACGCCGGCTGCGCGGCGAGCGAGAAGGTCCATCCGACCGCCGAATGAACGTCGCGTGGATGGCTGACGGCGGGAGGGCACGGTGAGCCAGGCGATCGACCCCGAGGCCCTGCGCGAGCCGCTGCTCATCCTCTCGGCCGCCTCCGTGGTCATTCCCGTGTTTCATCGGCTGCGGGTCAGCCCGGTGCTCGGCTTCATGCTCGTCGGCATCGCCGTCGGGCCCTCGGGGCTCGGCGCGCTGGCCGGACGGGTGCCGTGGCTCGCCATCGTCACCATCGCCGATCCGGACCGCTTCGCGCCCTTCGCCGAGTTCGGCGTGGTGCTGCTGTTGTTCACCATCGGGCTCGAGCTCTCCTTCGAGCGCGTGCTCGGCATGGCGCGGCTGGTGTTCGGCCTCGGCACGCTGCAATTCCTCGCCGCCGTCGCCGTGCTCGGCGCCGCCGCGCTCACCGCCGGCCTGCCGCCGGGCGCGGCCCTCGTGCTCGCCCTGGCGCTGGCGATGTCCTCGACGGCGGTGGTGATCCAGGTGCTGGGCGAGGCGGGGCACCTGCTCGCCCCGGTCGGGCGGCTCAGCTTCGCCCTCCTGCTGTTCCAGGATCTCGCCGTGCTGCCGGTGATGTTCGCGCTCGGGCTGCTCGGGGCCGGGTCCGACGGGGTCGGGATGATGCGTCTCGGCATCGTGGTCGGCCAGGCGGTGTTCGCCGTCGCGATGATCGTCGCCCTCGGGCGGCTCGGCCTGCGGCCGCTGTTTCGCGGCGTGGCGCGCACGCGCAGCCCGGAGCTGTTCATGGCGGCCTCGCTTCTGGTCGTCGTGGCCACCGCGCTGGCCACCGCCGCGGCGGGGCTGTCGATGGCGATGGGGGCGCTGATCGCCGGGCTGCTTCTGGCCGAGACCGAGTATCGCCGGCAGGTCGAGGTGACGATCGAGCCGTTCAAGGGCCTGCTGATCGGGGTCTTCCTCGTCGCCATCGGGATGAGCCTCGATCTCCGCTGGGTGGTCGCCAACCCGCTGGCGGTGCTGGGCGCCGTCGCCGCGCTGGTCGGGCTGAAGCTCGCCGTCATCGCCGTCTCCGCCCGCGCCTTCCGCCAGCCCTGGCGGGTGGGCGTGCGGAGTGGGCTGCTGCTCGGCCCGGGCGGGGAGTTCAGCTTCGTCATTCTCGCCCTGGCGGCGTCGGACGGGCTGCTGAGCGCGGCGCAGGCGGATTTCGCCCGGCTGGTGGCGGCGCTGAGCATGGCCGGGATTCCCCTCCTCGGCGCGCTCGGCGCTGGCCTGGCGCAGCGTTTCGAGCGGGTGCCGGTGGATCCGTCGCTGCGCGCGGAGGCGGCGCCGGCTGCGCCCGCCGGCCGGGTGGTGATCGCCGGCTTCGGCCGCGTCGGGCAGACGGTCGCGGCGCTGCTGGCGGCGCATCGCGTGAGCTATCTCGCCATCGACGGCGATCCCGATCAGGTCGGCCGCCAACGCGGCCTCGGCCAGCCGGTCTATTTCGGCGACATCACGCGGCTTGACCTGCTGCGCCGCCTCGGGCTCGATACGGCGCAGGCGCTGGTGGTGACGCTGGACGCACCTCGCGCGGCGGATGCGCTGATCACCGCGGCGCGGGCGGAGTGGCCGGGGCTGCGGATCGTGGCCCGGGCGCGCGATGCCGCCCATGCCGCGCATCTCTACGAGATCGGTGCCTTCGACGCGGTGCCGGAGACGATCGAGGCCAGCCTGCAACTGGCCGAGGCGGTGCTGGTCGATGTCGGCGTGCCGATGGGACCGGTGATCGCCTCGATCCATGAGAAGCGTGCCGAGATCCAGGCGCAGATCCGCCGCCTGGCGCCGTCGGCGGAGGTTCGCCCGCTGCGCCGGCGCCGGCTGCGCGATCTGGCGGGCAGGAAATGACCGGAGGGAAGGGCAGGCGATGACAGAGGCGGATGTTTCGGCGGCGGTGGCTGCGGCGATCGGCGGCCGGCGCAGCGTGCGCGGCTTCGTCCCGCGCGCGGTTCCGGAGGCGACGCTGCGCCAGGTTCTGGCGCTGGCCAGCCGCGCCCCCTCGATGACCAATACCCAGCCCTGGAAGCTGCGCGTGCTCACCGGCGCCGCCCGCCAGCGCCTGGTCACGGCCCTTCAGGCGGCGCACGCGGCCGGCGCGCACAGCCAGGCCGAATACGACTACTACCCGAGCGAATGGGTCTCGCCCTATCTGGAGCGGCGGCGCGAGATCGGCTGGGCGCTCTACGGGCTGCTCGGCATCGCCAAGGGCGACCGCGTCGCGGCGCACCGCCAGCACGCGCGGAACTATGATTTCTTTGGCGCCCCGGTGGGCCTCATCGTCACCATCGACCGGGTTCTCGGCCGCGGCAGCTGGCTCGATCTCGGCATGTTCCTGCAGAACGTCATGATCGCCGCCCGCGGCGCCGGGCTCGATACCTGCCCGCAGGCCGCCTTCGCCTTCTATGCCGACATCATCCGCGCCGAACTCGCGATTCCCACGAGCGAGGTCGTGGTCTGCGGCATGGCACTCGGCTACGCCGATCCCGACGAGCCGGCCAACCGGCTTGAGACGCCGCGCGCGCCGGTCGAGGCGTTCGCGACCTTTCTCTCCGAATGAGTGCGCGCGCTACCAGTAATTGACGCGCGGCCAGATCGCCTCGATCGCGTCGCCGCCGTCGACGACGTGGTAGCGGTCGTGGCCGGCGGCGGTGAGGCAGGCGTGGTTCGGCGCCACGCGCACCAGCGCGCCGATGGCGAGGTCGGGGAACGGCAGCGCCGGATCGCAGGCGACGATGCCGTGCTCCTGATAGGCGCGCATCACCGTGGCGGCGCCGAGCGAGGCGGCGCCATCGAGCCCCAGCACGCGGCCGAAGCCGTAATCGTGCGGTGCCGCTTCGGTGCTGCGGTCCTTGGAGAGCGCGAGCGCCCCGGCATCGATGAGCAGCCGATGCTCGGCCGGGCGGCGGCCGATGACGCTGGCGAGGACGGTCACGGCGATGTCCCCGAGCCCGCAGGAGAAGCGCTGCGCCTGGAACAGATCGCCGAACATGTAGACGCCGGGACGCATTTCGGTGATGCCGGCGAGCGTCTCGGCGTGCAGCGCCGTCGGCGTGCTGCCGATCGAGACGATGCCGACGGTGTGGCCCGCGGCACGCAGCCGTTCCGCGGCCGCCACCGAAGCTGCCCGTTCCGCCTCCGCCACCGCGGCGATGGCGGCGGGGCTGGTGGCGGCGTAGCTGTGCCCGGCATGGGTCAGCACGCCGGCCAGGGCCGGGCCGAGCGCGTCGGCGAGCAGCGGCAGGCGCGGATCCTCTGGCCCGACGCCGCCGCGCCCCTCGCCGCAATCGATCTCGATCAGCGCGCCGACGCCGCCTTCCGCCGCGATCGCGTGGGCCATGTCGAGATCGTCGGTGATCACCTTCACCGCCGCGCCGCGCCGGTTCAGCGCCGTCACCTCGGCCAGCTTCCGCGCCGTGATGCCGGCGGCGAGGATCTGATCCACGATGCCGTGCTCGGCGAAAAATGCCGCCTCGGCGAGCGTGGAGACGGTGACGCCGCCGCCGCGCATGGCCAGGCGCGCGATCTCGACCGATTTCGCCGTCTTCATGTGCGGCCGCAATGCGACGGCATGCCGTGCGACGGCGCGGTCCATGGCGGCGATGTTGCGCATCAGCACCGCGCGGTCGAGCACCAGGCACGGAGTACGCAGATCGCTCAGCCGCATGGTCGACCCTCCATCCCCGGCTTGCGCACGGCGCGCATCCGGCCACACTTCCCCTGGCGCGACAAGGGACGCGAGAGGACACGATGATCAACTACGCTTTCGAAGGACCGACCTGGGCCTCCAGCGTGATCACCTTCAGCTTCGCCACGCTCACCTACAGCCAGGACCTCGCGACCCCGTTCAGCGATCCGATCATCGCCGGCAGCCCCGGATATAACCTCGTCGAGCAGGCGCTGACCACTTGGCACCAGGTCTCTGGCCTTACCTTCGTGCTCGTGCCCGACAGCACGAATCCGGCGGCGGCGGCCGATATCCGCTTCGGCTATGCCAGCTTCCCGACCGCCGGCGGCGGCGAGATCGGCGAGACCGACTACAGCTACGACCCGACGACCGATCGCTTCCTCACCGATACGCTGGTGCGCCTCGAGGATCCCGCGTTCGACCCGCTCTCCGGCGGCGCCAACCCGACCTATGCCGGCACCGTCACGACGTTCGAGCAGGTCGCCCTGCACGAGATCGGCCACGCGCTCGGCCTCGACCATTCGACGGATCCGAACGCGGTGATGTACCCGGTCGCCAGCCCCGCCAACCCGACGCTGGATGCCTCCGACATCGCCGGGATCCAGGCCCTCTACCCCGCCACCGCGCCCTGCTTCGTCGCCGGCACGCGGCTCGCCACCCCGGCGGGGGAGCGGATGGTGGAGCGGCTGGCGGCGGGGGACCTGGTGCTCACCGCGTCGGGCGCGGTCCGCGCCGTCCGCTGGATCGGCCGGCGGCGCATCGTCCGCCCGCGTGGGGACGACGCGCCGGTGCGGCTCGCCGCCGGAGCGCTCGCCGAGGGCGTGCCGTCGCGCGATCTGCAGGTATCGGGCGATCACGCGTTCTGGTTCGCCGACGCGGGCGGCGTGCTGGTCGAGGCCAAGCACCTCGTCAACGGGCGCACGATCCGGCGCGTCTCGAACCGTGCCGCCGTGACCTACGTCCATGTCGAGCTCGACCGCCACGACGTGCTGCTCGCCGAGGGGGCGGCGGCGGAATCCTACCTCGATACCGGCAACCGCACCGGCTTCGACAATGGCGCGGCGGTCCCGCCCGCGCCCGGTCCGGCCTGCGCGCCACGCTGCCATCACGGTCCCGCGCTCGCCGCGATCAAGGCGCTCCTGCTCGTGCGGGCCGAGCGCGCCGGGCTCGCACTCTGCGACGATCCCGATCTCGCCCTCGTCATCCGCGGGCGCGTGGTGCGCCCCGCTTATGTCGCGGCGGGGCGGCACATCTTCGTCCTGCCCGCCGCGGCTTGCCGCCTGCGGCTCCGCTCGCGCGCCGCGATCGCGGCCGACGTCACCCAAGGCAGCGATCGGCGCCGGCTCGGCGTCGCGGTCGCGCTGGTGGAAGGCGACGCTGGGGGCGAAGCCGGGGGCGTGGTGCAGCGGCTGGACGCCACGTTGCTGGCGGCGCTGAGCGGGTTCCACGCGCTGGAGCGGGCCGGCGAGCGGAGCTGGTGCTGGACCGACGGCGACGCCGAGCTCGCCTTCGCCGGCGCGGTCCGGCGCGTCGCCGTCACCCTGCAGGGGGCGCTGCGCTATCCCGTCAGCCGACCCGCTCGCCGGCGCGCAGCACCGCCCGCACCACCGGCAGCCCTTCATGCACCCGCACGCGCACGAGATCGGCGCGCAGCCCCGCTGCCAGCCGCCCCCGGTCGGTGAAGCCGGCCATCCGCGCCGGCCGTTCCGTGACCAGGGCGACGGCCGCGTGCAGGGGCAGGAGACCGGCGCGGACGCAGGCGAAGGCGGCCTCGATCAGGCTCGACGGCACGTAGTCGGAGGCGAAGGCGTCGACCGCGCCGGCGGTGACCAGGTCGGCGGCGGCGACGTTGCCGGAATGGGAGCCGCCGCGGACGATGTTGGGCGCGCCGGCGATCACCTGCATCCCGTGGCCCCGCGCCGCACGCGCGGCCGCCATGCTCACCGGGAACTCGCTGATGCCGATGGCGTCGGCGGCGTTTTCGGCCACCTCCTCCTCGGTGCGGTCGTCGTGGCTGGCGAGCGCGATGCCGCGCCCGGCGAGGCGGGCGAGCAGCGCCACGCGGTTCGGCGTGCGGACCCGCGCCCGCTGCGCGCGGGCGGTGGCGATCAGACGGTCGATGTCGAGGTCGGAGAACCCATCGCGGCGCTTGAGCGCGCGGTAATAGTCGAGGTCCGCGTACTGGCCGTAGCCCGGACAGTGATCCATGAGGCTGACGAGGCGCAGGCGCGGGTGCGCGGCCACCGGGTCGAACATCGCCAGCATGTCGGGTGCGGGCAGCTCGCAGCGCAGATGGAGGAAATGCTCCGCCTTGAGCAGGCCGGTCCCGGCCAGCGCGTCCAGATCGGCGATGCCCTCGTGGAAGGTCCGGATGCGCTCCTTCTCGAAGCCGACATCGCCGAGGCAGAGGGCGTCGAGCACCGTGGTGATGCCGGCGGCGATGCAGTGCGAATCGTGGGCGAGCAGCGCCGAGCGCGACGGCCAGCGCGCGTTCGGCCGCGGTGCCACCTGGCGTTCGAGGTTGTCGGTGTGCAGGTCGATGAGGCCGGGCAGCAGCAGGTCGCCCTCGAGATCGACGCCGCCGGCGACGTGCCCGGGCAGGATCTCGGCGATCGTGCCCGCGCGCAGGCGCACGCCGCCGAGGCAGGCGCCATCGGGCAGAACGAGCTGGGCATTGCAGAAAATCGTCTCTGGCATGCGGGCTCCTGGAGCGGGAGAGAGCACGCCGCGCCGGATGGGATGGCTCCCGGAGTAGGACTCGAACCTACGACCCAGCGGTTAACAGCCGCTTGCTCTACCGACTGAGCTATCCGGGAACGACCGGAGCTCGTATAGCGAAGCGCCGCGGCGGACGCAAATGGGCTGGCGGCCGGCCGCGAGATGGGCGAAAACCGAGCCGCGCGAGAGTGGCGGAACGGTAGACGCAGCCGACTCAAAATCGGCCGACGCAAGTCATGGGGGTTCGAATCCCCCCTCTCGCACCAGCCCGGTCGTTCCATGCTAGACTCGGAGCATGTTTTTCCGCGCGATCGAAGATGTGAACCGCCGCCGGCTGCTGCGCTGGCGATCCGGCCTGGCTGTTGCCACCGCCGCGCTGTTCGCGCTGACCGCGGGCGCCGGCACGCTCGGCCTGTCCAAATTGCTGCTGGCGGTGGTCTCGACCGTCAGCGTGTTCGTTCTGTTCGGGCTGATCTACACGTTCGTCTGATCCGCATCTTTTCCGGACCTGCCGGGGGAGCACCGCCATGCCGGACGACGCCTACGCCACCCATGACGTGCTGAACCAGGCGGGCGATCTCGCCGACTACAACGCCTTCGCCGACGACGCCGCTCTCGCCGGCGCTGCCGCCGCGCTCGGCGCCGGCGATGCGGATGGCCGGCTCACCGCCTGCGGCGCCCTCATCGGCAGCCGGCGCGTCCAGGCGCTGGCCAGCGCGGCCAACCGCCATGGTCCCGAGCTGCGCACCCACGACCGCTACGGCAACCGCATCGACGAGGTCGAGTTCCACCCGGCCTGGCACGAGCTGATGGGGCTGATCCGCGGCTCCGAGGTGCATTCCCTGGCCTGGCGCGAGCCCCGTCCGGGCGCGCATTTCGACCGCGCCGTGCTGTCCTATCTCTGGAACCAGGGCGAGAACGGCGTCTGCTGCCCGGCGAGCATGACCTTCGCCGCGACCGCCGCGCTGCGCCACGATCCGGCCCTGCTGGGGCACTACCAGGAGCGGATCCTGGCCAGCGCCTATGATCCGCGCCCGCTGCCGCCCGCCGCCAAGCCGGCGCTCGTCGTCGCCATGGCGATGACGGAGAAGCAGGGCGGCTCCGACCTGCGCCAGACCCAGAGCATTGCCCGCCCGGAGGGCGCCGCCCGCGGCCCCGGCGCCGTCTACCGGCTGACCGGGCACAAATGGTTCTTCTCGGTCCCCGTCGCCGACCTGTTCCTCACCCTCGCCTGCACCGAGAAGGGCGTGAGCTGCTTCCTCGCCGAGGGCTGGCTGGCCGATGGCGGGCGCAACCACCTGCTGTTGCAGCGGCTGAAGGAGAAATGCGGCAACCGCTCCAACGCCTCGGCGGAGGTCGAGTTCCGCGGCCTGCGCGCGGTGATGCTCGGCGAGGACGGGCGCGGTATCGCCACCATCCTCGAAATGGCGCATCTGACCCGGCTGGAATGCGCCCTGTCCTCGGCCGCGATCGCGCGGCAGGCGGCGGCGCAGGCAGCGCATCACGCCGCGCATCGCCGCGCCTTCCAGCGCGTGCTGGTCGATCAGCCGATGATGCAGGGCGTGCTCGCCGATCTGGCGCTGGAGAGCGAGGCGCTGACCTGGCTCGCCCTGCGTGTCGCCGCCGCGCTCGATGCCGGGGAGGCCGGCGATGAAGGGGCCCGGGCTCTGTCGCGCATCGGCGTGCCGGTGGCGAAATACTGGGCCTGCAAGCGCGCCCCCGGCCTGGTCGCCGAGGCGCTGGAGTGCCATGGCGGCAACGGCTTCATCGAGGACCATCCGCTGGCGCGGCTCCATCGCGAGTCGCCGCTGAACGGTGTCTGGGAAGGCGCCGGCAACGTGATCTGCCTGGACGTGATGCGGGCGCTGAGCCGCGAACCCGCCTGCCGCGACGCGGTGCTGGCGGAACTGGGCACGGTGCGTGGCGCCGATCATCGGCTCGATTCGATGGCGGCGCGGCTCGCCGAGGCGCTCGCCCGCCCGGCACTGCCCGAGGGCGAGGCGCGGCGATGGGTCGAGACCATGGCGCTGGCGCTGACGGCCAGCGCGCTGCTGCGCCACGCTCCCACCGCCATCGCCGAGGCCTATTGCCGCGCCCGGCTGGGCGGCGAGGGCGGCCTCGCCTACGGCACGCTGCCGGCCGGGACCGACACCGGCGCGATCATCGACCGGCTCGTCGCGCGACGCTGATCCCTGGCCGCGTGGCTCAGGCCGGCTTGCCGTCCTTGGTCGCCTGAATCGCCACGAAGGCCGCGCCGACCGTCGTGACCTTGCCGAGTGGCCGGTCGAATGGCGCCATCGGCCCGGCGAGCGCGGCCCAGGGCGGGAAGAAGATCGCGCCATGGATCGCGCCGGTCCGCAGGCCCGCGCGCCTGACCAGGGCCGCCAGTTCGGCCGCGGTGCGGAACCGGGCGCCGCGCCATGGCGTTGCGCCGAGCCAGCCACGGATCCGCCGGCGCAGCGCCCAGAGACTCCACCGGCCGAGATCCCCGATCACCAGGCGGCCGCCTGGCCGGAGCACGCGCGCCATCTCCCGGATCGCGGCTTCCGGGTCCGGCACGAAGGCGAGAACGGTGATGCAGGTCACGACATCGAAGCTCTGGTCCGCATAGGGCAGGGCCTCCGACCGGGCCACGGCGAGGCCGATGCCGATACCGAAGCGCGTGGCCTGGGCGTGTGCGCGTGCGACCATGCGGGCATCGAGGTCGAACCCGCTGACATGCGCGGCGCCGTGACGCGCCAGGGCCAGGGCCAGCGTGCCGTCGCCACAGCCGGCATCGAGCGCCGATCGGCCCGCGAGCGGACCGGCGAGATCAAGGATGAGAGAGAGCTCAAGCGCCTCAGTGATCGCTCCGAGGGAGGAAAATCGCCAGGCGGCATAGGTGTCGGGGCCGAACCGGCCGGCCGGTGGCGGCGGTTCCGCCGGCTTGGCCACGCGGCGCCTCAGCGCGGGAGTGGACAGGCGTTCGAGAGGGTCACCGTCAGAACGACGTGCCCCATGCCCGAGGCCTGCGCGAACCCTTCCCGCAGCGCCGTGAAGACGGCCTGCTCCTCGCCGACGACGTAGGTGCTCATCGGGCCCGGTACGGGCTCCAGCCCCTGCGCCTGCAGGGCTCGGCGCACGGCTTCGATCGACGGGCTCAAATGCTCCTGACGCAGCGGGTAGATCGCGATCTGCGCACTGACGGCCACGGCGCTGTCCTCCGCTCCAACGATGATGGCGAGCGCGCTGCCGGAGCAGCGCGTCCACGGGGCGATCCTCGGCGTCGATTGGCGTCTGTTCAGCCGGCGTCGGTGGAATCACCGAAGCCGGCTGAACAGACGCGCAAACAAAGAGCTTGAGGCAAACAAAGAGCTTGAGTCTGGCAGGCGCCACCATCCGCGCCTGACAGACTCTGGAGCACCCTCCGATCCGAGCGAGCCGTTTCGGCTCGGGCAGATCGGAGACAGGTCGATCTGCAGCAGGATGCCCTCGTCTATCAGACGGCATCCGGTCCGCCTTGATTCAGGTCAAGCCGCGCTTGGAATGGAAACTCAGCCGCCGGGGCGGCGGCCCGATGGGTGCGGCAGCGACGGTGACGCGCTCGCGCCGGCTGAGCGGCCGGCCGCCCCAAAATCTCAGGCGGCCTCGAAGCGGGAGGACGGGTCGCCATGGAAGTCGAACGGGCCCGAATGGGTCAGCTTGCCGCGCGTGTCGAGCCAGAGCGTGCCGCCCAGATCGCGCCAGCGCCGGCAGAAGGCGTAGTCCTCGCTGAGATATTCACCATTGTCCGGATCGATCATGCAGTCGAACAGGGCAAAGCGCGGCCGCGGTGGGGTTTTCGGCAGCGGGTAGGCGTGGATGCCGGTGTAGCGGGTCTCCGGATGCGCCTCGATCAGCCGCTCGATCGCGGCGCGGCGGATCAACATGAAGCCGGTGCCGGCATAGATCGCGGTGGCGAACCCGTCCTCGCGCTGCAGTTCGTTGCCTTCGCAGAGCCGGCCGACATAGAGCAGGCCGGCCTGCGCGATGCTCTCGCCCTCGCTGAGCCGCGCCGCCGCGCGCGAGTCCCAGTGCATGGTCTTCAGCGGGTAGACGCCGGCGACGATATCCTTGCCCGCCGCGAGCATGCGCTCCACCTGCGCCGGGTCGAAGCCGATATCGGCGTCGATGAACAGCAGATGGGTCGCCCCCGGGGTGTCCAGGAACTGGCCGACCAGCGTGTTGCGGCTCCGGGTGATCAGCGCGTCATGGCCGAGCATCGCCAGCGTCAGATCGAACCCGGCCCCGGCAGCGTGCTGCATCAGCCCGATCACCGACTGCATGTACGCCTGGGTGACCAGCCCGCCATAGCAGGGCGTCGCAATGAAGATATGGGCGCGGCCCATCATGCTCGCCTCCTCGGCAGGCTGCGGCCGGCCCGTTCCGGCGACGCTGGCGGTGAGCCTAGAGGGCAAAGATGAACGGGGCCTTAGGGCATGGCCGGCGGATGGCGCTTTGCCGGCGCCTCCTGCCCCGGGGATGCGCTTTCAGTGGGCGCGGGCGGCGGCGACGGCTCGCTTGAGGTCGGCCAGCCCGACGGCGCCGGGCACGATCGCGTCGCCGACGACGAAGGCGGGCGTGCCCTCGATCCCGAGCCGATGCGCCAGGGCGAGGTTGTCGTCGATCTTGCGCCCGATCGCCGGGTCCGCCATGTCGCGCTGCAGCCGCGCCCAGTCCAGCCCGAGCGCCTTGGCGTCCGCGCGCAGGCTTTCCTCCGTCGGCCCGGCGCTCTCGTGCATCAGCGCCGCGTGCAGCCGGTCGTAGCCACCCTGGCGCTGCGCGGCGAGGAGGGCGCGGGCGCCGAGCACGCTGGACGGGCCGAGGATCGGGAATTCCTTGATCACCAGGCGCACGCGCGGGTCCTGCTGCAGCAGCTGCGCCAGCGTCGGCTCGACGCGACGGCAATAGGGGCAGCGTATGTCGTAGAACTCGACGACGGTGACGTCGCCGGCCGGATTGCCGAGCGTGGCGTCCGCCGCATCGTGCAGGAGCGCCGGACCCGAGTCCGCCAGCGCCGCGCCCGCTTCCACCTTGGCCCGGTCCTCCTCCTCCGCCTTCAGCGCGAGAATCCCGTCGCGCAGCAGCGACGGGTCCGATTTCAGCGCCTCGCGGACGATGGCGACGATCTCCGCGCGCTGGCCCGGGCTGAACTCCGCGCCAGAAGGGGCGGCGCCAGAAGGGGTGGC
>JAKAZO010000007.1:24448-43414 GCA_021815825.1 Pseudomonadota bacterium
GGGGTGGCCGGATCGGCGGCGCGTGCGGCCAAGCGGGGGGTGGCGACGAGAAGCGCGGCCGGCAGGAGGAGGGCCAGCGCGATGCGGCGAAGGTGCATGGACATGGACCAGACTCTGGCTATCGTTGCCGCGCCCGTCAATCTTGCCCAGCAATCCCGTCCATCATCCCTGCATGTGCGCCGCGGTTGCTGGCGGAGTGGCGCCCGGCTATGGCATCCACGCACGTCCTGGGGCTGGCGATCGGCGATGAGGGGCCGCGGCGATGAGCTCGCCGGGCCATGGGGCCGTTGGGCTGATGACGTGGCGGGCACGATGAAGGGGCCGGACGATGAAATGGCTGGGACGATGAAATGGCTGGGACGATGAGAAGCCCGTCTGGGAGAAGCCCGTCTGGGAGAAGCCCGTCTGGGAGAATCCTGTCCGGGAGAAGCCCGTCCGGGAGAAGCCTGGCTGGCTTCCGTTCGGGCGCCATGGCGCTGGCGGCGCTTCTGGCCGTGTCCGGCTGCACCAGCATGCAGCGCTTCGTTTTCGGCGCCCCGGCCGAGGGTGTTCCGGGCCACGTGGCGGGCTTCCTCGGCGGTGTCGCCGCCGACGAGCCGCGCGCCGCCGTCGTTGCGCGCGAGGTGCTTTCGTCCGGCGGCAACGCCGTCGACGCCGCCACCGCGCTTGGCTTCGCGCTCGCCGTCACGCTGCCCTCGCGCGCCGGCCTCGGCGGCGGCGGCGCCTGCCTGGTCTACCGGCCCGGCGCTGCCGCCGAGACGGTGATGTTCATGTCGCAGCCGCCGAAGACGCTCGCGGGGTCGGCCGACCGGCCGGCGGCGGCGCCCGCGGTCCCGGCTGGCCTCCTGGCCCTGCACGCGCGCTACGGTCACCTCAAGCTCGACCGGCTGACGGCGCCGGCCGAGGAGATGGCGCGCTTCGGCGTGCCGGTCTCGGCGGCGCTGTCGCGCGATCTGCACGTCGTGGCGCGGCCGCTGCTGGCCGACGCCGCGGCCCGTACCGTGTTCGGCCCGCGTGGCGAGGTGCTCGACGAAGGCGGCATCCTCGTCCAGCCCGATCTCGGCGTCACGCTGGCGCAGCTGCGCATTGGCGGCCAGGGCGATTTCTATCGCGGCGCGCTCGCCCATGCGATCGTGGCCGCCGCCACCTCGGTGGGCGGCGGACTGACGGCGGAGGACCTCGCTGGCGTCACGACCCAGACGCTCGCCCCGATCATCGTCCCCGACGGCCCGCTGCAGGTGGCCTTTCTGCCGCTGCCGGCCGATGGCGGCCTCGCCGCCGCTGGCGCCTGGCGCGTGCTCTCGTCCAACCCAACCGCGCTCGCCGATGCCGCCCTGCGGTCCGAGGCGCTGGCGGCACGGTGGCGGAGCGGCGGGGGCGATGCCAAGGATCTGCTCGCCTCCCAAGCGCCGCCGGCGCGTCTGCCCGACTTGTCCGCCTCCACCGGCTTCGTCGTGCTCGACCGCACCGGCATGGCGGTGGCGTGCGCCGAGACCATGGGCAACCTGTTCGGAATCGGCCGTATCGCCCCGGGAACGGGCCTGCTGCTCGCGGCCTCCCCGGCGACCATGCCGCCGCCGCTGCTCTCGGCCGCGATCGCCTGGGACGCCCGCGCTCGCTCCTTCCGCGCCGCCGCCGCATCCTCGGGCCAGTCCGCCGCGCCGCTGGCGCTCGCCATCGGCCTGCGCACCGCGCTGCACGCCGCCAGCCCGATCCCGACGAAATGGCCGCCCGAACCCGGCCGCCTGGCGCTGATCGCCTGTCCCGGCGGGCTGCCGGGCGACGAGGCAACCTGCAGATGGGCGACCGACCCGCGCGGCAAGGGCCTCGCGCTCGGCGAGAAGTCGGACCGCGAGCTCGAGCAGGAGCGCGGGCTCGGCAATCCGGAGAAGACGGGCGAGCCTGCCTATGATAACAAAGACTTGCAGCAGCGGCGGACGATCAATTAGCGGATCGGTTGTTCAGGGCAGCGCCGGTCGGCCGTCGAGCGGAGCAAAGCCATGGCACTGAAGGTCGGCCGCGCCGCCGCGTCCCCGCCGTTCCGGGTGATGGACGTGATCGCCGCCGCCAATGCCCGCCAGGCCGCGCTGCCGCCGGGCGGGGCCCGGGTGCTGCGCATGGAGGTCGGCCAGCCGGGCACCGGCGCCCCGGCCGGGGCGGTGGCCGCGGCGGTGGCGGCGCTGCGCGCGGGCGACCCGCTCGGCTATACCGAGACCTTCGGCCTGCCGGCGCTGCGCGCGCGGATCGCGGCCCATTACCGGGACTGGTACGGGCTGGACCTTCCCGCCCACCGCATCGCCGTCACCACCGGCGCCTCCGGCGCCTTTCCGCTCGCCTTCCTCGCCGCCTTCGATGCCGGCGACCGCATCGCCCTCGCCGCGCCCTACTATCCGCCCTACGTCAACATCCTGCGGTCGCTCGGCATGCAGCCGGTGATCCTGGAAGCCGGTCCTGAGACGCGCTTCCAGCCGAGCGTGGCGATGCTCGACCGGCTTGCCGCCGAGGCCGGGCCGCCGGACGGGCTGATCATCGCCAGCCCGGCCAACCCCACCGGCAGCATGCTCCGCGCGGCGGAGCTTGCTGAACTCGCGGCCTGGTGCAGGGCCAATGGCGTGCGCCTGATCAGTGACGAGATCTATCACGGCCTGCAGTACGGGACGCCGATCACCACCGCCGCCGCGGTGGACCCGGACGCCATCGTCATCAACAGTTTCTCGAAATATTTCTCGATGACCGGCTGGCGCGTCGGCTGGATGGTCCTGCCCGAGGCGCTGCTCCGCCCGGTCGAGTGCCTGGCGCAGAATTTCTTCATCAACGCGCCGCACATCGCCCAGGTGGCGGCGCTGGCGGCGTTCGAGTGCGGTGACGAGCTCGAGGCCAATGTCGCCCGCTACCGGCGCTCGCGCGCGTGTCTGCTGGCGGCCCTGCCCGATTGCGGCTTTCCCCGCCTCAGCCCGGCCGACGGCGCCTTCTACCTCTACGCCGATATCGCCGGACGGGGTGAGGCCGGACGGGATGAAGACAGCGCGCGCTTCTGCGCCCGCATGCTGGCCGAGATCGGCATTGCCACCACCCCGGGCCTCGATTTCGACGCCGCGCGCGGCGGCCGTTTCGTTCGCTTCAGCTATTGCGGCCCCGAGGCGGACATCGCCGAAGCCGCCGCCAGGCTCGCCGGCTGGCGCTGAGCCGACCTCAGCGAGGGTGTGGCGCGACCGGCGGCGGGCCCGAACCGCTTTCCCCGGGGGCGGGTGAGCTGTCGAACATGCCGAACAATCCGCGCAGGAACCCCGGGGTGAGGGCGGCGAGCGGGTTGACCGAGACCGCGGGGTCGTCGAGCGGGCCCTTCGCGGTGAAGGTGGCGGCGAAGAGTCCGCCGCCCTTCTCCGGGCTGAACAGCCGACCGATCAGCGGGATTTCCCCCGGCAGCCGGTTCAGCGCGTAGGCCGGGACGATCGTGCCCTGCAGGTCGGCGGTGCGGGCGTCGAGATCGATTTGACCCTTGGCGGTGAAGCCGAGCGAGGGCGAGTGGGCGCGCGAATCCTCGATCGTCATCTGGCCATCGGTGAGGCGGAACGAGGCCACCAGCTGATCGAACCCGAGCCCGGGCCCGTGCAGCGCGTCGAGCAGGCCATAGAGGGTCATCGCCTGCAGCACCTTCGCCGCCAGCGGCGCGTCGCGCAGGACGAAGGCTTCGATCTGCAGCCGGCCAAGGAAGGGATGCCCCGGCTGGCGGTCGGCGAAACGTCCGCTGAGATCGAGCCGGCCTCCCTGTACGCTCTCCAGCACGCCGAAGGCGCGCAGCACCGCCCCGGCGTCGCCGACGCGCGCGGTCAACGCCCGCCCCGCCGCCTCGGGGGTGAGGGTGACGGTGAGCCGGTTGCCCCGGCCGGCCAGCACTTCCACATGCGCCCGCTGCAGCGTTTCGCCTTCCGTCTCGACGTGGGCGACGAGGTCGGTGAGCTCCCGACCGGGACCGAGCAGGACGCGGCCGAAGCTGGCGTCGGTGATCAGCGGCGGAGAACGCGCGCTGGCGGGGGGGGACGGGGGTGGTGGCGGCGCCGCGCTCTTCGGGCCGGCGGCCTTCGGCGCCGCCGCGGCACCAAACCGGGGGGCGAGGTCCAGCACCGTGCCGTTGATGCGCAGATGCAGCGGCGCTGACGGCTCGGCGCCGAACATGAGCTCGCCGCGCGCTTCGGTCCGGCCGAGGCGGATCTCGTCGAATCGGGCCGAGGCCGGCCGGCCGGCTGCAAACTGCACGCCGCCGCGCAGCGCCAGTCCCTCGCCCGTCAGCGCGATGGCGTCGATGCCGGCGAGGTGCGATTGCTGGAGCAGAACGCGCGCCGTCAGCGCCGCCGGCGTTTCGGTCGGCTTCTCCCAGGCGATCGGCGCCAGCGCCAGCTTCGTCCGACGCAAATCCGCCTGCAGCGCGATCTCGCCGGCGCCGTCGCGGCGTTCGGTCATCGCCGCCTTCAGGCTGGCCGGACCGGACGCGAACTCCCCGGCATCGAGCCCCACGCCGGCGAGCTGCGCCATGCTCGGTTCGGCGCTGACCGTGATGCGCTGCAGCGTCTGGCTCGGCGGGCCGGAGCGGAAATCCATCTCCACGGCGAGCTGCGCCGGGATCGCCGCCAGCTCGGCGCTGCCGTCCAGGTGCAGCCCGTCCTGATCGACATCGAAGCGGAGATTGCCATGGTCGAGGGCGTGGCCGGCGATGATGTCGCCGAGATGCCCCCCGGCGACCTGGCCGCTGGCCTTGATCGCGATCGCCTCCATGCCGACCGTCGCCTCCAGTGGCACACGCGCGGTCAGCTTCGCGGTGACATCGCCCCTGGGATCGACCAGCGCCAGCTTGCGCCGCTCGAACAGGTGCAGCCGCTTCGCCTGCAGCAGGGCCAGGGCGGCCGGGAGCGGGCCGGAAATGTCGAGCGCGATGCTGGCCACCTGGTCCTTGGCCATCAGGCCGTCGATGCGCAGATTGCCGGACGGCACGGTGAGGGTCCCCGGGGCGGCGTCTGCCGCCCGGGGCGGGGCCACGGGTGGGGCCGCGGGTGGTGGCGTCAGCACGCCGCCGCTGATGGCGATGTCCAGCGCATCCGGCGACAGCACGGTGAGCGTCGCCGGCACATGCTCCACCGGCGGCAAAGGCCGCAGCCAGTTCACCGTGAGATCCTTGCCCGAGACGTGCCCGCCGGCGTCGAGCACGGTGAGGTCGGAGCCATCCGGCTCGGCGGCGAGGCTCAGGTCGAGATGCGCCGCGTGCGCCTCGCCCGCGGTGACGTTCCCGGTGAGCCAGGCGCGCGCCCCGTTGGCCACGCCGGCCGGCCAATAGCGCGCCAGGTCGGCGAATGGCACCGTGTCGACATCGAGGCCGAGCCGCGCCTCGATCCGTCCGGGCCGGCGATCCGCGTCGCCACTCGCCGTCAGCACCGGTCCGGCGCTGCCGTCGGGCGCGGCGAGCGCGGCCCGCAGCGTCCGCAGCTCCAGACGGTCGGGACTGATCCCCGCCTCGAGCGAGGCCCCCAGCAGCGGCACGCTCCCCTCCCCGGCGCGCAGCCGCCCGCTGCCGAGGGAGGCCTGCAGAACCGCGTGGCGCAGGCTAAACTCGGCCGTGAGCGCCACCTGCAGCGTCGCCGACAGCGGTGCCTCGAGCGCCGACAGCGGCGCCAGCGCGGCCCGGGTGGCCGCGGGCAGGGCGGAAGCGAGCATGGCCGGGGCGAACGGCTCGGCGGTGAGGCGCAAGCTCGCCTCCTCGCCGGCGCCGCGCGGCAGCGTGCCGGAGACGGTGAGGTGGATCGTGCCATTGGGCAGCGCGAGGAGCAGCGTTCCGGCGGCATCGACCCCGCCGGCGCGATGGCGGCGCAGATCGAGGTCCGCCCGCCGCACCGTCCAGACCGCGCCGAGCGCCTGGTCGTCGATGCGCAGCGTCGCGTCGCTGATCACCAGCCGAGCGAACTGGCTCCAGCGCGTGGCGGTGATGCTGTGCCTGGCCGCGTCGCTGCCGCGCGGCGCGGCGAGCTCGGCGAGCAGAAGATCGAACGGGTTGGCCTCCGGCTTCGGTGCCGTTGCCTGGCCGGTGGTGCCGAAATCGAGGCCGAGCGTGCCGTCGACCGAGCGGGTCACGGTGATCGCGGCGCCCTCGACGACGACGGCGCGCGGCACGATGCGCCCGACCAGCAGCCAGGCCAGAGAGAACGAGATCTCACCGCGCGGGACCAGGGCGAGCGTCCCCCCCGCAGCGTCGATGGCGCGCACCTCGCTGAGGCGGACCACGAGCGGCTGGCCGAAGCCTCGGGCCCAGCCGTTCCAGCCGAGGCTGGCCGAGCCGATGACCAGGCGGCTCGGCGCCAGCGCGGCGTCGGCCTCCGTGGTCAGCCGCCGCGCCAGCCAGTCGAGCCCGATCGGCCCCTGCGCCAGCCGCCAGGCGAGCACGCCGGCGCCGACCGTGGCGAGCATGGCCAGCGCCATCATGGCATGGGCAACACGGTGCAGCGTGAAGGCGGCCCCGCGCGCCGCTTGACCGGCGAAGCGTCTCATGCCCAGCCTCGGCGGCGATGCGCTCTGCCACCCCTCTGCCGCCGCTCCGTCCGGCCGCGCCGCGACAGCCCTGGCCGTCGGCGGCCGACCCGGCGGCGGCGGCCCGGTTTGCCGAGCATTTCGCCGCCATCGGCCGCCTCGAGGCGCGGCTGGCGGCCAGCCCGGGCGGTGCCGCCATGCTGGCGGCCATCGGCGGCAACAGCCCCTATCTGGCCGAATCGGCGCTGGCCGACAGCGCCGCCGTGCTCCGCTTTGCCGCCGAGGGTCCGGACCCGGTGCTGCAGGCGGCGCTGGCCGAGCTGGAGGCGGTGCCACCGACCCTGCCGCGCGCGCGCATCGCTGCACTGCTGCGCCAGGTGAAGCGGCGGGCGGCGCTGGTCATCGCCCTGGCCGATATCGGCGGGCTCTGGCGGCTGGCCCGCATCACCGCGGCGCTGAGCGCGCTGGCCGAGGCGACGCTGGAGACGGCGCTCGCCCATCTCCTGGCCGACAGCGCGCCGATGTTCGGCCCGCCGCTGCGCGCGCAGCTGCGCGGCTTCGTCATTCTCGGCATGGGCAAGCTCGGCGCGCGGGAACTCAACTTCTCCAGCGATGTCGACCTGGTGGTGCTCTACGACCCAGCCGAGGACGACGCCCGCGCCGCGGTCGCGGTGCGCGTCGCCCGCGCGCTGGTCGGGCTGATGCAGGACCGCACCGAGGACGGCTACGTGTTCCGCACGGATCTGCGCCTGCGGCCCGACCCGGGCGCGACGGCGCCGGCGGTCTCGCTGCCGGCGGCGCTGGCCTATTACGAGAGCATGGGCCAGACCTGGGAGCGCGCGGCGATGCTGAAGGCGCGTCCGGTGGCCGGCGACCTCGCCCTCGGCGCCGCGTTCCTGGACGCCATCCGCCCCTTCGTCTGGCGCCGCCACCTCGACTTCGCCGCCATCGCCGACATCCACGCCATGAAGCGGCGGATCGACGCGCAGGCCACCCCGCGACGGCCCGAGCCCATGGGGCCGGCGAAGGGGCCGGCGAAGGGGCAGGCGCCGAGGGATGCGGCCGGTCCGGGGCGGCTGGCCGGGCACAATCTCAAGCTCGGACGCGGCGGCATCCGCGAGATCGAGTTCATCGCCCAGACGCTGCAGCTGGTCTGGGGCGGGCGCGACCCCTCGCTGCGCGCCCCGGCCACGCTCGCCGCCCTCGCCGCGCTGGCGCGTGCCGGGCATCTTCCGCCCCGCGCCGCGGCCGAGCTCGCCCGCGCCTACCGGTTCCTGCGCAGCGCCGAGCACCGGCTGCAGATGGTCGCCGACCGGCAGACCCATGCTCTGCCCGAAGCGCCGGACGCGCTGGCCCGGTTCGCGATCTTTCTCGGCTATGCCGGCGTCGGGCCCATGGCGGCCGCGCTCCGGCGGCATCTGGACGCGGTCGGGCGCCATTGGGCGGCGTTGTTCGACGCCCTGCCGCCGCCGCCCGCCGCGGCCACGCGGCTCTATTTCGACGGGCCCGACGATTCGCCGGCGACGCTCGAGACGCTGGCGGCGATGGGCTTCCGCGATCCCGGCGCCATCGCCGCCGCGGTGCGCTCCTGGCAGGCCGGGCGGGTCCGCGCCCTGCGCTCGCTCCGTGCCCGCGAGCTGATGGGCGCCACCCTGCCGCACCTGCTCGCCGCGCTCGCGCGTCAGCCGGATGCGGATCTGGCCTTCGCCCGCTTCGCCGGCTTTCTGGACCATCTCCCCGCCGGTGTGCAGCCATTGTCGCTGTTCGAGCGCAACCCGGCGCTGCTCGAACGCGTCGTCGCCGTGCTTGGCGCCGCTCCGGCGCTGGCGGACTATCTGGCGCGGGTGCCGTCCGCGCTGGACGGGCTGATCGCGCCCGAGGTGCCGGCGGCCTCCGTGCGGCTGCTGCGCCGCCGCGTCGCCGAGGCCGGCGAGTTCGAGGCCGTGCTGACGGCGCTCGCCCATGGCGTGCGCGAGCAGGAATTCGCTCTTGCGGTCGCGAGCATGGAGGGCCGGCTCGATGTCGATAGCGCCGGTCGCGCCCGCACCGCGCTCGCCGACGCCGTTCTCGCCGCCTTGCTGCCGCGCGTGCTCGCCAACCATGCCGCCCGCCATGGCCATGTGCGTGGTGGCGCCATGGTCGTCGTGGCTCTGGGCAAGGCCGGCTCGCGCGAGATGCTCGCCGGCTCCGACCTCGACTTGATGCTGGTCTATGACCATCCCGAGGCGGTAACCGAGAGCCGGGTGCGACGCGGAGACCGCGCGCGGGCGCTGCCCGTGAGCCAATGGTTCATCCGTGCCGCCCATGCCTTCATCGCCGCCCTCACCGCGCCCAGCGCGGAAGGTGCGCTCTATGCGGTGGACATGCGGCTGCGCCCGTCCGGCAACAAGGGGCCGGTGGCCGTCTCGCTTGCCAGCTTCGAGCGCTACCACGCCTCCTCCGCCTGGACCTGGGAGCGCATGGCGCTGACGCGCGCGCGCGTCGTCTCCGGGCCGCGGGGGTTGAGCCAGCGGGTCGAGGCGGCGATCACCGCTGCGCTGGCGCGGCACGAGCCGGCGGCGACGATCCGCGCCGACGCCGCCGCCATGCGCGCCCGCCTCGCCCGCGATGCCCCGCCTGCCGGCCCCTGGGACGTGAAGCTCCGGCCCGGCGGCCTGATGGAAGTCGAATTCATCGTCCAGGTGCTACAATTGATCCACGTCCAGGTGAACCCTGCCTCGGCTCATCCCACCACGGCGGAGGCGCTGACGCGGCTCGAGGCGGCCGGGGCGATCGGGGCGGCGGACGCGGCGCGGCTGCGGCGGGCCGATTTCGTCTGGCGCACGGTGCAGGAGATGCTGCGCATCACCCTCGGGCGGATGCCGCGCGCGGATCTGCCGGAACCAACGCGCGCGGCCATCGCCCGCGCCCTCGAGTTGGCGGATCCGGCGCGGCTCGAAGCGACGCTGGACGAACTGGCCGCAAGCGTGCGCGCGGCCTTCACCCGGCTGGTCGGGCCGCCGGAGGTGGCCGGCGATCAGACGTGAAAGCTCTCGCCGCAGCCGCAGCGGCCCTTCTCGTTCGGATTGACGAAGGTGAAGCCGGATTCGAGCGCACCCTGCCGGTAATCCATCACGGTGCCGATGAGGAACAGCGCCGCGCGGCGATCCACCAGTATGGTCAGGCCCTGGTCGGTGACGACTTCATCGCCGGCGCCCGGCGCATCGACCCAGCCCATGTCGTAGGAGAGGCCCGAGCAGCCTTTGGTGCTGACGCCGATGCGCAGCAGCCGGCCCGCTTCGCTCCGGGCGTAGAGGCTGCGCAACCGTTCGGCCGCGGCCTCGGTGAGCTGCATCAGCGGCGGCAACGCCCGCTTCGGGCGAGCGGCGGGCGTGGCGGTCGGATCTGCGATCATGGACATCACGGCCTCCGTTCAGAACATATCGAGCTGCAATCGCGCTTCTTCGCTCATCCGGTCCGGCGTCCAGGGCGGTTCCCAGATCACCTCGACCTCGGCGTCGGTCACCCCTGGGACCGCGAGCACCGCCTCGCGCACCTGCTCGGGCAGTTCCTGCGCGCTCGGGCAGGCCGGCGCGGTGAGCGTCATCTCTACTTTCACGCGTCCGTCCTCGAGCAGGTCGATCGTGTAGATCAGCCCGAGTTCGTAGATGTTGACCGGGATTTCCGGATCGTAGACGGTCGCGATCGCGGCGATGACACTGTCCTCGGAGGGCACCGGAACGGTCTCGCCCGTGGGCGTCCAGGCCGCGTGCGGGGAGGGCGGTGGGGCAGGGTCGTGCGGCGCGGAAGAGGCTGGCGTTGCATTCTCACTCACTGCTCGTCTCCTGCGTCCCCTCGATCGCGGCGATCAGCGCGTGCCAGGGCAATGTCGCGCACTTCACCCGCGACGGAAATTCATGCACGCCTGCGAGCGGGCGCAGACGTTCGAGCTTCTCGGCCAGCGCCGCGCTCTGCTCCGATGCCCCGCGCGCGGCGCTGCCATGCTTCGCCATCTCGCGAAAGGCGCTGAACAGCGCGCGGACCTCATCGACCGAAGTGCCGGCGACGACCTCGGCCATGAGATCGGCGGAGGCGACGCTGATGGCGCAGCCGCGGGCCTCGAAGCCCGCCTGCTCGACATGACCGTCGGGCGCGTATTTCAGCCATAGCTGGATCCGGTCGCCGCACATCGGATTGTCGCCCTTGGCGGCGGCGTCGAAGGCGGCGAGACGGCCGGCATGGCGCGGATGGCGGCCGTGATCGAGGATCACGTCCTGGTAGAGATCGCGCAGTGCTTCGAAGCTTTCGGACATCAGGCGAAGAACTCCCGCACCCGCTCGAGGCCGGTGGCGAGCGCTTCGATCTCGGCCTCGGTCGTGTAGAGGCCGAAGCTCGCGCGCGCCGTGCTGTCGAGCCCGAAGCGCCGCATCAGCGGCTCCGCGCAATGATGCCCGGCGCGCACGGCGATGCCCTGCCGATCGAGCAGGGTGGCGACGTCGTGCGCATGGGCGTTGGCGAGCATGAAACTGACGACGCCGCCGCGATCCTGGGCGCGGCCCAGAATCTCGACCCCCTCGATCGCGGCGAGCCGCGCCAGGGCGTGATCGGTGAGCCGCGCCTCGTGCGCTCCGATGGCGTCGTAGCCGATCGCCTCGACATAGCGGATCGCCGCCGACAGACCGGCGGCCTCGATGATCGCCGGCGTGCCCGCCTCGAACTTGTGCGGCACCTGCGCCCATGTCGAGCGCTCGAACGTGACCGAGGAAATCATGTCGCCGCCGCCGAGAAAGGGCGGCATCGCTTCGAGCAGCGCGCGCCGGCCCCACAGCACGCCGATGCCGGTCGGGCCGTAGAGCTTGTGGCCGGTGAAGACGTAGAAATCGGCATCCAGCGCCTGCACGTCCACGCGCCGATGCACGATCGCCTGCGAGCCATCCAGCAGGATTTTCGCTCCATGCGCATGCGCGATGCGAACGAGACGCTCGGCCGGCGTCACCGTGCCGAGGACGTTGGACATATGGGTGATGGCGACCAGCCCGACCATGCCGTCCGCGAGCAGCGCCTCGTAGGCGGCGAGATCGAGCTCGCCGGCATCGGTGACCGGCGCGACGCGGAGCCCGACGCCATGCGCATCGCGCAGCATCTGCCAGGGGACGATGTTGGAGTGGTGCTCCATCTCCGAGATCAGGACCGCCTGGCCGGGGCGCAGCACGCCGCGGCCATAGCTGTGGGCCACCAGGTTGATCGCCTCGGTGCTGTTGCGCGTGAACACGATCTCGGCGCGTTCGGGCGCATTGAGCAGGCGGGCGACGTCGTCGCGCGTCGCCTCGTAGGCGTCGGTGGCGCGCTCGCTCATCCAGTGCAGGCCGCGATGGACGTTGGCGTATTGCGTCTCCATCGTCACGCGCATCGCCTCGATCACCGCGCGCGGCTTCTGCGCCGAGGCGGCGCTGTCGAGATAGACCAGATCCCGCCCGTGCACGCGCTGCGTCAGGATCGGGAAATCGGCGCGCAGCCGCGCCATGCCGGTGGCGTCATGCCGGGTCATGCCGGCCGCGCTCCCAGCCACGCCGCGATCGCCGATTCCGCCAGCCCGCGCGCGCCCGCATGGGGCAGCGCCGCCACCGTCTCGGCGAGGAAGGCGTGCACCAGCATGCCGCGCGCCTCCGCCCGCGGTACGCCACGGCTCTGGAGATAGAAGAGCTGATCCGCATCCAGCTCGCCGATGGTGGCGCCGTGGCTGCACTTCACATCGTCGGCGTAGATTTCGAGCTGCGGCTTGGTGTCCATCTCGGCGTCCGGTGAGAGCAGCAGCGCCTGGCTCATCTGGTAGCCGTCGCTCTTCTGCGCCCCCCGCGCGACCTCGACCCGGCCCTGGAACACGCCGCGCGCCTGGCCGTCGAGCACCGTGCGCACGCTCTGGCGCGAGGCGCAGTGCGGCGCGGCGTGACGGACGATGGTGGTGATGTCCGCATGCCGGGCCTCACCGAGCGCCTGTGCCGCGCGCAGGGCGAAGCGCGCGCCCGGCCCGGCGAGCGTGACATCGATCTCGCTGCGCACCAGGCGGGCGCCGAGATGGAGCAGAAACAACTCGTAGCTGCCACCATCCGCGATCTCGGCGTAGGTGCCGGAGAGATGGAAAGCGCTGTGCGATTCCTCCTGCAGGCGTACGGCGACGAGCGCCGCACCCGCGCCGACCTGCAGCTCCGTGAGCGGGTTGTGCAGATAGACGCCGTCCCCGCGCGAGAGTTCGAGCAGCGTCAGCCGCGCGCCGGCGTTGAGCCGGATGGCATGGCGCGGATGGAAGTCGACCGGATGGTGCGCCGCCTCGGAGGCGAGGCTGATCACCGCGAGCACGCCGGCATCGACGCCCTCGGGCACCTCGATCCGCACGCCATCCTCCGCCAGCATGGTGTTCAGCGCCGCCATCGCGTCGCGCCCGCCGCCGGGCAGCGCGCCGAACTCCGGCGCGGCGGCAAATCCGCTGATGTGCACGCCATCCGGCAGCACCGAGAGATCCGGCTGCACGCGGCCATCGACCAGAACCAGCCGCGGCATGCCGAGTTCGGGCAGCAGCGCGGATGGCGCGCGCGCATCGGCGAGGGCGGCGAGCGGCGCGTGGAAGGCGATCTCGGTGAGGGCGCGGAGCGGGGTGTATTTCCACGCCTCATCGCGCGGACCCGGCAAGCCACTCGCGGCGAACGCCGCCGCCGCCGCCTGCCGCGCCGCGCCGTCGCCGGGCAGGTGGTCGCGCAGGCCCTCGTAGCGCGCGAGGAACGAATGCGCCGTTTCCGCCAGCGCAGCGCTCATGCCGCCTCCGCCGCGATGGCCGCGTAGCCGTCCGCTTCGAGCGCGTGTGCGAGCTCGGGGCCGCCGGAGCGGACGATGCGCCCGCCCACCAGCACATGCACCCGGTCGGGCACGATGTAGTCGAGCAGACGCTGATAATGGGTGATGACCAGGGCAGAGAAATTCGGTCCGCGCAGCGCATTGACGCCCTCGGCCACGATCTTCAGCGCGTCGATGTCGAGCCCGCTGTCGGTCTCGTCGAGGATCGCCAGGCGTGGGCGCAACAGCGCCATCTGCAGCACCTCGTTGCGCTTCTTCTCGCCGCCGGAGAAGCCGACATTGACATTGCGCTTGAGCATGTCGTCCGGCATCGAAAGCTGCTTCGTCGCCGCGCGTGCGAGCTTGAGGAACTGCACCGCGTCCAGCTCGCTCTCGCCACGCGCGCGCCGCTGCGCGTTCAGGGCCGTGCGGAGGAAGTTCGCATTGCCGACGCCGGGCAGTTCGACAGGATACTGGAAGGCCAGGAACAGACCGGCGGCGGCCCGCTCGTCCGGCGTCATCGCCAGCAGGTCGGCGCCGTCCAGCCGTGCCGATCCGGACGTCACCGCGTAGCCGTCACGCCCGGCCAGGACGTAGGAGAGGGTGGACTTGCCGGAGCCGTTCGGCCCCATGATGGCGTGCACCTCGCCCTGCGGCAGGGTCAGGTCGATGCCACGCAGGATGTCTTTGCCGTCGATGCTGGCGGCGAGTCCGGTGATCTGGAGCATGCGTTCGTCCCTTACCCGACCGAGCCTTCGAGGCTGACGGCCAGCAGTTTCTGCGCCTCCACGGCGAATTCCATCGGCAGCTCCTTCAGCACGTCCTTGCAGAATCCGTTGACGATGAGCCCAACCGCATCCTCCTGCGACAATCCGCGCTGGCGGCAGTAGAACAGCTGGTCTTCGTCGATCTTCGAGGTGGTGGCTTCGTGCTCGACCTTGGCCGAGGCATTCCGGCTCTCGATGTAGGGCACGGTGTGGGCGCCGCATTCCTCGCCGATCAGCAGGCTGTCGCACTGGGTATGACTGCGCGCGCCGGACGCCTTCGGCTGGATCCGCACCAGGCCGCGATAGGTGTTGTTGGATTGCCCGGCGCTGATGCCCTTGGAGACGATGGTCGAGCGCGTGCGCGGACCGATATGGATCATCTTGGTGCCGGTATCGGCCTGCTGGTGGTGGTTGGTCAGCGCCACGGAATAGAACTCGCCGACGCTGTCCTCGCCCTGCAGGATGCAGGAGGGATATTTCCAGGTGATGGCGCTGCCGGTCTCCACCTGGGTCCAGGAGATGCGGCTGCGCGCGCCGCGGCAGGCGCCGCGCTTGGTGACGAAATTGTAGATGCCGCCGCGGCCTTCGGCATCGCCGGGATACCAGTTCTGGACCGTGGAATATTTGATCTGCGCCTCGTTGAGCGCGACCAGCTCGACCACGGCGGCGTGGAGCTGGTTCTCGTCGCGCTGCGGCGCGGTGCAGCCTTCGAGATAGCTCACCTGCGCGCCGTCTTCGGCGATGATCAGCGTCCGCTCGAACTGGCCGGTGTTGCGCGCGTTGATGCGGAAATAGGTGGAGAGTTCCATCGGGCAGCGCACGCCCTTCGGTACGAAGACGAAGCTGCCATCCGTGAACACGGCCGAATTCAGCGCCGCGAAGTAGTTGTCGCCGGTCGGCACGACGCTGCCGAGATAGCGCTGCACGAGCTCGGGGTGCTCGCGCACCGCCTCGCTGATCGGGCAGAAGATCACGCCCGACTTGGCCAGCGTCTCGCGAAATGTGGTCGCCACGGAGACGCTGTCGAACACCGCGTCGACCGCGACCTGGCGGCTTCCCTCCGCCGGCTCGACGCCGGCGAGGATGGCGCGTTCGCGCAGCGGGATGCCGAGCTTCTCATAGGTGCGCAGCAGCTCGGGATCGACCTGGTCGAGGCTCTGCGGCCCGGGCTTGCGCTTCGGCGCGGCGTAGTAGTGCAGATCTTGGTAGTCGATCGGCGGGTAGGCGAGCATCGCCCAGTGCGGCTCCGTCATCGTCAGCCACGCTGCGTAGGCCTTCAGCCGCCATTCGAGCAGCCAGCCGGGCTCGCCCTTGCGGGCCGAGATGAGCCGGATGATGTCGGGGTTGAGACCCTTGGGCGCCAGTTCGGTCTCGATCTCGGTGGCGAATCCCCATTTGTAGCCGGACTGCGTGAGAGCCTGCACGGGATCGGTGGTTTCGGCGACGGCTTGCATGGCGGACCCTTCGTGACGGCGCGGAGCGGCGCCTATTCGGCGACGTGGAGTGCGGACAGCGGCAGCGCCCGTGGACCCAGCGCCGCGGCCTCGCCGGGAGCGGCGAAGGTCGGGCCCGGATCGGCCATGTCGGCGAGGGTGATGCCGGCGAGCGCGGCCTCGATGGCCCGGTTCACCGGGTCCCAGCGCCCGCGCATCGGGCAAAGCCCCTGGGCCTCGCAACTGGTCCCGCCATCGACGCAGGCGGTGAGCGCGATCGGTCCGTCGATGGCGGCGATGATGTCGGCGATCGGCACCGCGTCGAGCGGACGGACCAGCCGGTAGCCGCCGCGGGCCCCGCGGTGGGAGGCGACGAGACCGGCGGCGGAGAGGATTTTCAGAACCTTGGCCACGGTCGGTTCGGGCACGCCGGTGGCGGCGGCGATGCACGGCGAGGTCTGCACCGCTTCCCCCCGGCCCAGCCGCACCATCACGACGACGGCGTAATCGGTGAGTTTCGACAGCCTCAGCATGAGCGTGCGCGCCAGCCTCCTGCGCCGGTTCGAGCAACATACACATGATCCGCGCCGGGAATTTCCCAGCGGGGTCGGGGGATAAGGGGACCGCAACGGTCCTGTTTCGTCGAGATGGCGCATGCCGGTGCCGGCGTCAAGGGGCAGCATTGACCCGGCCGGGCAGGGGGCGGAAAAGCCCGCGCATGGACGCAGCCCCGCCCTCCCCACCGCACGCATGGATTCTCAGCGAGCCCTATGCCGGCCTGCAGGCACAGGCGCTGGGCCTGGCCGAGGCGGCCGATCTCGCAGTCGGCTTGCGGCCGCTGCAACCGCGTCTGCCCTGGCGCTGGCTGCCGGCCCGGGTCTGGCCGGCGCCGCTGGCGGCGGTGTCCGCCGATGTCCTCGCGCCACCGCTGCCCGAGCTGATCATCGGCTGCGGTGGCGTTGGCGCGGCGGTGGGCGCGGCGCTGCGGCGGCGGGGGCGGGCGGTGGCGCAGATCCAGCATCCGCGCATGGACCCGCGCCGCTTCGATGTGATCTTCGCCGCTCGCCATGACGAGCTGGACGGCGCCAATATCGTCGTCACCCGCACCGCCCTGCACCGGGTCACGCCGGCGCGCCTGGCCGAGGCGGCGGCGCGCTGGGCCGGCGCCTTTGCCGCCCTGCCGCGCCCGCTGGTCGCCGTGCTGGTCGGCGGCAGCAACGGGCGCTACCGGCTCGATGCGCGCGTCGCCCGGGGCCTCGCCGCGTCGCTCGCCGAAATGATGGACCGCGACCGGGTCGGCCTCGCGCTCACGCCCTCGCGGCGCACCGCGCCGGAGGCGGTGGCCGTGCTGCGCGAGACGCTGGCGCCGCGCGGGGCGATGATCTGGGACGGCAGCGGCGAGAACCCGTATTTCGGCCTGCTCGCCCACGCCGACGCCATCATTGCCACCATGGACAGCGTCTCGATGATCTCCGAGGCGGTGGCCACCCGCGCACCGGTGCTGATCGCCCCCCTGCCGGGGCGCTCGCGGCGCCAGCGCCTGTTCATCCAGGGCCTGCTCGACGAGCAGCGGGTGCGCTGGTTCAGCGGACGGCTCGATCTCTGGCCGGTTGCGGCGATCGATGATACCCCGGCGGCAGCGCGCGAGCTGCGCCGGCGGTTCGGCATCTGAGGGGGGCGTGATGCTGCCGATCGAGACGTTCGACCAGAAGCAGGGCGGCAACGTGCTCTACAAGGCGCTCGCCCATCCGCTGGCCGCCGAGGCGCTGGCGGCGCTGGCGGCGCGCCTGGCCGCGCGCGGGCCGGTCGCGGTGGTGGACGTGGACGGCATCGCGCCGGCGCTGGCCGCGCTGGCGCCGGGCCTGCCGCCGCTCGCCGATGTCTTCGTGCAGGACGTGCGCGCGATCGGACTGCCGCGGGCCGGCTGCGTCACCCGCCCGCTCACCGAACTGGCGGCGACGCGCGCGCCGAGCGTGCTCATCGCCGCCTTCGATGCCGCGCGCCTCGCCGCGCGTCTGGCGCCCCTGCTGGCGGCGGGCACCGAGCTGGCGACGCTGGATGCGGCGCGGCTGCCCGCGGCGATGCTGACCAACCCGGCGCGCTATCTCGACCGGCTCAATTTCGCCACCAACTTCGCCTTCTTCCGCGATGCCGGCGGGCTCTCGACCCGCCTCGTCACCGCCAATTACTGGTCCGGCTATGGCGCCGGGGCGATCCGGCTCTGGTTGCGCCTGTTCGACGCCGACGGCCGTGTTCTGGCGACGTGGGAGGAGCCGGTCGCCGGCGATGGGGCCGGGATCGTCATCGACAGCGCCGCGGTCCGCCGCCGCTTCGGCCTGCCGGCCTTCACCGGCCAGCTCTTTCTCCACGCCATCGGCGCGGCCGGGCACGACGTGGTGAAATACGCCCTCGACACCTACGTCGGCTCTGGCGTTGGCGCCGGCGCCAGCCTCTCCTGCACCCACGACGCCAACGCCTGGCCCGCCGCGCTCTACGCCGGCCTGCCGGCGCCCCGGCCGGACGAGCGGGTCGTGCTCTGGCTGCAGAACAGCCACGCCGTGCCGATCCCGCCCGGCGCCGTGGCGCTCGGGCGCATGGGCGCGGAGGCGACGGCGGCCTGGCCGCACGCGGTCGCTCCCTTCGCTTCGGTCGCGATCGATTGCGCCGCGCTGCTGCCCGGTCTCGCCTGGCCGGCGCAGATCGAGTTCAGGGCCGGGCAGCACGTGGTGCGGCCGCGCTACGAGGTGGTGCGCGAAGGCCGGACGCACATCGCCCATGTCAATGTCGAGCGCACGGATCTCGCGCCCGACCCGATGATCGCCGCCCTGCCGGCCGGGCTCGGGCGCGGCTTCCTGCTGCCGTTCCCGGTGCTGCCGCGCGGGCGCTTCCGCACCGTCGTGCTGCCGACGCCGATGGCGACGACACAGCGCTCGCTGCCGCTGCGGCTGGACGTGTTCGATCCGGCCGGGGAGCGGGTCGCCGCGCATGTCATCGGGCGGCTGGCGCGCGACCATGCCTGCGCCATCGATCTCGACACGCTGCTCGCCCCGGACGCGCTCGCGGCCGGCGGCCATGCCGAGCTGGTCTATGATTTCCGCGACGGCGGCGAGGCGGATGGCTGGCTGCACGCGCTGGTGCGGTTCGCCGAGCGGCAGTCCGGCCACGAGGCCGAGACCAGCTTCGGCGCCCACATGTTCAACACGCTGCTGACCTACAAGGACGAGCCGCAATCCTATTCCGGCCCGCCGCCGGGCCTCTCGACGCGCCTCTTCCTACGTCTGGGCGGGGAGGGCATGCGCGCCTTCACGCTGCTGATCTATCCGGCATCGGCGCCGTGGCGGGCGCGGTCCGAGACCCGGCTGGTGCTGCATGACACAGCCGGCCGGCCGCTGGCGGAGAAGCCGCTGGCGATCCCCTGCTCGGGCTCGGCTCTGGTCTTCGCCGAC
>JAKAZO010000007.1:43514-69133 GCA_021815825.1 Pseudomonadota bacterium
CGGGCCCGTACGCTAAAACGGCAGGAGGAGGATCGCCCCCATCCTGCCGCGCCAAGCCTGTCTCCTCCCCAAACTTGGCTCGCGCCCGGGTCTTTCCCCTCGGCAACGTGAAGCAACAGCTTGTTACAGCGGCTGGCGCGCCAAGTCACCCTGGTCTGACCGGATTCAGCGACGACCTCACGAATTTGTGATCACTAACCATCTTGTGCAATGCACAATCGACCCATTCCGCGCGACTCGCGGCCGGGCTTCCGGCCCGGCGCGGGCGCCTGTAGGGTGCGTCCGCCCCTGCCCCCCATCTTGTCCCCATTCTGGATGCCATCGCCGATGCGCCTCTCCCGCTGCCTGATCCCCACGCTCAAGGAAACCCCGGCCGAGGCGCAGATCGCCTCGCATCGGCTGATGCTGCGCGCCGGTCTGGTGCGCCAGACCGCCGCCGGCATCTACGCCTGGCTGCCCGCCGGGCTGCGCGTGCTCAACAACATCGCCCGCATCGTGCGTGAGGAGCAGGACGCGATCGGCGCCCAGGAGCTGCTCATGCCGACCATCCAGCCCGCCGAGTTATGGCGCGAAAGCGGGCGCTATGACGGATATGGCAAGGAGATGCTGCGCATCCGCGACCGCCACGATCGCGAACTGCTCTACGGGCCGACCAACGAGGAAATGATCACCGACATTTTCCGCCAGTCGGTGCGCTCCTATCGCGAGCTGCCGCAGTCGGTGTACCATATCCAGTGGAAGTTCCGCGACGAGGTGCGGCCGCGTTTCGGCGTCATGCGCGGACGCGAATTCCTCATGAAGGACGCCTACAGCTTCGACCTCGACCATGCGGGCGCGGTGCGCAGCTACCGGCAAATGATGCTGGCCTACATGCGCACGTTCCAGCGCATGGGGCTCAAGGCGATCCCGATGCAAGCGGAGACCGGGCCGATCGGGGGGGACCTCAGCCACGAATTCATCATCCTGGCCCCGACCGGGGAGAGCCAGGTCTTCTACGACGCCGCCTTCGAGGCGATCGACTACTCGGGCGGCAATTTCGATCACGCCTCGGACAGCGATCTCGCCCGCTTCACCGCGCTGATGACGAGCCACTACGCCGCCACCGACGAGAAGCACGACGCCACCGCCTTCCAGCGCGTGCCGGAGGCCGACCGGCGCGAGGGCCGTGGCATCGAGGTCGGCCATATTTTCTATTTCGGCACCAAATACAGCGCCGCGATGGGCTTCGCCGTGGCCGGGCCGGACGGCGCGCCGCTGCATCCCGAGATGGGCAGCTACGGCATCGGCGTCAGCCGCCTTGTCGGCGGCATCATCGAGGCGTCGCACGACGCGCAGGGCATCATCTGGCCCGACAGCGTCGCCCCGTTCCGTGCCGTCATCCTCAACCTCAAGCCGGGTGACGCCGTTTGCGACCGTGCCTGCGACGAGCTTTATGAGAGGCTCGGCACTGGCGTGCTGTATGACGACCGCGCCGAGCGCGCCGGGGTGAAGTTCGCCGACGCCGATCTCATGGGCCATCCGTGGCAGATCATCGTCGGGCCGCGCGGCGCGGCCGCCGGCCGGGTTGAACTGAAGCGCCGGGCCAGCGGCGAACGCGCGGACCTTTCCCTCGACGAGGCGCTGGCGCGGCTGGGCTGAGCATGTTCAACAGCTTCGAGCGCATGGTCGCCGGCCGCTATCTGCGCTCGCGGCGCGGCGAGCGGTTCGTTTCGGTGATCGCCGGGTTTTCCCTCGTCGGCATCGCGCTCGGCGTCGCGACGCTCATCATCGTCATGAGCGTCATGGGCGGATTCAAGGTCGATCTGCTCAACCGCATCCTCGGCCTCAACGGCCATCTCGGTATCTATGCCGAGGGCGCGCCGCTGCGCGACTACGATTCGCTCGTGGCGCGGCTGCGCGCCATGGGCGATGTCGTCTCGGCGGTGCCGGTGGTCGATGGCCAGGCGCTGCTGACCACCGATCGGGGTGGCACCGGCGGCCTCGTCCGCGGCATCGCGCCGGCCGATCTGCGTGCCCTGAGCGCCGTCAGCCGCAACATCCGCGCCGGCTCGCTCGATGGTTTCACCGGCGAGGATGCCATCGCCATCGGTGTCGGCCTTGCCCAGCGCTTCGGATTGCGCGTCGGCGATTCGCTCACGCTGGTCTCCCCGCAGGGGGCGGCGACCGCGTTCGGCACCGTGCCGCGCGTGCGCGCCTACAAGGTGGTCGCCATCTTCCAGGTCGGCCTCAACGAATATGACAGCAACTACGTGTTCCTGCCGCTGCAGGCCGCGCAGATCTTCTTCCAGTCCAAGGGCGCGGTGACGCAGATCGAGGTGCGGGTGCGCGATCCGCTGCGCGTCGGCGAGGTCAGCGACGCGATCCGCGACGCGCTCGGCGACCTGCCGATCCGCATCGTCGACTGGCAGCACAGCAACGACAGTTTCTTCGCCGCGGTCCAGGTCGAGCAGAACGTGATGTTTCTGATCCTGACCCTGATCATCCTCGTGGCCGCCTTCAACGTCGTCTCCTCGCTGATCATGATGGTCAAGGACAAGACGCGCGACATCGCCGTGCTGCGCACCATCGGCGCCGGCCAGGGGGCGGTGATGCGCATCTTCCTGATGTGCGGCGCCTCCGTCGGTGTCACCGGCACTCTCGCCGGCACCGCGCTCGGCGTCGTCTTCTGCCACAACATCCGCACCATCCAGGGCTGGGTCGAGGCGGCGACGGGGGCGCAGGTATTCAACCCGGAGGTCTACTACCTGACGCATCTGCCGGCACGGCTGGATTGGCACGAGGTGACGCAGATCATCGCCATGGCGCTGGGGCTTTCGCTCGTCGCCACGCTCTATCCGAGCTGGCGTGCGGCGCGCACCGATCCGATCGAGGCGCTGCGGCATGAGTGACCCGCTGGTGCTGCGCGCGGTGCGGCGCGTCTTCCGCACCGAGGGTGGGGCGCTGCCGGTGCTGTGCGGCGCCGATCTGACATTGCGGGCGGGCGAGATCGTCGCCCTCGTCGCCCCCTCCGGCAGCGGCAAATCCACCTTGCTGCATCTCGCGGGCCTGCTGGAAAAGCCCGATGGCGGCAGCGTTCTCGTCGACGGGCGCGATGCCGCGGCGCTGGCGGACGCGGAGCGCACGCGCATCCGCCGCGACCGCATCGGCTTCGTCTACCAGTTCCACCACCTGCTCGGCGAATTCACCGCCCAGGAGAATGTCGCCCTGCCGCAGATCCTGGCTGGGCGGACGCGACGCGCGGCGCTCGCCCATGCCGCCGAACTGCTCGGCATGCTCGGCCTCTCGGCGCGGCTCACCCATCTGCCGGGCAAGCTCTCCGGCGGCGAGCAGCAGCGTGTCGCCATCGCGCGCGCGCTCGCCAACGCGCCCGGGTTGCTGCTCGCCGACGAGCCGACCGGCAATCTCGATGTGCACACCGCTGAATTCGTGTTCGATGCGCTGCTCGATGTGGTCCGCCACCACGGTGTCGCGGCACTCATCGCCACGCACAACGCCGACCTGGCCCAGCGCATGGACCGCACGGTGCGCCTGCGCGACGGGCTGATCGAACCGGGCTGAGCCGATGGCGCGCGCCGATTTCGTCCATCTCAGCGTGCATTCCGCCTATTCGCTCAGCGAAGGGGCGATCAAGGCAGAGAAGTTGCCCGCGCTGGCCCGCGAGGCCGGCATGCCGGCGGTGGCGCTCACGGACAGCGGCAATCTGTTCGGCGCGCTCGAGTTCAGCCAGGCCGCCGTGGCGAAGGGCGTGCAGCCGATCATCGGCTGCCAGCTCGCGCTGACGCGCCTGGACAATCCGCGCCTGCCGCCGGAAACGCTGGTGCTGCTGGCGCAGGATGCCGTCGGGCTCGATAATCTCCAGCGCCTGTCCTCGGCTGGCTTTCTGCACACCGAGCCCGGGCTGCGGCCCCAGGTCGGGCTCGACACGCTGTGCCAGCACGCGGCCGGGCTGATCCTGCTCACCGGCGGCGGTGCCGGCCCGCTGGCGCGGCTTCTCGCCGACGGTCAGCGCGACGAGGCGGAGCGGCTTCTCGCCGCCCTCGCCGAGGCGTTCGCGGACCGCACGGTCGTCGAACTCCATCGCCATGGCGGGGCCCTCGAGACGGCGATCGAGCCCGGGCTGATCGCGCTCGCCGACGCCGCCGGCCTGCCGCTGGTGGCGACGAATGATTGCTATTTCGCGCGCCCGGAGATGTACGAGGCGCACGATGCGCTGCTCTGCATCGCCGAAGGCCGCGTGCTCTCGGAAACGGCGCGCCGGCGCGTCACGCCCGGGCACTGGTTCAAGTCCGCCGCCGCGATGCGCGCGGCCTTCGCGGATCTTCCGGAAGCCTGCGACAATACCATCGCCATTGCCCAGCGCTGCGCGGTGATGGCCGAGCCGCGCAAGCCGCTGCTGCCGGTCTGTCCCAAGGTGCACGACGGCGCCAGCGAGGAGGAGACGGTGCGCGCCATGGCGCGCGACGGGCTCGCTGCGCGCCTCGCCGCGATGGGCGCCGACGCTGCGACCGGGGCGCGCTACCGCGACCGGCTCGCGTACGAGCTCGAAATCATCGCCCGGATGGGTTTCCCGGGCTATTTCCTCATCGTTGCCGACTTCATCCAGTGGGCGAAATCGCAGGGCATCCCGGTGGGTCCGGGGCGCGGCTCGGGCGCGGGCTCTGTCGTCGCCTGGGCATTGACCATCACGGATCTCGATCCGCTGCGCTTCAACCTGCTGTTCGAGCGGTTCCTCAATCCCGAACGCGTGTCGATGCCGGATTTCGACATCGATTTCTGCCAGGACCGGCGGGACGAGGTGATCGAGTATGTGCGCCGTGAATATGGCGCGGACCGGGTGGCGCAGATCATCACCTTCGGCAAGCTGCAGGCGCGCGCAGCGGTGCGCGATGTCGGGCGCGTGCTCGGTCTGCCTTTCGGCCAGGTGAACAAAGTCGCCGAGCTGATTCCGAACAATCCGGCCAAGCCGGTGACGCTGCAGCAGGCGATCGATGGCGAGCCGCGTCTGCAGCAGCTGCGTGACGACGACGAGGCGATCCGCAGGCTGCTGGAGATCGCCCTGCAGATCGAGGGACTCTATCGCCACGCCAGCACCCATGCCGCCGGCGTCGTCATCGGCGACCGGCCGCTGATCGAGCTGGTGCCGCTCTATCGCGATCCGCGTTCGGAGCTGCTCGTCACCCAGTATTCGATGAAATATGTCGAGCAGGCGGGGCTGGTTAAGTTCGACTTTCTCGGCCTGACGACGCTTACCATCCTGCACAAGGCGGTGCTGTTCCTGCGCGAGCTGGGCCTTCGGATCGATCTCGACCGGCTGCCACTCGACGATGCACGCACCTACGACATGCTGCAGAAGGGTGATGCCGGCGGGGTGTTCCAGTTCGAAAGCCAGGGCATGCGCGACGTGCTGCGCCAGATGCGCCCGGACCGGTTCGAGGATCTGATCGCCGCCGTCGCGCTCTATCGCCCCGGGCCGATGGCGAACATCCCCGCCTATTGCCAGCGCAAGCACGGCGAGGCGTGGGAGCCGCCGCATCCGGCCATCCGCGAGATCCTGGACGAGACCTACGGCATCATGGTCTACCAGGAACAGGTGATGCAGATCGCGCAGACGATGGCGGGCTACTCGCTCGGCGCGGCGGACCTGCTGCGGCGGGCGATGGGCAAGAAGATCCGCGCCGAGATGGAGGCGCAGCGGCGCATCTTCACCGATGGCGCCACCGCCAACGGCATCGAGCCTGCCAAGGCCGGCGAGATTTTCGACCTGATGGCGAAGTTCGCAGACTATGGCTTCAACAAATCCCACGCTGCCGCCTACGCGCTGCTCGCCTATCAGACCGCGTGGATGCGCGCGAACCATCCGGTGGCCTTCATCGCCGCCTGTCTCTCGCTCGCCATCAACAACACCGACCGGCTCGCGGCGCTGCGCCAGGAGGCGGGCCGGCTCGGCATTCGCATCCTGCCCCCGGACATCAACCGCTCGGCGGCCGATTTCAGCATCGAGCGCCTCGCCGACGGCAGCCTGGCGATCCGCTACGCGCTCGCCGCCGTGAAGAAGGTCGGCATGGCGGCGATGCGCTCGCTGACCGCGGCGCGCGGCGCACGGCCCTTCACCGATCTCGCCGATTTCGCCGTGCGCATCGAGCCGCAATCGCTCAACCGCATGCAGATCGAGACGCTCGCCCGCGCCGGCGCGTTCGACTCCCTGGGCGAAAGCCGGGCACGGGTGGTGGCCGGTGCGGAGACCATCCTTCGCCGCGCCCAGGAAGCCGCCGAGGAGCGCGGCAGCGGCCAGGTCGGCCTGTTCGGCGGCGGGCAGCCCGAGCCACTGCGCCTGCCGACGGTCGCGGAGTGGCAGAGCCTCGACCGGCTCGGCTACGAGGCCGAGGCGATCGGCTTCCACCTCACGGCTCACCCGCTCGATGCCTACGCCACCGCCCTGCGCCGCCTCGGCGTCGTGGCGAGCAACCAGCTCGAAGCGCGCGCCGTCAATGGCGCGGCGCGGGTCAAGCTCGCCGGCACCGTGGTCGCGGTGAAGCAGCGCATGACCCGCACCGGCAGCCGCATGGCCTGGGTACGGCTCACCGACATGGCCGGCTCCTATGAAGTGACGCTGTTCAGCGAGGTGCTCGCCCGCGCCGGCGCGCTGCTGGAGCCGGGCACGAGCGTGTTGGCGAGCGCCGAGATCCGCCTCGAAGGCGAGACGCTGCGCATCACCGCGCAAGATCTCGCCGGCCTCGACGCGGCGGCCGCCTCAGCGGCCAGCGGGCTACGCGTCTGGCTCGGCGCCGGCGAGGCGGTGGCGTCGATCCGCGCCCTGCTCGGGCGCGAACGCGGCGGCCGCGGGCGGGTGGTGCTGATCCCCCGGATCGGTCCGGCGCAGTCGGTCGAGATCGCGCTGCCGGGCGGCTTCCACGTCACGCCACGGCTCGGCGAGGCGCTGAAGCAGGTGGCGGGTGTGGAGGCGGTCGAGGAGCTCTGAGCGCCGGTTGGTTTCCGCCAACCGCCCTCAGTGGCGGAAATGCCGCATGCCGGTGAAGACCATGGCGACGCCGGCGGCGTCGGCGGCGGCGATCACCTCGGCGTCGCGGATCGAGCCGCCGGGCTGGATCACCGCCGTGGCACCGGCCGCCACCGCAGCCTCGAGCCCATCGGCGAAGGGGAAGAACGCATCCGAGGCGACGACGCTGCCGCGCACCAGCGCCTCCGTGAGGCCGGCCGCGCGCGCCGCCTCCTCGCTCTTCCACGCCGCGATCCGCGCGCTGTCCACCCGGCTCATTTGCCCGGCGCCGATGCCGGTCGTCGCACCGCCCTTGGCGTAGACGATGGCGTTCGATTTCACGTGCTTGCAGACGCGGAAGGCGAAGAGCAGATCGGCGCGCTCGGCCTCGCTGGGGGCCCGGCGCGTGACCACGCGCAAATCCTCGGCCTCGATGCGGCCGCTGTCGCGCGTCTGGGCCAGGAACCCGCCGGCGACGCTGCGGAAGGCTGGTCCGGGCGCGGCCGGGTCCGGCAGCCCGCCGGTGAGGAGCAGACGGAGATTTTTCTTGCGGGCGAGGATGGCCAGCGCCGCCTCGTCGGCGTCCGGCGCGACGATGACCTCGGTGAACAGCGCGGAAATCTGCTCCGCGGTCGCCGCGTCCAGCGTCCGGTTCAGCGCCACGATGCCGCCGAAGGCGGAGACCGGGTCGCAGCGCAGCGCCATCGGCCAGGCCTCGGCGAGGCTCGCCGCGCTCGCGACCCCGCACGGATTGGCATGTTTGACGATGACGACGCTCGGCGCGCTGAACTCGGCCACGCACTCGAAGGCGGCATCGGTATCGTTGATGTTGTTGTAGGATAGCTCCTTGCCCTGGACCTGCCGCGCGGTGGCGACGCCGGGACGCGTGCCGGTGGCATAGAACGCCGCACGCTGGTGCGGGTTCTCGCCGTAGCGCAGGCTCTGCCGCCGCACACCGGCGAAGGCGAGCCGTTCGGGCAGCGCGTCGGCGCCGGCGAACCAGGTGGCGATGGCGGCATCGTAGGCGGCGGTGCGGGCATAGGCCTCGCCGGCGAGGCGCTTGCGGGTGGCCAGACGCGTGCCGCCGGTGGCGTCGATTTCCGCCGCGACCGCCTCGTACTGCGCCGGATCGGTCAGCACAGCAACGAAATCGTGGTTCTTCGCCGCCGCCCGGATCAGCGCCGGACCGCCGATATCGATGGTCTCGACGCATTCCGCGAAATCCGCTCCGCGCGCCACCGTCGCCTCGAACGGATAGAGATTGACGGCGACGAGATCGATCGGCGCGATGTCGTGCGCGGCCATCTGGGCGAGGTGCTCGGGCGCATCGCGCCGGCCGAGGATGCCGCCATGGATCTGCGGCACCAGCGTCTTGACCCGCCCATCGAGAATCTCGGGAAAGCCGGTATGGGCCGAGACCTCGGTGACGGCGATCCCGGCTTCGCGCAGCGCCCGGGCGGAGCCGCCGGTGGACAGGATCTCCACCCCGCGCGCCGCCAGGGCGCCGGCAAGGTCGAGCAGGCCGGCCTTGTCGGAGACGGAGATCAGGGCGCGGCGAATGGCGACGAGATCGGTCATGCTCAGCCTACTTTCGTGATCGCCCATTTGACCAGTTGCGGCCCATCCGCATCGACGGCGAGGACCACCTGTTCGGCGCGTCTCGGTTCCGGGGCGCCGAGATAGACGCTCTCCTCGATGCTGATGCGCGCGCCGTCGGCCCTCAGCCGCCAGCCGCCGCCATGCGGCAGACGCAGCAGCACCGCCTCGGCGTCGTGCTGCAGGCTGGCATTCACCGCCGGGTGGAGGTGGAAGCGGATGGTGAAGGGTTGTGGCGTTGCGGCCTCGACGGCATCCTCGCCGCGCAGATCCTCGCCGCTCTCGGCGATGTAGAGCCGGCGCCGATGCACCGCCCCGAACGGCTTGCGCCAGCCATCGTGGCTGGCCTCCAGCCAGTGCGCCCCGCTCGCCTCCTGGCGCTGCATCTCCACCTTCTCCGGACGCCGGCCCAGCCCTTCGGGGCGCAGCTCGGAGGAGGAGGTGTCGGCGATCACCAGCGTCGAATGCGCCGCGGTCGCCCGCAGCGCGTCGCGCCACTCGGCGGCGCCGGCGGGCGCGGCGCCGCAATTCACGATCATCCGGTCGCGGCCGACCGAGAACTCGAAGGAGAGCGTGCCGGCATGGGCGAAGCGGTCCAGCCCGTGCGGCGGCGGGGGCGCGCAGTCGGCGATGATGACGCTGCGCCCGGCCTGCAGCCGCTGGAAGCCGCCCTCGGCGAGGCTCATCGGCGCCCGGCCGCTGCGCCCGGCCTGGCTCAGCGCCAGATCGATCAGCGCCGGCGTCTCCTCGGTGCTGCCATTGAACAGCGCCAGCCCGCCATCGCCATGGCGCAGCGCCCGCAGCGCCGGCCCCAGCCGCTCGATGGCGCTCGCCAGCGCCGGCGGCGGTGGCACCTGCGCGGCCTGGAGCAGCGCCCGGATCTCGGTCAGCTCCTGCAGCGCCGCGAGATGGGCCGCCGGGCTGCGCTCGGCATGGCTGCCGTCGGCGCGCACCTGGCGGGCGATCTCCTGGGGCAGGAAGCGCAGCGCGCGGGTCAGGAAGGCGGCCTGTTCGGGCAGGGCCACCGCGGCCGCGATCAATCCCTTGAGCGCGGTGAAGGCGCGCGCATCCTGTTCCTCCGCCGGCAGCGCGGCGGCGAGTGCCCTTGCATCGCCGACGAGGCGCGCCATCAGCCGCTGGCGGAACAGGTCATCGGCCGAGGCGGCGAAGAAATCATAATGCCCGAGCCAGGCGGCGAGCCGCGCGCCGGTTACGTCGGGCTGCCCGGCCAGCGCCTCATGCGCCGGGGTGGCGATCCAGTCGGCAACCAGGGCGCGGGCGCGCAGCCGGGCCGAGTCGGTGCCCAGCGCCCGCAGGTCGCGCAGCCAGCCGAACCCGTGCGCGTGCCGGCGCAGCGGCTCGGCCCCGGAGATTTCGGCCCAATCCCCCAGCCGCAGCGGCCTCACGCCGCCGGCGAAAGCCAGCTCGCCCTTGAGCAGATGCGCCCCCCGCGTCGGGTCGCCGGGCCACGGGTCGCGCACCGGCAGGGCCGGGGCGTCCGGCACCCGGGCGATGCGCAGGCTGGGCAGGCGGGCCATCGCGCGGCGCGCGTCGCGCAGCCAGCGCCGTGGATCGAGCCCACTCATGATCGGCGCGCTCCGCCGCCGTCCGCGGCGCCGCGCAGCGCGCCGATGGCGGCGGCGTAGTCGGGAGCGGCAAAGATCGCGGTGCCGGCGACCAGCACCTCTGCCCCGGCGGCGCGGGCGCGCGGCGCCGTCTCGGCGGTGATGCCGCCATCGACCTCCAGCGCGACGCTGCGGCCGCACGCCGCGATCATCCGGCGCAGCGTGGCGATCTTGGGCAGCTGGCTGTCGAGGAAACGCTGGCCGCCGAAGCCCGGGTTCACCGTCATCACCAGAACGAGATCGACCAGGTCGAGCACCGGCGCCACCGCCTCGGCGGGTGTGGCCGGGTTGATCGCCACGCCGGCGCGCTTGCCGAGGCTGCGCACGAGCTGGAGCGAGCGGTGCAGATGCGGCCCGGCCTCGGCGTGGACGGTGATCTGGTCGGCGCCGGCTTCGGCGAAGGCGCCGATCACCGGATCGACCGGTGCGACCATCAGATGTACGTCGAACGGCAGGGAAGCATGGCGGCGGAGCGCCTGCACGACCAGCGGGCCGAAGCTGATATTCGGCACGAAATGCCCGTCCATGACGTCCAGATGCAGCCAGTCCGCGCCAGCCGCGGCCACGGCCCGCGCTTCCTCGGCGAGGCGGCCGAAATCGGCCGCCAGGAGACTCGGGGCGATCACGGCGCGGGCCATCGGGTCGGGCTGAGGGGAGGAAGGGATCATGCCCGGTTCTAGACAGGCCGCTCCGCGTTGCACAAGCGGCTGCTTACAGTCTCTCCAGGCGCGCGACGAAGAATCCGTCCAGGCCGCCATGCTCGGGCCACAGGGCGGGGTGGGTGCGCAGCGTCCCGTCGGGTGCAATCGCGGCGTGCAGGCCAGGCAGTTCGGAGATCGTGAATGGAACGTGACGGAGCCTCCCGCGGGCCACCGCGGCCGCGATCCGGTCGGGTCCTTCCTCCTGCTGCAGCGAGCAGACGGCGTAGATCAGCCGCCCGCCCGGGCGCAGCAGCGCGGCGGCAGCTTCGATCAGCCGGTCCTGGGCCGTGGCCAGGGCGGCGATGTCGGTCGGGCGACGGCGATGGACGACATCGGGATGGCGGCGAATCGTGCCGGTCGCACTGCACGGCGCGTCCAGCAGGACGGCGTCGAACGGCAGCGACGGGTGCCACCGCGCCGCGTCCGCGCCGACCGTTTCGGCCGTCAGGCCGAGGCGCGCCAGGTTTTCGCGCAGCCGCGCGAGGCGGGTCTTGTCGCGCTCCACCGCGACGATGTGCGCCCCGGTCGCGGCGAGCTGAGCGGTCTTGCCGCCCGGCGCGGCGCAGAGATCGGCGACCCGCTCGCCCGGCCGGGCCGCCAGCAGCCGGGCGGGCAGGGCCGCGGCGGCGTCCTGCACCCAGAACGCCCCCGCGGCGAAGCCTGGCAGCGCCGTGACCTGGGTTCCCGGCGGGAAGCGGAGCGAGCCCGTCGGCAGCGCCGTTCCGCCCGGTGGCGGCGTGGCGCCGGGCGCCAGGGTGATATCGAGCGGCGCCTCGGCCGTGTGCGCGGTGACGATGGCGCGGGTGGCCTCACCCCAATAGCGGCTCCAGGCCGCCCAGAGCCATGGCGGCGTGTCCAGGCGCGGACCGTCCAGCCCCTCGAGCAGCGCCGGCCCGTCGGCCGCGACGCGCCGCAGCACCGCATTGACGAGGCCGGCGAAGGCGTCGAGCCCGAGGCTGCGGCAGAGGGCGACGGCGGTGGAGACGGCGGCGTGGGCGGGGGAATCGAGCAGCAGCAGCCCGGCCGCGCCAAGCCGCAGCACATGGCGCACCGGCTGCGGCGGCTGCTTGCGCAACAGCGGCTCCAGCACCGCGTCGAGCGTGCCGAGCCGGCGCAGCGTCGTGGCGGCGAGCCGGTGGCCGGCGGCCCGGTCGCGCGCCTCGACCCCGCCCTGCGCATCGAGCGCTTCTTCGAGCGGGCGGCGGCGATCCAGCACGGCGTGAAGGAGCGCGAAGGCCACAGCCCGGGTCGGATCGGCCTGCGCTGCCGCCAATAATACGGATGACATGGACTCGTTATATCCCCGTTAGCGCATGATGCGAAACGGGGCATTTTCTGGCCGGCTCAGCCCGAGGACGGGCGCAGCCTTTCCGCCAGGGCCTCAACCTCCGCGCGCACGACCTGGGCCGTCCCGACACGGGTGACGGCGATCGTCCCGGCGGCGACGCCGGCGGCCAGCGCCGCCCCGTCATCGGCGCCGCGAGCCAGCGCGAGCACCAGCGCGGCGAGGAAACTGTCACCGGCGCCGACGGCGCTGCGCACCGTCACCGCCGGACCGGCCAGGCGGCGCACCCCGGCTGCGGTCGCCAGCAGCGCACCCTCCTCGCCGAGCGAGACCGCGACCCGATCCGCCGCGCCGGCGCGCACCAGGGCGGCGGCCTCCGCGTCCTGCGCCGCGGCGGTCGCGAGGCGTCTGCGGCGCAGCGATTCGAGCTCGCCGAGACTGACTTTCAGCACCGCGATGCCCGCCCCCGCCGCGGCGGCGGCGCGCAGGGCGGGGCCGGACGTGTCGAGGGCGAAGCGCAACCCGCGCGCGCGGGCGAGGGCGCCGACGCGGGCATAGAAATCGTCCGGCACGCCGGGCGGCAGGCTGCCGCTCGCGACCAGCCACGCCGCGTCCAACGTCGCCAGCCGCGCCAGCACGGCTTGCCACTCGGCCTCGGTGACCCTGGGCCCTTCCGGGACGAAGCGGTATTCGAGCCCGCTCGAACGGTCATGGACGGTGAGGCTGACGCGGCTGCGGCCGGCGATCGGCACGCGCTCCCAGCCGATCCCGGCCGCGTTCAGCAATTCGCCGAGCCATTGGCCGGTGGCGCCGCCGGCCAGCACCAGCGCATGCGCCTCGCCGCCGAGCGCGGCGATGACGCGGGCGACATTCACACCGCCGCCGCCAGGATCGAAACGGTCGGCGAAGGTGCGGATCTTCTCGGTCGGCCGCACCGCCGCCGCCTCGCTGGCGACATCGATGGCCGGGTTGAGGGTGAGCGTGACGATCCGCGCGGGCACGCGCGCCGGCCCGCTCAGAACAGCGCCGCCGCCTTCTCGAGCGCGATGAACAGCCCGATCAGGAACGGAACCCCCACGGCCAGCCAGGCGAGGACGCCGGTGGCCCCGAAGCGGCCCCGCCCGGCGAACTCCGCGCTCTCCGCAACACGATCCTCACGCTGCAGGGCGCGTTCACGGGCGAGCTGCTCGTCGCTCATCCAGTGCTTCGGGTTCACCGGCCGCACGAACAGGTTGCACAGCAGCCCGCCGAGCAGCAGGACGGCCATGACATACAATGTGATGTCGTAGACCTGCGTGCGGGCGACCCCGTGATCGAGCTGGAACTGGCGCAGGCCGGCGATGAGGGCCGGCCCGATGACGCCGGCCGCCGACCAGGCGGTGATGAGCCGGCCATGGATCGCCCCCACCATCTGGGTGCCGAATATGTCCGCGAGATAGGCCGGGACGGTGGCGAAGCCGCCGCCATACATGCTCATGATGATGCAGATCGAGCCCACGAAGAGCGCCGCGACGCCGAGATGGCCCCATGTCGGCAGCAGCGCGTAGAGCACGATCCCGAGCACGAAGATCGTGAAATACATGGTCTTCCGGCCGATCCTGTCGGACAGCGAGGCCCAGAACAGGCGCCCGAGCGAGTTGAAAAGGCTGATGAGCCCGACCAGCCCGGCGGCGGCCGCGACCACCGCGGCGCGTTGCGCGGCGCTGATCGTCGTCGCGTCGGCACCGACCAGCTTGGCGCCGAACATGTCCTGCAGCATCGGGCTGGCCATCGAGATCACCGCGATGCCGGCCGTGACATTGAGGCCGAGCACACCCCAGATCAGCCAGAACTGAGGTGTCTTCCAGGCTTCGTTCACATGCACGTGGCGCGTCGTGATCATCGTCCGTTCGCTCGCGATGCTCGCGGTTGGCGCCCAGCCGGCGGGACGCCAGCCGCTCGGCGCGACGCGGAAGCCAAAGGCGCCCGCGGACATCGCGACGAAATAGATCACGCCCATCGCCATCAGCGCCGGAGCGACCCCTGGAATGCCGCCGCTCGCGAAATGGCCCATCAGCCAGACCGCGAGCGGCGCGCCGACCATTGCGCCGCCGCCATAGCCCATGATGGCGAACCCGGTCGCCATGCCGCGCCGGTCCGGAAACCATTTGATCAGCGTGGATACCGGGGTGATGTAGCCGATGCCCTGGCCGATGCCGCAGACGATGGCAACCAGATAGACGAGCCAGAGCTGGTGCAGCATGACCGCGACACCGAGGACAACGAGTCCGCCGCCCCAGCAGAGCGCGGCCACGAACCCGGCCCGCCGCGGCCCGGCATGCTCCAGCCAGCCGCCCCAGATGGCGGCGGAAATCCCGAGCAGTGCAATGAAGATTTCGAAGACGTGGGTGACGCTGGGCACCGTCCAGTTGCAACTGGTGGTGAAAAGCTCGGCCCAGAAAGACAGCCCCGCGCATGCCGCTGCGTCCGGGTGCGGAATGAGCCGTGTCATCGGCAGCCAGAACACGGAAAACCCGTAGGCCATGCCGATGCAGAGATGAATCGCCAGGGCGGCGGGCGGGCTCAGCCAGCGGTTGAACCGCTCTCCCGCGACGATGCGCTCGCGGCTCAACAAACCCGGTGTCTCCGCCCGCGGTCCTGCCGCCGGCATCACGGTCGACATTTTCCTCATCGCCTCCCGGTTCGACCTCCGGGAAGAACCGGATGTCCTCGTGCTCTCGGTCTCGTTCGATCCTTGCCGCCGTTGAGGACCGAGCCTTCGACTCCAGTCAAGCAGTGTGCGACCTTCGCACATCCGGTGCCAGACTTTCAACGGCCTTGCGTGCCAGCGGGTCGAGGCCGGCGCCGCCGTTGGCAAGATGCTGATCGATCGCACGACGCATGCGCGGATCCCAGAATTTCCTCAGATGATCAGCGATCTCGGGTACCGCGCGGGCTTCGCCGCGATGCGCGAAGAAGCGCGCGATCTGGTTTGCCATCGAAACGAGATGATCAGGCGACATGCTCGGTTACCCTCGCGGTAATACGTTCCGGGTGCGCAAAAATCTCGAATCCATCAGCGCGCGCCACGGCGATCAGCGTGATGCCGGCAGTCTCCGCGACGCGCACCGCGAGCGCCGTCGGCACCGATACGGCCGCGACGACGCCCACACCCATCACCGCCGCCTTCTGCACCAGTTCCACCGAAACCCGGCTCGTCAGCAGCAGAACGCCGCTCGCGGGCGGCGTGCCAGCGCGTGCCAGCGCGCCGGCCAGCTTGTCGAGCGCGTTGTGTCGGCCGACATCCTCGCGCAGCACCATGGCCCCGCTCGCGGGATCCCAGAAGCAGGCGGCGTGCACCGCGTGGGTCTCCCGGTTGAGCCGCTGCGCCGACGCCATCGCCGCCATCGCCTGGGCCAGCGCCAACGCCGGTACGGGCAGCGCCGCCGTCACCTTCGGCGGTGGCGCGGTCGCCGCCTCCAGGCTTTCCATCCCGCACAGGCCGCAGCCGGTGGCGCCGAGCACGTGCCGGCGCCGCGCGATCAGCGCCGTCTCGCGCGCGGGCGGCAGGTCCATGCGCAATTCGATCCCGAGCGGACGCGCGAGAACCTCGAGCGCGGCGATCTCGTCGGCGGCGGTGACGATGCCCTCGTTGAGGCTGAAGCCGACGGCGAAATCCTCGAGATCATCCGGCGTCGCCATCATCACCGCGTAGGTGGCGCGCCCATAGGTCAGCGCCACCGCCGTCTCCTCCGGCAGCGGCCGCGGGCGCGCGGCCAGCGGCGCGCCCTCGCGCCACAGCCACGGCGCCGACGGGACGACCGGTTGCGGCGGCAGCATCACTCGGCGGCGAGGTCGGCGACGCGGCGGCTGGCTTCGGCGTGGCGCCGGTAATCCTCCTGCCAGGCGGAGGGGCCATTCGAGCGCGACACCTGCACCGCCGTCACCTTGTATTCCGGGCAGTTCGTCGCCCAGTCCGAATGTTCGGTGGTGACGACGTTGGCCTGCGTGTCCGGGTGGTGGAACGTCGTGTAGACCACCCCGGGCGCGACGCGGTCGGTGATGCGCGCGCGCAGGCTCGTCTCGCCCGCGCGGCTGGCCAGCCGCACCCAGTCGCCGTCGCGCACCCCGCGCTCCTCGGCGTCGTGCGGATGGATCTCCAGACGGTCCTCGGCGTGCCAGGTGCTGTTGGCGGTGCGCCGTGTCTGCGCGCCGACATTGTACTGGCTGAGGATGCGCCCGGTGGTGAGCAGCAGCGGGAAGCGCGGTCCCGTGCGCTCATCGGTCGGGACGTATTCGGTGACGATGAACTGGCCGCGGCCGCGCGAGAACTGCCCGATATGCATCGTCGGCGTTCCTGTCGGCGCGGTCTCGTTGCATGGCCATTGCACCGAGCCGAGCTCGTCGAGCCGCGCATAGGAAACGCCGGCGAAGCTCGGCGTGGTGCGCGCGATCTCGTCCATGATCTCGCCCGGGTGGGCATAGTTCATGGGCACGCCCATGGCGCGCGCGATCGCCTGCGTCGCCTCCCAGTCCGCCAGTCCGGCGCGCGGCGCCATCACCTTGCGCACCCGGCCGACGCGCCGCTCGGCGTTGGTGAAGGTGCCGTCCTTCTCCAGGAACGACGAGCCGGGCAGGAAAACATGCGCGTAGTTGGCGGTCTCGTTCAGGAACAGGTCATGAACGACGACGCACTCCATCGCGCTCAGCCCGGCGACCATGTGGTGTGTGTTGGGGTCGGACTGCACGATGTCCTCGCCCTGGATGTAGAGGCCGCGGAAACTGCCATCCAGCGCGGCGTCGATCATGTTGGGAATGCGCAGGCCGGGCTCGGCCTCCAGCCGCACGCCCCATTCCCGCTCATAGATGGCGCGCGCCGCCGCGTCCGAGATGTGCCGATAGTCCGGCAGCTCGTGCGGGAACGAGCCCATGTCGCAGGAGCCCTGGACATTGTTCTGTCCGCGCAGCGGATTCACCCCGACGCCGGGCCGGCCGATATTGCCCGTCGCCATGGCGAGGTTGGCGATCGCCATCACCGCCGTCGTTCCCTGGCTGTGCTCGGTCACGCCGAGCCCGTAATAGATCGCCGCGTTGCCGCCGGTGGCGTAGAGCCGCGCCGCCTGGCGCACGGCTTCCGCCGGCACGCCGGTGACCGCTGCCATCGCTTCGGGGCTGTTGGCCGCGTCGGCGACGAAAGCCCGCCAATCGGCGAAGCTCTCGGCGTCGCAGCGCTCGGCCACGAACGCCTCGTTGACCAGCCCTTCGGTGACGATCACATGCGCGAGCGCGGTCAGCATCGCGACATTGGTGCCCGGGCGCAGCGGCAGATGATGCTCGGCGGCGACATGGGGCGTGTGCACGAGATCGATCCGGCGCGGATCGATGACGATCAGCTTCGCGCCCTCGCGCAGCCGCCGCTTCATCCGCGAGGCGAAGACGGGATGCCCGTCGGTCGGGTTGGCGCCGATCACCAGGATCACGTCGGCGTGATCGACCGAATCGAAATCCTGCGTGCCGGCGGAGGTGCCGAACGTCGCCTTGAGCCCGTAGCCGGTGGGCGAGTGGCAGACGCGGGCGCAGGTATCGACATTGTTGTTGCCGAAGCCGGCACGCACCAGCTTCTGGACGAGATAGGTCTCCTCGTTGGTGCAGCGCGAGGAGGTGATGCCGCCGATCGCATCCTTGCCGTGCTCGGCCTGGATGCGGCGGAATTCGCGCGCGACGTGGGCGATCGCCTCGTCCCACGAGACCGGCCGCCAGGGATCGGTGATGCGCTCGCGCAGCATCGGCGTCAGCACCCGGTCCGGATGCGTGGCATAGCCCCAGGCGAAACGGCCCTTGACGCAGGAATGGCCGTGATTGGCCTTGCCGTCCTTGTAGGGCACCATGCGCACCACTTCGTCGCCGCGCATCTCCGCCTTGAAGCTGCAGCCGACGCCGCAATAGGCGCAGGTGGTGACGACCGAGTGCTCGGGCTGGCCGATCTCGATCACGGACTTCTCCATCAGCGTCGCCGTCGGGCAGGCCTGCACGCAGGCGCCGCAGGAGACGCATTCGGAATCGAGGAACGCCTCGCCGGCACTCGGCGAAACCTTCGAATCGAAGCCGCGGCCCTCGATGGTCAGCGCGAACGTGCCCTGCACTTCCTCGCAGGCGCGCACGCAGCGCGAGCAGACGATGCATTTCGCCGCATCGAAGGTGAAGTATGGGTTGGATTCGTCCTTGGCGGCATCGAGATGGTTCTCGCCGGCGAAGCCGTAGCGCACCTCGCGCAGGCCGACCGCGCCGGCCATGTCCTGCAGCTCGCAATCGCCGTTGGCCGCGCAGGTCAGGCAGTCCAGCGGATGGTCGGAAATGTAGAGCTCCATGACGCCGCGGCGCAGCTGCTTCAGCCGCGTCGTCTGGGTGTGCACCACCAGGCCCTCGGCGACGGGCGTGGTGCACGAGGCGGGCGCGCCGTTGCGGCCATCGATCTCGACCAGACAGAGCCGGCAGGAGCCGAACGCGTCGAGCATGTCGGTGGCGCAGAGTTTCGGAATCTGCACGCCGGCCTCCATGGCCGCGCGCATGATCGAGGTGCCTTCCGGCACGGTGACGGGAAAGCCGTCGATGCTGAGCGTGACGCTGCGCGTCGCGTTGGTGGCGGGCGTGCCGTAGTCGATTTCCTCGATCAGGGTCATGGTGTGGTCTCCCTATTCAGCCGCGAGCGGGCGGCGCGGGATGAAATCTTCACGGAAATGGGTGAGCGCGCTCATCACCGGATAGGGCGTGAAGCCGCCGAGGGCGCAGAGCGAGCCGAATTTCAGCGTCTGGCAGAGATCTTCGATCAGCGCGAGATTGGCCGCGACATTCTCTCCGGCCAGCACCCGGTCGAGCACCTCGACCCCGCGCGTCGAACCGATGCGGCACGGTGTGCATTTGCCGCAGGACTCGACGCTGCAGAACTCCAGTGCGAACCGCGCCTGGCGCGCCATGTCCACACTGTCGTCGAAGACGACGATGCCGCCATGGCCGATCAGCCCGTCGCGTGCGGCGAAGGCCTCGTAGTCGAACGGGGTGTCGAACAGGGCGGGGGGGAAATAGGCGCCGAGCGGCCCGCCCACCTGCACCGCCCGGACCGGCCGGCCGGTGGCGGTGCCGCCGCCGATGTCGTCGACCAGGTCGCCGAGGCTGATGCCGAAGGCCGTCTCATAGAGGCCGCCATGGCGGATATTGCCGGCGAGCTGGATCGGCATGGTGCCGCGCGAGCGGCCCATGCCGAACTCCCGATAGGCGCCGGCGCCATGGCTGAAAATCCATGGCACGGCGATCAGGGTGAGAACATTGTTGATCACCGTCGGGCAGCCGAACAGGCCGGTGATCGCGGGCAGCGGCGGCTTGGCGCGCACCTGGCCGCGCTTGCCCTCGATGCTGTCGAGCAGCGCCGTCTCCTCACCGCACACATAGGCGCCGGCGCCGACGCGCATCTCCAGCTCGAAGCCGCGGCCGGAGCCGAGCACGTCGCCGCCGAGCAGCCCTTGCGCGCGGGCGAGCGCGATGGCCGCGTTCATCGTCGCGATCGCGTGCGGATATTCGGATCGGGTGTAGATGTAGCCCTTGCTCGCCCCGACGGCGAGGCCGGCGATGGTCATGCCCTCGATGAGCAGGAACGGATCGCCTTCCATGATCATGCGGTCGGCGAAGGTGCCGGAATCGCCCTCATCGGCATTGCAGACGATGAATTTGCGCCCGCCCGCGGCCGCCGCCGCGGTGCGCCACTTGATCCCGGTCGGGAACCCGGCGCCGCCGCGCCCGCGCAGGCCGGACTCCAGCACCGTCTCGATCATGGCCGGCCCGGCCATCGCCACCGCGCGCGTGAGGCCGAGATAGCCGCCCGCCGCCTGATAATCGGCGAGCGAGAGCGGATCGATCACGCCGCAGCGGGCGAAGCTCAGACGGGTCTGGCGCTTGAGGAAGGGAATCGCCTCCGGCGCACCGAGGCGCAGCGGATGCGGTCCGGCGTCGGCCAGGATCGCCTCCAGCACGCTCAGGGCGGCGGACGGGCTCACCGGGCCATAGGCGATGCGCCCTGCCGGCGTCGCCACCTCCACCATCGGTTCGAGCCAGTAGAGGCCGCGTGAGCCGGTGCGCACGATCTGGTGGCCGATGCCGCGCTGCTGCAGTGCCGCGGCCATGCGCGCGGCCACCGCATCGGCGCCGACGGCGAGCGCGCCGGCATCACGCGGAACGAACAGGCGCAGGGTCATGGTGTGACCTCGTCGAGCAGAGCGTCGAGCGCGGCGGCGTCGAGCCGGCCGTGCAGCGCGCCGTCCAGCATCGCCGAAGGGCTGCAGGCGCAGAGCCCGAGGCAGAAAACCGGCTCCAGGGTCACGGCGCCGTCGGCCGTGGTCTCGCCCCAGCCGATGCCGAGCCGCTCGCGGGCCCTGGCGGCGAGCGCATCGCCGCCCATCGCCTGGCAGGCCTCCGCCCGGCACAGGCGCAGCACGTGCCGGCCGGCGAGGTGGTCGCGGAAATCGTGGTAGAAGCTCACCACGCCATGGACGTCGGCGCGCGAGAGGTTGAACGCGTGCGCCAGCGCCGGAACGGCCTCGGCCGGAACATGGCCGAAGGCCGCCTGCAGCGCGTGCAAAGCGGGCAGGAGCGGACCCTCCATGCCGGCATGCGCCGCGATGATGGCGGCGGCGCGATCGGCGTCCCACGCCAGGCCGGTATCCCTGGGCTGCGAACTGGCCATATCCCCCCGAACCTCTGTGCTGTCGAACAATCGCGTTGCCATTGGGAAATGCGGCGAATCGCGACGGCGTTCAAGGCGCCTCGCCCAGTGGCACGATAGAGCTAGTCTATTAAGGAACGATTGGCTTCCGGCCGCCACGCACCCGGCTGCAGGGCCGGGAGACCGTCAGGCGACAATTCGCTCGCGGCGGAAAACGCCGATTCCAGGGCCCGCGAAGGGCAACCTCCTGGCGGCGGCCTCTAGTCGAGCAGTCTGGGGGCCAGGATCTGCGCCTCGGCGACGAGGGCGGCGGTCAGTGGGGTCATCGGCTCGCGCTGGGGCACGACCAGGCCGATCAGCGGGCTGGAGGGGCCCGGCTCGATCGGAATGGCGCGGATCGCCTCGCTGAGCCCGAGCGTCTCGGCCAGTCGCCGCGGCATGATGCTGGCCCAGCGCCCGGTGCGCACGTGCGACCACAATGCCACCATCGAGTTGGATTCGAGCGTCGGCGACACCTCCGGATTGGCGGTGCGCAGCATGCGGTCGATGATGCGCCGGTTCTGCATGTCCGGGGTCAGCAGGCACAGCGGGATGGTGCCGACCTCGGCCCAGGTGACGTGCTCGCGATCGCCGAGCGGGGCGGCGGGGGCGGTGAGCAGGCAATAATGCTCGCGATAGAGCGGCACCGAGCGCACCCGCCCGAGCGGCTCGTTGTCGATATAGGTGATGCCGGCATCGACTTCGAGGTTCTCCAGCAGTGCCAGGATCTCGATCGAGGTGCGCGAGAGGATGGTGAAGGTGACCGCCTCGTGGCGCGCGCGATAGGGCGTGGTCAGCGCCGCGACCATGCCGAGCGCGGTCGGCACCACCGCGATTCTCAGTGTCCCAGCGAGGCCGCGCTTGAGGGCGCGCAGTTCCTGGCGCATGGCCCGGGCATCGCCGACAATGCGCCGCGCCCAGTCCAGCGTCCGTTCGCCCTCGGCGGTGAAGCCGAGAAAGCGCGAGCCCCGCTGGACGAGCAGTACGCCGAGCGACTCCTCGAGCTGCTTGATCCCCGCCGAAAGGGTCGGCTGGCTGACGCCGGACGCCGCGGCGGCGCGGCCGAAATGCCGTTCCTGCGCGAGCGCGAGGAGATATTCGAGCTTGTCGATCATACCGTTCTGCTATGCGGGCCGTTCTGCTATGCGGAGCTGCCGGCGCGCCGATTGTCGCACCCGGTCCGCCCGCCCGCCAGGGGGTGATCGGCACGCCGATGATACCGATCGACAAAATCAATTTGCCGGCTGCCAGGGGTTCGTCTACATACAGCAGAGATTGGGGGGAAATCCTCTCGGTCGGGCGGTTTCGTCGTTCCTCGCCAGTGTCGCATTCGGCCGAGGGCGAACGGCGCCGCGATGCGCAATCTATCAAACTCTCAAACGATGAGGTAACGCCATGGCCTGGAAGTCCCCGAAGATTGTCGAAATCGCCCTCGGCGCCGAGATCAACTGCTACGCCTGCGCCGAAGTGAAGTAAGGCTGAAAGCGCGCCGCTGCAACGTGTGATTGCAGCGGCGCGTTCTGTTTCGCGGGGATCTATGCGGGCTGTGGTTCTTGGTGCCGCTGCGGGGGGTGGTTTCCCGCAGTGGAATTCGAATGCGCCCGCGTGCCGTCGCGCGCGTGCCGGGGATCCGGCGGCGCCGCGACGCACCCAGGCGTCGGTTGCGGTCAGCGCCGATGGGCGAAGCTGGTTCCTGTTGAACGCCTCGCCCGATCTGCGCCAGCAGATCGAGGCGACCCCGGTGCTGCACCCGCAGGAGGGGCTGCGCTCCTCGCCGATCGCCGGGGTGATCCCGAATGGCGGCGATGTGGACGCCATCGCCGGCCTTCTGGTGCTGCGGGAGCGCCAGCCGCTGACCATCTACGCCACCGCGTGTGTGCTCGGCGTGCTCGAACGCAATTCGATTTTCGACGTGCTGGCCCACGACGTGGTCGCCCGCCGGGCCGTGCCCCTGGACACGCCGACCGCGCTCGCCCTGCCGGATGGCGCACCTTCGGGCCTGGCCATCGAACTCTTCGCCGTTCCTGGCAAGGTGCCGCTCTATCTCGAAGTGCCCGGCGAGGCGCCGCCGATCGTCGAGGGCGAGGAGACGGTAGGGATCGCCGTCACCGATGGCCGCCACACGCTGTTCTTCATCCCTGGCTGCGCCGCCATGACGCCGCGGCTGCGCGCCCGGCTGCGCGGCGCCGAACTCGTATTCTTCGACGGCACGATGTGGCGCGACGATGAGATGATCCGCGCCGGCGCCGGCACCAAGACCGGCCAGCGCATGGGCCATATGAGCCTGTCCGGGCCGGACGGCACCATGGCCGCCTTCGCGGATCTCGGCGTCGAGCGCAAGGTTCTGGTGCACATCAATAATTCCAATCCGGTTCTGCTCGCGGACTCGCCCGAGCGGGCGCAATTCGAGGCCGCCGGCTGGGCCGTCGGCTTCGACGGCATGGAGATCACGCTGTGACGCATATCGGCAGGCCGGAGGCGCCGCTCTCGCCGGAGGCGCTGGAGGCGGCGCTGCGCCGCATCGGCGCCGAGCGCTACCACAATCTCCACCCGTTCCATAAGCTCCTGCATGCCGGGCGGCTACGGCGCGGCCAGGTCCAGGCCTGGGCGCTGAACCGCTACTACTACCAGTCCCAGATCCCCGTGAAGGACGCGTTTCTGCTCGCCCGCCTGCCCACCGCCGAGCTGCGGCGGGCCTGGCGGACGCGCATCATCGACCATGACGGCGACGCCCCGGGCACGGGCGGCATCGTGCGCTGGATGAAGCTCGCCGAGGGCGTCGGGCTGGCGCCCGACTATGTCACCTCCACCGAGGGCCTGCTCGCGGCGACGCGCTTCGCGGTCGATGCCTATGTCCATTTCGTCCGTGAACGCAGCCCGCTCGAGGCCATCGCCTCCTCGCTCACCGAGATGTTCTCGCCCGGCATCATCGCCGAGCGGGTCTCCGGCATGCTGGCGAACTACGCCTTCATCACGCCCGAGACCCTGGCCTATTTCACCCCGCGCCTGACCCAGGCGCCGCGCGATGCCGATTTCGCCCTGGCCTATGTCAAGGAGAACGCGCGCACGGCGGAGGAGCAGGCGGCGGCGATGGCGGCGCTGCGCTTCAAGTGCGACGTACTGTGGGCGCAGCTGGACGCGCTCTATTTCGCCTACGTCTCTCCCGGCCTGGTGCCGCCCGGCGCCTTCGTTCCGGAGGATCACGTCCCGGCGCACGTCGCGGACGATGGCCGATTGATGCCCGGGGCGGCGGCATGAGCGCGACCTTGGCCGAGGATATCATCCCCGCCTTCCGTCCGGGGGCGAAGTTCCGCTTCGATGCGGTGCGGAAGGCCTGGGTGGTGCTGGCGCCGGAGCGGCTGTTCGTGCCCGACGAACCGGCGGTGGCGGTGTTGCAGCTGGTGGACGGAAAGCGCAGCCTCGGCGCCATCGTCGATGATCTGGCGGCGCGGTTCAATGCGCCACGCCCGGTGATCGCCGAGGATGTCGCCACGATGCTCACCGACCTCGCCGCCAAGGGAGCGATCCGCCTATGAACGCCATCGAGCCGACGCTGCCGCGTGCCGCCGAGCCGCCGCTCGGGCTGATCCTCGAGCTCACGCATCGCTGTCCGCTGCAGTGCCCGTACTGCTCGAACCCGCTCGAACTCGCCCGCGCCAGCGCCGAGCTGGACACCGCGGCGTGGTGCGCGGTGATGGAGCAGGGCGCCGCCCTCGGCGCGCTGCAGGTGCACTTCACCGGCGGCGAGCCGATGGCGCGCAAGGACCTGCCGGCGCTGGTCCGCCGCGCCGCGGAGCTCGGCCTCTACTCCAACCTCATCACCTCCGGCGTGCTGCTCGATCCGACCTCGATCGCCGTTCTCGTCGCGGCCGGGATCGACCATATCCAGCTCAGCTTCCAGGACATCGACGCCGAGGCGGGTGACGACGTCGCCGGGCTGCGCGGGGCGCACGCGCGCAAGCTGCAGGCGGCGGAGCTGATCAAATCCTCCGGCCTGCCGCTGACGCTGAATTTCGTCATCCAGCGGCGCAACGCCGAGCGCGTGCCGCGCATGCTGGCGCTGGCCGAGGAGCTCGGCGCCGGCCGGGTCGAGATCGCGCATGTGCAGTATTACGGATGGGGCCTGCGCAACCGCGCCGCGCTGCTGCCGAGCCGCGCCCAGCTCGACTTCACGACCGAGGTGGTGGAGGCGGCGCGCGCCCGGCTCAAGGGCCGCATGGTGATCGACTACGTGGTGCCGGACTACTACGCCCGCCGGCCGAAAGCGTGCATGGGCGGATGGGCGCGGCGGGAAATGGTGATCACCCCCACCGGCAAGGCGATGCCCTGCCACGCCGCCGATTCGCTGCCCGGCTTCGCCTTCGCCTCGGTGACCGAGACGAGCCTGGCCGAAATCTGGAACGCGGACCCCGCCTTCCTGCGTTTCCGCGGTACCGACTGGATGCCCGAGCCCTGCCAGTCCTGCGACCGGCGCGAGATCGACTGGGGTGGCTGCCGCTGCCAGGCCTTCGCCATGACCGGTGATCCGGCGCGCACGGATCCGGCCTGCGCCCTGTCGCCGGACCATGCGCTGATGCAGGCGGTGGCCTTCGAGCGGCCGGAGACCGCGCCACCCTATGTCTATCGCCGCATCGGCGCGGCGGAGCCGGCGGAGGCCCCGTTCGAAGCCGCCGACTGAGACCGG
>JAKAZO010000007.1:69233-82452 GCA_021815825.1 Pseudomonadota bacterium
GCCGGACCATGCGCTGATGCAGGCGGTGGCCTTCGAGCGGCCGGAGACCGCGCCACCCTATGTCTATCGCCGCATCGGCGCGGCGGAGCCGGCGGAGGCCCCGTTCGAAGCCGCCGACTGAGACCGGGTGGCAGTGCCCTGGCGGAGTTGACTCGTGTCAGGTGGCACGTTCACGCGGCAGCGCGCGTAAGCGGAGCGACACGAAGCTCTTTGTCTGCCGACAGGCGCGCGGATTTTCCTGCTACCGGCGAGAGCGGACAACTCATTGGTTGCTTGTACCATTCATCTTGCTATCATCGATTTTGGTACACTCAAGTCTTGAGCACGTCCGGGACGAAGGCGTTTGTATGTCAGATATCACCGTCTCACGATCCGGCTCATCCGTCTATTATCAATATGCCGGATTCTGGTGGCGCGTCTGGGCGTCCCTGATCGATGGCATAATCGTGACCCTAATTGGCTTCATAATCGGCTTCATAATCGGCTTCACTGGCGGCGTTTGGGCCGCCATGAATGGCATTCCGCAGAACCAGACCTCCTCGATAACGACAATAATCGGTTTTCTGATTGGCTCCTTATATCACCCGGTATTTGAAAGCTCGTCTATGATGGGTAGCCCGGGCAAGCGGCTATTCAGCCTGCGCGTGGTTGACGATCATGGCGACCCCATCGGGTTCGGACGCTCGCTTGGCCGCAATCTTGGCAAATTCGTTTCAAGCCTCATCATCGGCGTCGGCTTCCTAATGGCAGGGTGGACGCGGCGCAAACAGGCGCTGCACGACATGATGTCAGGGTGTCTTGTCGTCCGGCAGCGCCGCACAAGGGAAGCCGTCAACATCGTCGAGAGGTAATGCTGGGCGCTCAAGCGCCTGCTGTTGTGTCGGAGGCGCAACCCGTTCTACCGGATGCCCGCGCGGCGTAGGCCGCGCGGGCGGCGTGGATGGCTGGCTGGTTCGCCTTCGCCCACGCCAGCAGCGTGTCCATCGGTGCCAGCAGCGAGCGGCCCAGCGGCGTCAGCGCGTACTCCACCCGCGGCGGGATCGTCGGGTAGGCGGTGCGCGTCAGGAATCCATCCTGTTCCAGCGTGCGCAGCGTCTGAGCCAGCATGCGCTGGGAGATATCGCCGATCGCGCGCCGGAGTTCGGTGAAGCGCAGGGTGCCGGACGCGAGCGCGAACAGCGCCAGCAGGCTCCAACGATCGCCGATGCGGTCGAGAATATCCCGGATCGGGCAGGGCTCGCGCGCCTCGGCGTGGGGAAGGTCCATCATCGCGCTCCTGACCGGTCACCCGCAGGGCGGTTACCGCGAGGTACCTTGGTAATGAAAAAATCCCGCCTTGCGTGGCCGGTCTCCGGTATATAGATCGTCCTCACTCTCGAATCGAGAGTGAGTTCGGATCCGGATCATCGGGCCGAAACAGGAAGGGAAAAGCGATGTCCGATCGTGTCAATGGCCTTGCGGCGTGGTCGCCGCGCCTGCTCAGCGTGCTGCGGATCGCGGTCGGTCTGCTGTTCCTCGAACACGGCACCGCCAAGCTGTTCGCCCTCCCGCATGTCGCGTATTTCGACCATCTTCCCCTCATCTCGCTGATCGGGCTGGCGGGCGTGCTGGAAGTGGTCGGCGGCGTGCTGATCATCCTCGGTCTGTTCACGCAGATCACCGCGTTCATCCTCTCCGGCGAGATGGCGGTGGCCTATTTCATGGTCCATGCGCCGCAGGGCTTCTTCCCGGTGCTGAACCAGGGCGAGGCGGCGGTGTTCTATTGCTTCGTGTTCCTCTATTTCGCCGCCGCCGGCGGCGGTGCCTGGAGTCTGGACGCGATGCGCAAGTCCGCGGCCTGACCCGGGCGGCCAAGCTTTACCGACCGGGGTCCGGGGCCTCCCGGCCCCGGCGGGTCCAGGGCAGCGCCCTGGTCTTTCCGACGCCTACATGCCACCCGGATAGTTCGGCCCGCCGCCGCCCTCGGGCGTGACCCAGTCGATATTCTGCTGCGGGTCCTTGATGTCACAGGTTTTGCAGTGGACGCAGTTCTGGGCGTTGATCTGCAGCCGCGGCGTGCCGTCCTCGGCGCCGACCACCTCATAGACCCCGGCCGGGCAGTAGCGGCTTTCGGGGCTGGCGAAGCGCTCCCAGTTGACGCCTGCCCACGCCGCCGGGTCGCGCAGATGCAGATGCGCCGGCTGGTCTTCCTCGTGGTTGGTGTTGCTGATGAACACCGAGGCGAGCCGGTCGAAGGTCAGCGTCCCGTCCGGCTTCGGGTAGGCGATGCGCGGCGCCGTTGCGGCCGGCTGCAGGGTGGTGTGGTCCGGGTGGGTGTGGTGCAGCGTCCAGGGCGCACGGCCGCGGAGCAGGTAGGTGTCGAGCGCGGCATTCACCATCCCGCCCCAGAAGCCGAAGCGGGCGAAGCCGGGGCGGATATTGCGCACCGTGCGCAGCTCCGCGTCGAGCCAGCTGGCGCGCAGCCTTTCGGTGAAGCCGGCGGGCTCGGCCGGGCGGTCTCCGCCCAGCGCCTCGGCCACCGCCTCGGCGGCGAGCATGCCGGACTTCATCGCCGCGTGTGTGCCCTTGATCTTCGGCACGTTGAGGAAGCCGGCGGCATCGCCGATCAGCGCCCCGCCGGGGAAGGTGAGGCGCGGAATCGACTGGAAACCGCCCTCGCTCAGCGCCCGCGCGCCGTAGGCGACGCGCCGGCCGCCGGCGAAGACGCCGCGGATCGCGGGGTGGGTCTTCACCCGCTGCATTTCCTCGAACGGCGAGAGCCACGGGTTGCGGTAGTCGAGGCCGACGACGAAGCCGACCGAGACCAGGTTGGGCCCGAAATGGTAGAGCCACGACCCGCCATAGGTCTGCCGGTCCAGCGGCCAGCCGACCGTGTGCAGCACCTGGCCTGGCCGGTGCTGCTCCGGTGCGACCTCCCACAATTCCTTGATCCCCAGCGCGTAGGTCTGCGGGTCGGCATCACGGCGCAGCTCGAAGCGCGCCATCAGGCGCTTGCTGAGCGAACCGCGGCAGCCCTCGGCGAACAGCGTGTAGGTCCCGCGCAGCGCCATCCCGGGCTGGAAGTTCGGCCCGCGCGCGCCGGTGCGGGTGATGCCCATGTCGCCGGTGACGATGCCGGCGATGCGCCCGGACTCCTCGATCACGTCGGCGGCGGCGAAGCCCGGATAGATCTCGACCCCGAGCGCCTCGGCCTTCGTCGCCAGCCAGCGGCAGACATTGCCGAGGCTGACGGCGTAGTTGCCGTGATTGTGCATCTGCGGCGGGGTGGGCAGGCGGAAGGCGCGCCGTTCGGTGAGAAAGAGGAACCGGTCCTCGGTCACCGGAGTGGCGAGATCGATCTCGCCCGCCGACCAGCCGGGCAGCAATTCATCGAGCGCGCGCGGCTCGATGACGGCGCCGGAGAGGATGTGCGCGCCGACCTCGCCGCCCTTCTCGACGATGCAGACGCTGGTCTCGGGCGACAATTGCTTGAGGCGGATCGCGGCGGCGAGGCCGGCCGGTCCGGCGCCCACGATCACCACGTCGAACTCCATCTGTTCGCGCGCTGGCCCGTTCTCGCTCATCCTGTCCTCCCGCACTGGCTCCGGGGCGCTATAGTGGATGAACTCCGTCCAGGCGAGAATGATGCGAGACGACCCGGCCATGATCCAGGCGCTGAGCGCGCTGCGCCTGCAGCTCGAATGGGGCGCCGACGAGGCGCTGGGCGAACAGCCGCTCAACCGGCTGGCGCCGGCCGCACCGCCCATCCCGATGCCACCGGCCGGCGCCGTCGCCGTCCCGGCCCCAGACCCAGTCCCGGCCCGCGGCAGTGCGCCGTCCCGGGCGGCGGCCCTGGCGGCGGCAGCGGCGACGCCGGAGGCACTGCGCGCGGCGCTGGCCGGGTTCGAGGAGTGCGCCCTGCGGGCGACGGCGACCAACCTCGTCTTCGCCGACGGCAATCCGCAGGCCGGGCTGATGCTGATCGGCGAGGCCCCGGGGGCGGAGGAGGACCGCGAAGGCCGCCCCTTCGTCGGCCGCTCCGGCCAACTGCTCGATCGCATGCTGGCCAGCATCGGCCTCGATCGCAGCGGCTTCCTGATCACCAACCTGATCCCCTGGCGTCCGCCGGGCAATCGCAACCCGACCGATGCGGAAGTGGCGCTGTGCCTGCCATTCCTCTTCCGCCACATCGTCCTCACCCGGCCGCGCCACCTGGTGCTGCTCGGCGCGCTGGCGACCAAGGCGATCACGGGCAGCAGCCGGGGCATCCGGCAGATGCGCGGGCGGTGGGTGGACGTCGCCATTCCCGGGCTCGACCATCCGCTGCCGGCGCTGCCGATGTTTCATCCGGCCTATCTGCTGCGCACGCCGGGCGCCAAGCGGGATGCCTGGGCCGACCTGATTACGCTGCGGCGGCGGCTGGACGCCGCGTAGAGCCGGGCGGCCGAGGGGCGCCCCGCGGTGATGCCCCGCGGTGATGGGAGGCGTGTCGGCCGGCGCCTCGGTCCCGGCGGACCGAGTCAAATGACGAAAATGTGATCGCACTTTGGCACGCCGCAAAGCGCGAACTTAACGAAGTTTCTCATCGAACGAGACTGTTCTCACCGCAAAGCGTTGCGCCCTCGTCAAGAGGCCGTTAGGGCCTTTTGGCATGCGAGGGACCGGATCAACGATCTCCTCTTTTCCCCCCCTTCGGGCGCTCGTCGTCCGGGCGCGATGGGCGGGGATCGCGTTCGCCGGCGCGACCCTGCTGGCCGGCGCGCTGTCCTCCCGCGCCGTCGCCCAGGCCGATGAAACCGCCTTCGCCCTGCCACGGCTCGCCCCGCGCGGCGGCGAGGAGCTGGCGCTGCCACAGCCGCTCGAACCGGCCAGCGCGGCGCGGCTGCGTCGGGCGTTCGCGCTCCAGGTCAAGGGCGAAGGCGCCGCCGCCGCGCGGCTCGCGGCCGAGCTCGCGCAACCGGGCACGGTCGAGGCCGGGCTGTACGGGCATCTCCTGGCCGAGCGCTATCTCGGCCCGGCCTACCATTCGAGCCCGGCCGACCTCACGGCCTGGCTCGCCCGCTTCCCCGATCTGCCCGATGCGCCGGCGATCTACGCGCTGCTGCGCCGGCGCCTGCCGCCTGGCGTGGTGGTGCCGCCACCACCTCCGGTGCCGGCGCCGATCGGCCAGCAGGCGGACGAGCCGCTGGCCGCGATCGATGAGGCGGTGGTGCCGCCGCTGCCGCGCAACCCCACGCTCGACCAGACCATGCGGGACTTCGCGCGCGAGGGCAGCGTCGCCCGCGCGCTGCGCCTGCTGACACGCACGCCGGGGCTGACGGCGGCGTATGGTGCGGTGCTGCGGGCGGAATTGGCCCGCGCGCTGTTCGCCGCCAATCGGGACGGCGAGGCGCTCGACCTGGCCGGGATCGCCTGGCGCCAGAGCGGCGGGGCGAGCGGACTGGCGGCCTATGTCGCCGGGCTGGCGAGCTGGCGGCTCGGCCGCGTCGGCGAGGCGCGACGCTGGTTCGAGCAGGCCGCCGGCGCCGCCGACGGGCTGCCGGCGCTCAAGGCCGCCGCCGCCCTGTGGGCCGCCCGGGCGCATCTGGGGCACGACCGCGCCGCGAGCCATGTCTGGCTCGAACAGGCGGCGGCCTTCCCGCGCAGCTTCCATGGCCAGATCGCCGCCCGCATGCTCGGCCGCGGCGAGACCGATGCGGCCGGGCCCGGCATGCTCGGCGAGGCCGATATCGCCGCCGTCGGGGCCACGGCCGAGGGACGGCGTGCCTTCGCGCTGCTCCAGATCGGCCAGACCGCGCGCGCCGCGGCGGAGTTGCGCGCGCTGGTGCTGCGCAGCCTCGATGAGCCGGTGTTTGCCGGAGCGGTGCTGCGGGTGGCGAACCGCGCCCGGCTGTTCGGCGTCGCGGCCCAGTTCGGCGGCCTGGTGCCGAGCGCGGCGCGGCTGGACCAGGGCGCGCTGCCGGTGCCGCTGCTGCGCCCGCGCAACGGCTTCCGCATCGATCCGGCGCTGGTCTACGCGCTCGCCCGGCTGGAATCGAATTTCGACGCCGCCGCCGTCTCGCCGGCCGGGGCACGCGGCCTGATGCAGATCATGCCGGTGACGGCGGGCTACCTCGCCGGGCAGGCCGAGGGGCAGGTCGAACACGTCGCCGCCTGGAAGGAGCGCCTGCGCGATCCCGGGCTCAATCTCGATCTCGGCCAGCGCTATCTGCTCTACCTCGCCGAGCACGGCGCCGTCGCCGGCGACATGCTGCGGCTGCTGGCCAGCTACAATGCCGGCCCCGGCAATGTCGCGCGCTGGAGTGCCACGATCCGCGACGAGGGCGACCCGCTGCTGTTCATCGAGGCGATCCCGAGCGAGGTGACGCGGCTCTATGTCCAGCGCGCGCTCACCTACACCTGGCTCTACGCCGCCCGCCTGCATCTGCCGGCGCCGAGCCTCGACGATCTCGCCGCCGGGCGCTTTCCGGTTTTCCTCGCCGCCGGTAGGATGCCGTTCGGCGTAGCGGCCGAGGCCGCCACGCGCATCCACTGAAGCGGAGGCGACGCATGGCGCGGATCGACGAGACGAGGCGGTTCATTCCGGTCAATGTCGCGGTGCTGACGGTGTCGGACACGCGCAGCGCGGTCAACGATACCTCCGGTGACGCGCTGGCCGACCGCATTGCCGCCGCCGGCCATCGGCTGGTGGCGCGTGCCATCGAGCGCGACGAGGCGGATGCGATCGAGCAGCGTCTGCGCGGCTGGATCGCCGATCCGGATGTGGACGTGGTCATCACCACCGGCGGCACCGGCATCACCGGCCGGGACGTGACGCCCGAGGCGTTCGAACGCGTGCTGGAGAAGCGCATCGAGGGGTTCGGCGAGCTGTTCCGCATGCTGAGCTACCAGAAGATCGGCACCTCGACGATGCAGTCGCGCGCACTCGGCGGTGTTGCCGGCGGTACCTATCTTTTTGCGCTGCCGGGCAGCCCCGGCGCGGTGAAGGATGCGTGGGACGACATTCTGCTCTGGCAGCTCGACGCTCGCCACCGGCCATGCAATCTGGTCGAGCTGATGCCGCGCCTCACCGAGCACATGAAGCCGGCGGCCGAATAGCCCTGCCTCGCGGCTGCCGCCTCAGGCCGCCGCGCCCGGCTCCTCGCCGCATGCGCACCCTGGCGTCGGGCCGGCGGCGCCGCGCACCACGTGGTGGTCGATCCACTCCGCCACCAGCCGCCGCGCCTCGCTCAGCGGCGCCTCCGGGTGGTGGATGCGATAGAGGGTGGTGCAGGCCGTGAAGGCGCTGAAATCGGACGTGCCACATGCGCGCAGCTCGCGATAGGCCGTCACCACCGCCCGCTCGCAGCGCCGGGCGAACAGCCCGGATGCCTGCGCCGCGCGCTCATCCAAATCCATGCCGGCCCCCACTCGCTGCCCCCGCTCGTTGCCGCGCCGCGACGGCCTGACACGATAGCGGCATCGCGCAGGCGGCGGCAAGCGCCGCTGCGCCGGCTCCGCCACCCTCTTGCCACTCATCTTGCGCCATCGTATTGCGACAAAGGGGCCGCGTCCTGCGACCGCGTTTGTTGCACACCAGCAAAGGATGGCCAGATGCGCCTTGCGGTGCTTAGGGAGCGTCGGGAGTTCGAGGCGCGTGTCGCGGCGAGCCCGGAGACGGTCAAGAAACTCGCCGCCCTCGGCATGTCCGTCGCCGTCGAGACCGGCGCCGGGATACGGTCCGGCTGGTCGGACGCCGATTTTGCCGCCGCCGGCGCCGAAATCGCCGCCGACGCCGCGGCCGCGTTGGCCGGTGCGGGCATCGTCTTCGCGGTGCAGATGCCCGACGCCGCCGAGCGCGCCGCGATCGGGCGGGGCGCGCTGCTGGTCTCGATCTCCAACGCCTTCGCCGACCCGTCGCTGGTTCCGGCCCTGGCCGAGGCCGGCATCGATGCCGCCGCGCTCGAAATGCTGCCGCGCATCACGCGCGCCCAGTCGATGGACGTGCTGTCGAGCCAGGCGAATCTCGCCGGCTATCGCGCCGTGATCGAGTCCGCCGGCGCGTTCGATCGTGGCTTTCCGATGATGATGACCGCCGCTGGCACGGTGCCGCCGGCGCGGGTCTTCGTCATCGGCGCCGGTGTCGCCGGGCTGCAGGCGATCGCCACCGCGCGCCGGCTCGGCGCCATCGTCTCCGCCACCGATGTCCGGCCGGCGGCCAAGGAGGAGATCAAATCGCTCGGCGCCAGCTTCGTCGGTGTCGAGGATGAGGAGACCCGCGCGGCGCAGACCGCGGGCGGCTACGCCAAGGAAATGAGCGAGGCGTTCCGCCAGAAGCAGGCGGCGCTGATGGCCGAGACGGTGGCCAAGAACGATATCGTGATCTGCACCGCGCTGGTGATGGGGCGCAAGGCGCCGGTGATCGTCACCGCGCCGATGGTCGCCGCCATGCGGGCCGGCAGCGTCATCATCGATCTCGCGGCCGACGCCGGCGGCAACTGCGCCGCCACGCGGCCGGGCGAGGCCTATGTCACCGAGAACGGCGTCAAGATTCTCGGCCACCGCAACTGGCCGGCGCGCATTCCCGTCGCGGCATCGAGCCTCTACGCGCGCAATCTGCTCACCTTCCTCTCGACCTTCTGGGACAAGGAGGCGAAGGCCCCGAAGCTGCCCGAGACCGACGAGATCGTGAAGGGCGTGATGCTGACGCGCGGCGGCGCCGTCGTGCATCCGCAGTTCCTGCCCGCGCAGGCCGCCTGACCCCTGGAGAGAGCCCCACCATGAACCCGAACCAGTTGGCCGAGGAGGCCGCACGGCTCGCCGCTGCGGCCGGCGAACTCGCCGAACATGCAGGCCGCGTCGCCGCTGCCGCCGGCCCGGTGGCGCACGCGGTCGAGCCCTTCGTCTTTCTCTTCGCCATCTTCGTGATGGCCATCTTCGTCGGCTACTACGTGGTCTGGAACGTCACGCCGGCGCTGCACTCGCCGCTGATGGCCGTGACCAACGCGATCAGCTCGGTGATCATCGTCGGCGCCATGCTCGCGACCGGGCTCGGCACCAGCACCGCCGCGGTGGTGTTCGGCTTCCTCGCCGTCACGCTGGTGAGCGTGAACATATTCGGCGGTTTCGTGGTGACGCAGCGGATGCTGTCGATGTTCCGCAAGAAGGGGAAATAGCGGCGATGTCCGAGAGCCTGACCTCGCTCGCCTATCTCGTCGCTGCGGTTCTCTTCATCCTCGCGCTGCGCGGCCTGTCGCATCCGGAAACCGCGCGCCGCGGCAACCAGATGGGCATGGTGGGCATGGCGATCGCCGTGCTCGCGACGCTGCTGCATCCGCACATGGGCCTCGGCGGCTACGGGCTGATGCTGATCGGTGTCATCATCGGCGGTGGCGCGGGCACCTTCGTCGCGCTGCGCATCCAGATGACGGCGCTGCCGCAGCTCGTCGCCGCGTTCCACTCCCTCGTCGGTCTCGCCGCCGTGTTCGTCGCCGCCGCGGCGCTGAACGCGCCGGAGGCCTTCGGCATCGGCAGCCCCGGCGCGATCCATCCGCAGAGCCTGATCGAGATGTCGCTCGGCCTTGCCATCGGCGCCATCACCTTCACCGGCTCGCTGATCGCCTTCGCCAAGCTGCAGGCGCTGATGAAGGGCGCGCCGATCACGTTCCCGCTGCAGCATCCGATCAATCTCGGCATCGGCGTGGCGATTGTGCTGCTGGTCATCGCCTTCGTCGCCACCGGCGGCAGCCAGGTGGTGTTCTGGCTGATCGCGCTGCTCTCGCTCGCGCTCGGTTTCCTGCTCATCATCCCGATCGGCGGCGCGGACATGCCGGTGATCGTCTCGATGCTGAACAGCTACTCGGGGTGGGCCGCCTGCGGCATCGGCTTCACGGTGCAGAACCTGGCGCTGATCATCACCGGCGCGCTCGTCGGCGCCTCCGGCGCGATCCTGTCCTACATCATGTGCAAAGGCATGAACCGCAGCATCCTCAACGTGCTGCTCGGCGGCTTCGGCACCGATACCGGGGTCGGACCCGCCGCCGGCGCGGGCGGGGACCGCAGCGTCAAGGCCGGCGCCGCCGACGATGCCGCCTTCATCCTCAAGAACGCGTCCAAGGTCATCATCGTGCCCGGCTACGGCATGGCGGTGGCGCAGGCGCAGCACGCGCTGCGCGAGATGGCGGACACGCTCAAGGCCGAAGGCGTCGAGGTGAAATACGCCATCCATCCCGTCGCCGGGCGCATGCCGGGGCACATGAACGTGTTGCTCGCGGAGGCCAACGTGCCCTACGACGAGGTCTTCGAACTTGAAGAAATCAACAACGAGTTCCAGACCGCCGACGTCGCCTACGTCATCGGCGCCAACGACGTCACCAATCCGGCGGCGAAGACCGATCCGAAATCGCCGATCTACGGCATGCCCATCCTCGAAGTGGAGAAGGCGCGCACGGTGCTGTTCATCAAGCGCTCGATGGCCTCCGGTTACGCCGGCGTCGAGAACGAGCTGTTCTTCCGCAACAACACCATGATGCTGTTCGGCGACGCGAAGAAGATGACCGAGGAGATCGTCCAGGCCCTCGGGCACTGAGGCGGGCAGGGAGGTAATCAACATGGCGGGACGCAAAGTCATCATCACCTGCGCGGTGACGGGGGCGATCCACACGCCCTCGATGTCGCCCCATCTGCCGGTGACGCCCGATGAGATCGCCGCCGGGGCCATCGCGGCGGCGGAGGCGGGTGCCGCGATCGTGCATCTGCACGCGCGCGACCCGATCACCGGTAAGCCGGATCAGAGCCCCGAAGCCTTCGCGGCCTTCCTGCCGCGCATCAAGCAGGCGACCGACGCGGTGGTGAACATCACCTCTGGCGGCGCGCCGACCATGCTCATCCGCGAGCGCATCATGCCCTCGCTGCGCTTCAAGCCGGAAGTCGCCTCGCTCAACATGGGCTCGATGAATTTCGGCCTGTTCCCCATGCTTGGCCGGTTCAAGGAGTTCAAGCACGATTGGGAGCGGCAGCATCTCGAGGGCTCGCGCGATCTCATCTTCCGCAACACCTTCGCGGACATCGAATACGCGCTGCGCGAATTGGGTGATGCCGGCACGCGCTTCGAGTTCGAGTGCTACGACGTCGGCCATCTCTACAATCTCGCCCATTTCCTCGAACGCGGCCTGGTGAAGGCGCCGCTGTTCGTGCAGACCGTGTTCGGCATCCTCGGCGGCATCGGCCCGCATCCCGAGGACGTGATGCACATGAAGCGCACCGCGGACCGGCTGTTCGGCAACGCCTATCGCTGGTCGGTGCTCGGCGCCGGGCGCAACCAGATGCCGATCGCGGCCATGGCCGCCGCGATGGGCGCCAATGTCCGCGTCGGGCTCGAAGACAGTCTCTGGATCGGGCCGGGCAAACTCGCCGAAAGCAACGCCGCGCAGGTGCGACAGGTGCGCCAGATCCTCGAAGGCCTCGGGCTCGAGATCGCAACTCCGGCCGAGGCCCGCGAAATCCTCGCGCTCAAGGGCGGAGACAAGGTCGCTTTCTGAGGGAGACACCGCGATGCGCCGCTTCCTGCTGCTCGCCGCCGCCATCGCCCTTGGGGCCATGGCAGACGCCCACAAGCCTGACCCGAAAGTGCTCGCCTACACTCTGCCCGATCAGATCCAGTGGAAGGAATCGGCGGAAATTCCCGGCGTCGAATACGCCAACATGGTCGGAGACCCATCCAAGCCAGGGCTCTATATCCAGCTCATCCGCTGGCAGCCCTTTCATATGAGCCATCCGCATTACCACCTGCGCGACCGGTTCATCACCGTCATCTCCGGCACCTGGTGGGTCGGAACGGGCCGGAAATTCGACCCCGATAGCACCACCCCGATGCCCGCCGGGAGCTTCGTCGTCCATTACGGCAACCAGATCCACTACGACGGCGCCAAGGACGAAACGGCGATCATCGAAATCACCGGCGAGGGCCCGGGGACGCCGATCATGGTGACGGAAGAGAAGTAAGCCGAGGCGGCGCCGCGCCTCGGCCCGGGACCGCGTTCAGGCGCCGAGACACCGCGCGCGGATCGCGGCGTCGAGGGAGAGCGTGCCGGCGCCGCGGGCGAGCAGCACGAGCAGCATCGCCGCCCACTGGATGTGCGTCGGCCAGGCCAGCGGATAGACGAAAATCTCGATGAAGGCCGTCATGCCGAGCAGCACCAGCGCCGCGCCGCGCGTGAACAGGCCCAGCACCAGCAGGATCGGCGTCGAGAGCTCGATGCTCGCCGCCATCACCGCCGCGATGTCCGGCGGCAGCACGGGCACCTTGTATTCGTCCTGGAACAGCGCCACCGCCGCGCCCCAGTCGGCGAGTTTGGTCGTGCCGGAGGCCCAGAACACCTCGGCCACCGCCAATCGCAGCGGAATCGCCAGCAGCGCGTAAGGGAGCCGGTCGAGCAGGGCGAGTGCGGTGCGCGGCAGCGCGAACCGGTCGGCGCGGGCGAAGGTCGTGCTCATGGCGTCAACTCCCGAGAGCGTCGGCGACAAATCCGGTGAAGCGTTCGGCGGTGAGGCAGGCGGCGAGCCAGTGCGGCGCCGCCTCGGGCGCGGCCGCGCTGGCCTGCGACAGCGTCTGGCCGCCGGCCAGCGCGGCGAGGAAATGCCATTCCGCGGCGGCGAGGCGCGCGATGCCGACGGTCTCGCCGCGGCGCTGCACCGCCAGGTGCACCGGGCCGGCGCGCACGTCCAGTGCGGCCAGCGCATCGTCGTCGCCCGCGCGCACGCCCTCCCAGATCGCGTCCGCCGGATGGGCGAGCGCGAGCAGCCGCAGCGTCGGGTGCGGCGTGAAGCGCAGGTCCGCGGCCTCGGCCAGCGCCGCCGCCAGAGCGGCCACGGAGACCGGCGCGGCGTCCTCCGCCTCGCTCGATTCGTGCATGGCCCATTCGAGCCGTGCCACGTCGGCGAGATAGGCGAGCGCGGCGGCGGTCGGCTCGGCGGCGAGGAAATCGGCGAAACCGTCGCCGTAGCGCGCCAGCAGCGGCGAGCGTGGCGGCGCGGCTTCGATGAAGCGCAGCGCGGCGGCGTCGAAGAACTCCGCGCCCACCAGCTGCTCGACGATGGGAAAGGTCAGCCGCAGCGCCCCGGTCAGCGCTGCCCGCACGTTGGCACGGTAGATGCCGAGCCGCGCCGCCGGCGCGATGCCGTTTGCGCGCACCAGGCCGGCGAGCGCCGCGCCGTCCCCACCGAGCAGCGCCGCACGCATCGCGGCCTGGACCTCATGCAG
>JAKAZO010000050.1 GCA_021815825.1 Pseudomonadota bacterium
ATTCGCGGCGTACAGCCTCGGCGGGAGGCTCGGTGCTGGCAGCGGCCGCACCGCCGCCGCGCAGCGTCCAGGTGGCAGCGGTCCGATCCTCGCCGCCGCCGGCGGCGCCAGCGCTCCCCGTCTCGCCAACGCTCCCCGTCTCGCCCGCGCTCCCGATACCGCCGGCGCCGCCGGTCCAGCTCGCCGCGGTCGCGCCGGGGCATCGCGATGGCGGCTTCCGCCTCATCTCCACCGCAGTGGCCGCGGAGGCGCCGCTGGCGCACGGCGGCGACCCGCGCGGCGCCTGGGCGATCCAGGTCGGCGCCTTCGCCCAGGAGGGCCAGGCCTTCGCCGCGGCGCTGGCAGCGCGCGACCAGGCTCGCGGGCTACTGGCCGTTTCCCACCCCGTGGTCGGGGGGATCCTGTCCCCGCATGGCAAACTTTATCGCGCCCGTCTGGCCGGCCTGTCGCGCGAGGCCGCGGCGCAGGCCTGCGACAAATTGGCCCGCCAGGGTCTGCATTGCCTCCTGGTCGCTCCCAACGCGCAGTCCTGAGGGCTTGCCCGGCGCGGCTTTGCCCAGTATCGGGTTCCAAGGGCCGTCGGCCCTTGGTGGGGGGCGCGGGGGCAAGGCCCCCGCGGAACGTCGCATGAAGCCTGATTTTTCAAGCCTGACCCCGCTGCTCGCGCCGCGCTCCGTGGCCGTGATCGGCGCCTCGGACGATCCGACCCGGATCGGTGGCCGGCCGATCGCCTATATGCGCGCGCAGGGCTTTCGCGGTGCGATCCTCCCGGTCAATCCGAAGCGGACCGAAATCCAGGGCCTGCCCGCCTACCCGACGATCGAGTCCCTGCCCGAAACGCCGGACGTGGCGATCGTCGCCGTCCCTGCCGCGGGTGCGGTGGCAATGGTGGAGGCGCTGGGGCAGCGGGGGGTGAAGGGCGCGATCGTCTTCACCGCCGGTTTCGCCGAGGTGGACACGGAAGGCGCCGCCGAGCAGGCGCGGATGATCGAAGCGGCGCGCGCGCACGGCATGCGCCTGCTCGGGCCCAACTGCCTGGGGCTGTTCAATGCCAGGATCGGGTTCTACCCGATCTTCTCCTCCTCGTTCGAGACCGGCTGGCCGCGACCGGGACGGATCGGCATCGCCAGCCAGTCCGGCGCCTACGGCACGCATCTGTTCGTCGTCGCGCGCAATCGCGGCCTCGGCACGCCGGTTTGCGTCACCACCGGCAACGAGGGCGACGTCACGCTCGGCGACGTCATCGGCTGGCTGGCGGAGGATCCGGAGACCGACGTCATCGCCGCCTACGCCGAGGGCATCCGCGCAGCCGACGGGCTTCTCGCCGCGCTCGAACGGGCGCGGGCGGCGCGCAAGCCGGTGGTGATGATGAAGGTCGGACGCAGCGCGCTCGGCCAGGCGGCGGCGCGCTCGCACACCGCTTCCATCGCCGGCGACGACGCCGTGACCGAGGCGGTGCTGGCGGAGTTCGGCGTCGTGCGCGCGCGCTCGACCGAGGAGATGCTCGACATCGCCTATGCCGCGACCAAGCGGATCTATCCCGCCGGCAACACCCTCGGCGTGATCACGGTCAGCGGCGGGGCGGGCGTGCTGATCTCGGACGCCGCCGAGCAGCTCGGGCTGGCCATGCCGCCGATGCCCGAGCCAGCGCAGGCCCAGCTGCGCGCGCTGGTCCCCTTCGCCGCGCCCCGGAACCCGGTCGACTGCACGGCCCAGGTCTTCAACGAGATCAGCCTGGTGGGCCGCTTCGCCGAGGCCGTGGTGGCCGAGGGCGCCTATGCGTCGGTCCTGGCCTTCTTCTCCCAGACCGGCGGGGCGGCGTCGATCGCCCCCAGGCTGCGCGCGCAGCTCGCGGCCGTGCGCGCGCGCCATCCGGAACGGCTTTACGTCCTCTCCGTCCTCGCCGCCCCGGAACTGGTCGCCGACTACGAATCGGACGGGTTCCTCGTCTTCGAGGATCCCACGCGCGCGGTGAACGCGATCCATGCCATGGGCCGGTTCGGCGACGCCTTCGCCCGCGCGGAGCCGCCGCCGCCGCCGCCGATGCCCGCGATCGCGCTGCCCGCGGCCACGCCGAGCGAAGCGGAGGCCAAACGCATCCTCGCCGCCGCCGGCATCGGCATCGTTCCCGAGCGTGTCGTCGACTCGGCCGAGGCGGCCGCCACCGCGGCCGCGGCGCTGGGCTTCCCGGTGGTCATGAAGATCGTCTCCCCGGATATTCTCCACAAGACCGAGATCGGCGGCGTGCTGGTCGGCATCGCGGATGCCGAGGCGGCGCGCACCGGATTCGCCACCCTGCTCGCCCGGGCCGGCGCCGCCCGCCCGGCGGCGCGCATCGAGGGCGTGCTGGTGGCGAAGCAGGTGCAGGGCGGCGTGGAATGCCTGCTCGGCATCCACCGTGACCCGGTCTTCGGCCCCATCGCCGCCTTCGGCCTCGGCGGGATTTTCGTCGAGGTGCTCAAGGACGTGGTGTTCCGCCGCTGCCCGTTCGGCGTGGATGTCGCCCGCGAGATGATCGGTGCCATTCGCGGCGCGGCGCTGCTCCAAGGGGCGCGCGGGCGTCAGCCGGCCGATATCGCCGCCCTGGCGCAGATGCTGTCGCGGCTTTCGGCGTTCGCGGCGCAGGCCGGCGAGCGGCTGCGCGCGGTGGATCTCAACCCTGTCTTCGCCCTGCCTGAGGGCGAGGGCGCTCTTGCCGCGGACGCGGTGCTCGAGATCGGAGAGCCGGATGGCCATCAATTATGAGAAGCTGAAGACCTTCCCGATCCCCGAAGTCCGCCAGCGCGTGACGCGGCGGGACACGGTGTTCTACGCCCTCTCGGTCGGGCTCGGTCAGGACCCGATGGACGAGCGGCAGCTGCGCTTCGTCGATTCCCACAAGGACCTGCGCGCCATGCCGGCGATGGCGGTGGTGCTCGGCCATCCCGGCTTCTGGCTGCGCCTGCCCGAGACCGGGGTGGACGCGGTGAAGGTGGTGCACGGCGAACAGAGCATCGTCTGGCATGCGCCGTTGCCGGTGGAGGGCGAGATCCTCGGCCGGACCCGCGTCGTCGAGGTGATCGACAAGGGCCCCGGCAAGGGCGCGCTGCTCTATTCCGAGAAACAGGTGCTCGACGCCGCCACCGGCCAGGTACTGGCGACGCTCGACTCGACCACCTTCATGCGTGGCGACGGCGGGTTCGGCGGGCCTTCGGGGCCGGTGAAGCCGGTGCACGAACTGCCGACGCGCGCGCCGGACCTGGCCATCGACCTCGCCACGCGGCCCGAACAAGCGCTCTACTACCGGCTCAACGGCGACGACAATCCGCTGCACGCGGACCCGAAATTCGCCGCCGCCGCCGGTTTCCCACGGCCGATCCTGCATGGGCTCTGCACGCTCGGCACCGTCTGCCACGCGCTGCTGCGTGGGCTCGCCGACTATGATCCGCAGCGGCTGCGGGCGATGGAGCTGCGCTTTTCCGCCCCCGTTTTCCCCGGCGAGACCATCCGCACCGAGATCTGGCGCGACGGGGCCTTCCGCGCCCGCGTCGTGGAGCGCGACGTCGTGGTCGTGAACAACGGCCATTTCGAACTGGGCTGAGCGGCGCGGCCGATCTAGGGCCAACGCACCTCCGGCGGCAGACTCATCAGGATGGCCTCGATGTTGCCGCCGGTCTTCAGACCGAACAGCGTGCCGCGATCGTGCAGCAGGTTGAATTCGACATAGCGGCCACGGCGAACGAGCTGGTGCTCGCGCTCCGCCGCGCTCCAGGCCGAGCCCATGCGTCGGCGCACGATCTCCGGGTAGACGGCGAGGAAGGCCGAGCCGACATCGCGGGTAAAGGCGAAATCCGCCGCCACGTCGCCACTGGCGAGATGATCGAAAAAAATGCCGCCGGCGCCGCGTGGCTCATCGCGATGGGGCAGGAAGAAATAGCTGTCGCACCAGGCCTTGAACCGCGGGTAGTAGTCCGGGTGGTGCCGGTCGCACGCGGCCTTGAAGGCGGCGTGGAAGGCCGCCGCATCGGCCTGCGCCGCTTCCGTCTCCAGGCGCATCGGGGTGAGATCCCCGCCACCGCCGAACCAGCCCTTGGTGGTCACGATCATGCGCGTATTCATGTGCGCCGCCGGCACGTGCGGGCTGTGCAGATGCGCGACGAGACTGATGCCGCTGGCCCAGAAGCGGGGATCCTCCTCGGCACCGGGGATCTGGCGGCGAAACTCCGGGCTGAACTCGCCCCAGACGGAGGAAATATTGACCCCGACCTTCTCGAACACCCGGCCGCGCATGACGCTCATCACGCCGCCGCCTTGCTCGCTGCCATCGGCCCCGGCAGGGCGCCGCCAGGCGCTGCGGGTGAAGCGCCCGGGCGGACGCACGGGCGCGAGGACGCTGGCGGGATCGCCCTCGATCGCCTCGAAGGCGGCGCAGAGCCGGTCACGCAGATCGGCGAACCAGGTCTGGGCGGCGGGCTGAAGCGCGGCGTGGGCGGACGGAACCGCATCGGTCATCGGCAGGTCTCTCCGTGGACGGGACGAAGCTACCGGATCTCGCGCCGTGTTGCAGGGGCGCAGATCGCCGCCTAGTATGCGCTCCGTCAGTGACGGGCCCTTCCCGCACGAATGGCTGTTGGCCGGCGGCGCCGAAGGTGCCGCCGCGGCGCGCGGTCATGTGTGGACCGTCGCGACGCGCCGCAACCAGCCCCGTCCGGGCTTCGAGGACATGATGGCCACATCACTCTCCGCATCCGACCATGGCGTCAGCTCGCCGCACGGCGAGGGCACATCCAAGCGCGATTTCCTCAAGCTCGTCACCGGCGCCGCCGCTCTCGTCGGCACCGGGGCGATCGTGTGGCCGTTGATCGACAGCATGAACCCGTCCCAGGACGTGCTGGCGCTCGGCTCGGTCGAGGTCAATCTCGAACCCATCCAGGCCGGCATGGGGATCACCGTGCTCTGGCGCGGCAAGCCGATCTTCGTGCGTCACCGCACCGAGAAGGAGATCAAGGAAGCCGAGGATGTGAGCCTCTCCGCCCTCAGCGATCCCGAGACGGACGCCGCCCGGGTCAAGGCGGGCCACACGCAGTGGATCATTGTCGTCGGCATCTGCACCCATCTGGGCTGCGTGCCGCTTGGCAACAAGCCGTCCGATCCGCGTGGCGAGTGGGGCGGATGGTTCTGCCCCTGCCACGGGAGCCAGTACGACACATCGGGGCGCGTGCGCCACGGTCCCGCCCCGGCCAACCTGCCGGTCCCCCCCTACGCGTTCCAGACCGACACCAAAATCAAGATCGGCTGAGCGAGCCCCTGGCCGAGGAGAGAATCCGCGATGGTTGGCCTGCACAAGAGTGAGTTCAAGAACCCGCTGGTGCGTTGGATCGATACGCGCCTGCCGGTGTTCACGATGATGCAGAACGAGTACGGGTCTTTCCCGACCCCTCGGAATTTCAACTACTTCTGGAATTTCGGCGCGCTCGCCATGGTGGCGATGATGATCATGATCATCACCGGCATCTTCCTGGCGATGAACTACGTGCCGAACACCGCGCTCGCCTTCGACAGCGTCGAGCGGATCATGCGCGACGTGAACTACGGCTGGCTGATCCGCTACGTGCACATGAACGGCGCCTCGATGTTCTTCATCGTGGTGTACATCCACATCTTCCGCGGGCTCTACTACGGCTCCTACAAGACGCCGCGCGAGCTGCTGTGGATGCTCGGCGTGGTCATCCTGCTGCTGATGATGATGACCGCGTTCATGGGCTACGTGCTGCCGTGGGGCCAGATGTCCTACTGGGGCGCGACCGTCATCACCAACCTGTTCTCGGCCTTCCCCATCGTCGGGAAGTCCATCGTGACCTGGCTCTGGGGCGGCTTCTCGGTCGACAATCCGACGCTGAACCGCTTCTTCAGCCTGCACTATCTGCTGCCGTTCGTGATCGTCGCCGTGGTCTTCCTGCACGTCGCCGCGCTGCACATCACCGGCTCGAACAACCCGCTGGGCATCGAGCCGAAGGGACCGCAGGACACGTTGCCGTTCCACCCCTACTACACGGTGAAGGACAGCGTCGGCATCTGCGTGTTCCTCATCGTCTACGCCGCTTTGGTGTTCTTCGCGCCAAACTTTCTCGGCAACCCGGACAATTACATCCCCGCCAATCCGATGGTGACCCCGGCGGAGATCGTGCCGGAATGGTACTTGCTGCCGTACTACGCCATCCTGCGTTCGGTCCCGAACAAGCTCGGCGGCGTGCTGATGATGTTCGGGTCGATCCTGGTGCTGTTCGTGCTGCCCTGGCTCGATACCAGCCCGGTGCGCAGCGCCCGCTTCCGCCCGATCTTCCGTCAGCTCGTTCTGCTGCTGGTGATCGACGTGATCGTGCTCGGCGATGTCGGCGCGCACCGGCCGGAGGGCTGGTGGGTGGTCGTCGGCCGGCTGGCTACGACCTATTATTTCCTGTTCTTCCTGGTGCTCCTGCCGGTCGTGGGCAAGCTCGAACGGCCGCTGAAGCTGCCCGACAGCATCAGCAAGCCGGTGCTGGGCGGCGGTGGGCCGCTGCCGGGCGGGGCTCCTGCCAAGCCGATGGAGAAGGCCTGATGCGTCGTATCCCCCTCGCCCGACTGTTCATCGGCGCCGCGCTCGGCGGGCTCCTCGCCGCCGCGCCGGCGCGCGCGGCCGACGACGCCAAGCTGCCCAAGGTCGAGTGGAGCTTCGCCGGGCCGTTCGGCACCTACGATCTGGCCTCCGCGCAGCGCGGCTTCCTGATCTACCAGCAGGTCTGCTCCAACTGCCACTCGATGAACCAGCTCTATTACCGCAATCTCGAGGGCATCGGCCTCTCCGAGGAGCAGATCAAGGCGGTTGCGGCGAGCGTGCAGGTTCCCGGCGGGGTCGATGACAACGGCCAGCCGATCCAACGCCCGGGCCGGCCCGCCGATCATTTCCGCGCGCCGTTCCCCAACGACCAGGCGGCGCGAGCAGCCAATGGCGGTGCGTTGCCGCCGGACCAGTCCGTGCTCGAACTCGCGCGCGAAGGCGGCGCGGACTACCTCTACGCGCTGATGGTCGGTTATGCGGACCCGCCGGCGGATATGAAGATGCAGCCGGGAATGATGTACAATAAATATTTCCCGGGCCATCAGATCGCCATGCCGCAGCCCCTCCAGGACGGCAGCGTGCAGTATACCGATGGCACCAAGCCTACCCTCGAGCAGGAGGCGAAGGACGTCGTCACCTTCCTCGCCTGGGCGGCGGAGCCGGAACTGGTCGAGCGTAAGCAGATGGGGGTGAAGATCATTCTCTTCCTGCTCCTGCTCACCGGCCTGACCTATGCGGTGAAGCGCAAGCTGTGGTCGGACGTGCATTGAACCGCCGGTTCATGGCTGGCTAAGTCCAGCGCCGCGCCCCTGCCCGGGGCGCGGCGTTGTCTTTTGTTACGTTGTCTTTTTCTTTCAGGTGGGGGCGGCATGGGCGAGACGGTCGAACCGGTGATCGGCATCATCGGCGGTTCCGGTCTCTACGAGATCGACGCACTGGAGGACCGCAGCTGGCGGCGGGTGCTCTCGCCCTGGGGGGAGAGTTCCGACGAACTGCTCTTTGGCCGCATCGGCGGCGTCCGCTGCGTGTTCCTGCCGCGCCACGGCCGCGGCCATCGCCTGTCGCCAACGCATCTCGACTATCGCGCCAATATCGACGTGCTCAAGCGCGCCGGCTGCACCGAGGTGATCTCGCTCTCCGCCGTCGGCAGCCTGAAGCCGGAGCTGGCGCCGGGGCAGTTCGTCATCGTCGACCAGTTCATCGACCGCAGCTTCGCGCGCGAGAAGAGCTTCTTCGGCGAAGGCTGCGTCGCGCACGTCTCAATGGCAGATCCGGTCTGCGCGCGCCTCGGCGACGCGCTGGAGGCGGCCGCCAACGCGCTCGCGCTGCCGGTCACGCGCCGCGGCACGTATCTGGTCATGGAGGGGCCGCAATTCTCCACCCGCGCCGAAAGCGAGCTCTACCGGTCCTGGGGCTGCAGCGTCATCGGCATGACCAACATGCCGGAGGCCAAGCTCGCCCGCGAGGCCGAGCTTTGCTACGCCACAGTGGCCATGGTCACCGACTATGATTGCTGGCACGACGAACATGAGGCGGTGAGCGTGGACGCGGTGGTCCAGGTCCTGCTCGCCAACGCGGACAAGGCCCGGGCGCTCGTCGGCGCGGTGGTCCCCGCCATCGGCCGCGCCCGCGGCCCCTGCCCGTGCGGCTGCGACCGCGCCCTCGGCACGGCGCTCATCACCGCGCCGGAAAAGCGCGATTCACGGCTGATGGCGAAGCTGGACGCCGTCGCCGGCCGCCTGCTGCCGGGAGGCTGACCACCCCGCGGCCGGGCTACCCGCCTGTGATGCGGCCCGGGCCGATCCGTCGCGCTGCGCGGGTGCTGATCGGGATTCTACCTCCAGTGGTGATGACGCCGCAGCCGGAACCATGTTACGATTGTGGTGTGATTGTCCGTTTCATATCCCCGCTTGCAGCGGCAGCCGGTGCGGCGTTCGGGCTGGTCGCTGCGGCTGGCCCGGCGCGTGCGAGCCTGACGCTCAACGCGACCGGCACCGCCGACGGGCTCGTGCTCGCGGTCTTTGCCACCATCAACAGCGGTGACAGCGGTTTCGGACCGTTCGGCCTCGCCGCCAACGGCAACGGCGATATCCTCGTTCACAACCAGCCCAACGAGACCACCTACGTCTTCAAGGACGTCAACGGGCAGACCGTGAGTTCGGCGCTGAGTTCGACGAACTCGGTCAGTTCGGGCACGTCCGGGTACGCCACCGCCGGTGGCCAGGCCTATGGCAGTGTCGGGGGAATCGGCACTCGGTTCGTGCAGTTCAATCCGGACGGCACGGTGAGCCGTACCCTCGCCGCCGGGGTGACGGCCTATCTCGGCATGGTGGGCGAGCCGAATGGCCATATCCTCGCGACATCGCGATTCCAGGGCCTGATCGACATCAACACGGTCACGAACAGCTTCACCGAGGTCATCCGCGGCCTCTCCGGCGACGGACTGTCGCTCTCCGCCAATGGCAAGACCGCCTACCTCGTCAGCAACGGCTCCGTGCTCGCCATCGACCTCGTCACCAAGACCGTGGTGCACACCTATGGCAACGCCGGTCCGAGCCCGGACAGCACCGGTGTCATCAACGCCCCAGGCTCGGGATTGAACGGCGACATCGTCGTTTCCAACAATGATGGCACGCTCGGCCTGATCGATCCGGCAGCCGCCACCTACACGCAGATTGCCAGCGCCGGGACCCGGCTCGACTATACGTTCGCCGATGCCAGCAACGGGTCGCTGCTGATCGACGGTTCGAACGCGGTCTATCGGCTGACCTGCACCCTCGCCGACTGCAGCATCGGCAGCCCACCGCCCGCCAGCGCGCCGGAGCCCGCCACCATGGCCTTGCTCGGCACCGCTCTCGTCGGTCTCGCCGTCCTCCGCCGCCGCCACCGCAGCCCAGACTGATCACTCCGCCGCCCTTGCGCGGCCGCCACCAGGGACACTAAAACCTGCCCAAGCCGGGTTAGCACAGTGGTAGTGCAGCGGTTTTGTAAACCGAAGGCCGGGGGTTCAAATCCCTCACCCGGCACCGGGTCGCTCACCCTGCCTCCGGAGGGCATCCATGCCTCGCGCTTCGTCTCTGCTCGTCCCACTCGCGCTGCTCGCCGCCTGCGAAGGGCCACGGCCGGACGCGGTGTATAGTCTCGGCCTGACCCGTGACGGGGCCGACCAGTTCGAGGTCACAACCCGTCCGCCGCTCGTCCTGCCGCCGGACTTCAGCGCCCTGCCGCCGCCGGGCCCGGTGGAACAGCGCGCCCCGCGCGTGCCGGCGCCGCAGCAGGCTGCGGCGGTCCTGGCCCCGCAGGTCGCGCTGAACGCCGACACCGGCGCACTGTCGCCCGGGCAGATCGCCCTCCTCAACGCCGCCGGCCCGCCGGCCCCGCCGGATATCAGGGTGCGTGTCGACCATGACGCGCCGCAGACCGCTCCGCCGCAGAGCATCTTCGACCGGCTCGCCTTCTGGAGCGCGCCGAAGGTGCGGGGCGAGCCGGTTATCGACCCACACGCCGAGGCGTTGCGCCTGAACCAACCCCTGCCCGCCGCCGCCACCGTCCCCGAGCCGGCGCCGCCGCCGGCCCGCCGGGGTGTTTTTGGCGGCATTTTCGATTGGCTGTTCTGACGACGCCCTGACGTCCCGGCCGCGCCGTGCCATGCTTGGCGAGGGCTGAGACGGTCAGCGCGCTATCCAAGGGGGAGTCAGCCACGGCATGACAATCGAGCAGCAGATCGCCGACGCGCGGCGGGACACGATCGGCGATGCGCTGCGCCGCGCTGCCGCCTGCCATCGCGACCGCATCGCGCTGGGCTTCGGCGAGCGGCGCTGGAGCTATGCAGCGCTGGACCAGGCGGCCGATCGTATCGCGCAGCGCCTGCTCGGCGCCGGCCTCGGGCGCGGCGACCGCGTCGTCGCCTTCGGGCGCAATTCGGACGCCTATCTGCTCGGCTGGCTGGGCTGCGTCCGCGCCGGGCTGGTCCATGTCCCGGCCAACTATGCGCTGAACGCCGAGGAACTGGGCTACATCGCCCGCCAGTCCGGGGCCGCGGCGATCCTCTACCAGCCGGCGCTGGCCGCCACCGCCGAGGCCGTGCGCGAAGGGCTCGGGCTCCGCCTCGGCGCCACCATCGATGCCGGCCACGAGGCGGACGGCCTGCCCGATCTTCTCGCCACCGCGACCGACCGGCGCTGGGATCCGCCAGCCGGCACCGATCTGGCGGCCGCGCTGGACGAGAACGACTTGGTGCAGATCATATACACCTCCGGCACCACCGCCGCGCCCAAGGGCGCGATGATGACCCATCGCGCCCAGCTCGCCGAGTATCTGAGCTGCATCCAGGCGCTCGACTTCAGCGCCGGCGACCGCGGTCTGGCGGCGCTGCCGCTCTACCACACCGCACAGATGCACGCCTTCTGCATGCCCCAGCTGCTCGTCGGCTCATACACGCGGCTGATCGAGGCGCCGGACCCGGCGCTGGTGCTGCGCCTGATCGAGGAAGAGCGGCTGACCTCGTTCTTTGCCCCGCCGACGGTCTGGATCGGCTTGCTGCGCCACCCCGATTTCGACCGTCGCGACCTCGGCTCGCTGCGCCGGGCCTATTACGGCGCCGCCATCATGCCGCTGCCGGTGCTGGAGGAGTTGCAGCGGCGGCTGCCCTCGGCGGGGCTCTATAATTGCTACGGCCAGAGCGAGATCGGCCCGCTCGCCACGGTGTTGCGCCCGGAGGAACACGCGGCGCGGCCGAGCTCGGTCGGGCGGCCGGTGCTGCTGGTGCAGACCCGCGTGGTCGATGGGGATATGCGCGACGTCCCGCCCGGCGAGCGCGGCGAGATCGTGCATCGCTCGCCCCAGCTCCTGCTCGGCTACTGGGACAAGCCGGAGGAGACCGCTGCCGCTTTCGCTGGCGGCTGGTTCCATTCCGGCGATGTCGGCACGATGGACGCCGAGGGCTATATTGCCGTCGTCGATCGGGTGAAGGACGTCATCAATACCGGCGGCGTGCTGGTCGCCAGCCGGGAGGTGGAGGATGCGCTGTTCAGCCATCCCGCGGTGGCCGAGGTGGCGGTCATCGCCCTGCCGGATCCGAAATGGATCGAGGCCATCGCCGCAATCGTCGTGCTGCGCGACGGCGCCGAGCTCGACGTCGGCATGGCCGAGGAGACGCTGATCGCCCACGCGCGCGACCGGCTGGCGCCGTACAAGCTGCCCAAGCGGGTGATTCTGGCCGAATCGCTGCCCAAAAACCCCTCCGGCAAGCTGCTCAAGCGCGAACTCCGCGCCCGCTATGGCGGCCGCGCCGACGCGGTGCCCGGGGTCGGCTGACCGCCGCCGATCGGCTGATCTCCGCCAGCGCGGAATGCGCTACTCTGGCGCCATGTCCGCCACCAGCGACTCGGCGCCCGGCTGCCGTATCCGCCTGCTGCCCTCCGCCATCGTCGATCGCATCGCCGCCGGCGAGGTGATCGAACGGCCAGCAGCGGCCCTGAAGGAGCTGGTCGAGAACGCGCTCGACGCCGGCGCCGGGCGCATCGCCGTGGCGCTCACCGGCGGCGGCATCGTGCGCATCGAGGTCACCGACGACGGCGCCGGGATGAGCGCGGCGGAGCTGGCGCTGGCGGTGCAGCGCCACGCCACCTCGAAGCTCGCCGACGAGACCCTGGTGCGCATCGCCACGCTCGGCTTCCGCGGCGAGGCGCTGCCCTCGATCGGCGCCGCGGCGCGGCTGGAGATCACCTCCCGCCCGGCCGGCGCGGCGGAGGCGCAGCGGATCCGCGTCGAAGGCGGGCGCGTCTCGGCGGTGACGCCGGCGGCGGGGCCGCCGGGCACGCGCGCGGTCGTGGCGGACCTCTTCTTCGCCACCCCCGCACGGCGGAAATTCCTCAAATCCCCCCGGGTCGAAGCCGATCACGCCGAGGCGGCGATGCGGCGGCTGGCGCTGGCCGCACCCGAGGTCGGCTTCCGCCTGGAGATCGACGGGCGGACGCTGTTCGACCTGCCGGGCCAGGACCGCGCCGCCCGTGTGGCCGCGCTGCTGGGGCCGGAGGCGGCGGCGGCGCTGCTGCCGGTCGCCGGCGAACGCGATGGTATGGTTCTCACCGGCTTCGCCGCGGCGCCGAGCGTGCACCGTGCCACCGGCGCTGCCCAGGTCTTCGTCGTCAACCGCCGCCCGGTGACGGACCCGGTACTGAAGACGGCGCTGCGCGTCGCTTATCGCGAGGTGATCATGCCGGGGCGTCACCCGGTGGCGGCGCTGTTCCTCGATCTGCCGGCAGAAGCGGTGGACGTGAATGTGCACCCGGCCAAGACCGAGCTGCGCTTCCGCGACGCCGACGGGGTGCGCGGGCTGGTGATCGGCGGGCTCCGCGCCGCGCTCGCCGGCGGCGCCGGACATGCGACCATGCTCACGCCGCGCCTGGTACCGCGCCCGGCGCCACGCCCCACGGCATCCTCCACGCCCTACGCGGCGTGGTCTGCCGGCAAGCTGGCGCCCGCGCACGCCCCCGCGCCGGCGCCGGCCAATCCGGGCATGGCGGAGGCCCAGTTGCCGCTCGCCGCGGCGCCTTCGGCGCGCGTGCTCGCTGCCGCCGAGCCCACGCCGGCGCATCCGCTCGGCGCCCCGGTGGCGCAGGTGCTGGACACCTATATCCTCGCCGTCGCCGCCGATGGCGCGCTGGTTCTGGTCGATCAGCACGCCGCGCATGAGCGGCTGACGCATGAGGCGCTGCGCGCGCAGCATGTCGCCGGCGGGGTGCGTGCGCAGCCGCTGCTGCTGCCCGCCGTCGTCGAACTGGCCCCCGCAGAGGCGGCGCGGTTGCTGGCACGCGCCGCCGAGTTGGCCCGGCTCGGCCTGGAGATCGAGGAATTCGGCTCCGGGGCGGTGCTGGTGCGCGCGCTGCCGGCCGCGCTGGGCACGCCTGAGCCGGCACCGCTGCTGCGCGATCTGGCCGACGAGCTCGGCGAACTCGGCGAAAGCCTGGCGCTGGAGGCGCGGCTGGACGCGGTGCTCGCCCGGCTTGCCTGCCATGGCAGCATCCGCGCCGGGCGACGGCTCGCCGCCGAGGAGATGGCGACGCTGCTGCGCCAGATGGAGGCCACACCGCGCGCGGCAACCTGCAGCCACGGCCGGCCGACTTATCTGAAGTTCTCCCGCGCCGAGATCGAGCGCTTGTTCGGGCGGCGATGAGCCTCGTTTACGCCCCGGTCCTCGCCGCCGGACTGATCGCCGGGGCGATGAACGCGCTCGCCGGCGGCGGCTCCTTCGTCACCTTTCCCGCCCTGCTTCTCGCCGGGCTCGACGCGCGGGCGGCGAACATCACCTCCACCATCGCCCTGTTCCCGGGCCAGGTCCTGACCGGCTGGGCGGGGCGCGGGCTGCTTGCGGGCGCGGCGGGACTCGGCGCCGTCGAACTGGTCGGAATCAGCCTGGCCGGTGGGGCCGTGGGGGCGGGGCTGCTGCTCACCACCCCGCCCAGCGTCTTCGCCCGGATGGTGCCGTTCCTGGTCCTGTTCGCCACCGCCGTGTTCGCCTGGGGCAGCTTCGTCCGCCGCGCGGAAGCCACCGCACCCCGACTCGGCCGGCGCACGGCGCTCGCGGCGCAGTTCGCCATCGCCATTTATGGCGGCTATTTCGGCGGCGGCATCGGCTTCCTGATGCTGGCCGTGCTCACCGCCGTCGGCGTCGCGGTCCGCGCGGCGATGGCGACCAAGAACGTCCTCGGGGCGGTGATGAATGCCGCCGCCGTCGTGGTGTTCCTGTTCGCACCGGGCCTGGATGCCAAGGCGGCGCTCGTGCTCGCCGCCGGCGCCCTGGCCGGCGGGCAGCTCGGCGTGTGGCTGCTGCGCCGGGTGAACGAGACGGCTCTCCGGCTGTTCGTCGTCCTCGTCGGTAGCGCGCTGACCGTCGGCCTGTTCCTGCGCGGGCAGTGAGCGTCAGCCGAGTTCGACCAGCACGACCTCGGCCTCCTCGGTCGCGGTGATGGCGATCTCCGCCTCGCCGGCCACGGCGACGCCGTCGCGGGTCGCGGCGGCGACGCCGTTGACCGTGATGGCGCCGGTCGCCGGCACCAGATAGGCGCCACCATTGGCCGGCAGGCTCCGCCGCACCGTCTCCCCGGCGCCGATGGTCCCGGCCCAGAGCGCACCGTTGGTATAGAGCGGCAGCGCGCCGGCCTCGATATCCGCCGCGCGGCCACTGGCCAGGACCGAGAGCCCGCCGCCGGCCTTGGGAAACTGACGCGTGCCCCAGCCGGGGGCCACGCGCGGCGTGGTCGGCATCAGCCAGATCTGGAACAGCCGCGTCGGCACCGTCTCGCGATTATATTCGGCATGGACGATGCCCGTGCCGGCATGCATCACCTGCACGTCCCCGGCCTCGGTGCGGCCCTCGTTGCCGAGCGAGTCGCGATGGGTGATGGCCCCCTCGCGGATATACGTGATGATCTCCATCTCCCGGTGCGGATGCGGATCGAAGCCGGTGCCCGGCGCGATCTCGTCGTCGTTCCATACCCGCAGCCCGCCGAAGCCCATGCGGGCGGGGTCGTGATACTCGCCGAAGCTGAAATGATGCCGGGCGTTGAGCCAGGCATTTCGGAACCGGCCGAGGTCGGCAAAGGGACGAATCTCGATCATGGCGTGTGGCTCTCCGCGATTTGTTCGATATCGAACGATTGGCCGGAGAGATGGGTGCTCGCCTCGGCCGGCGCAAGTCCGGCCCGCTCGGCACCCTGGCCGAGCTTGCGCAGCAGCATGCCGAGCTGGCGCTGCTCGGCTGCATCGAGCCCGCCGAGCACACGCGCGATATCGGCGGCATGGCGCGGGAACACGGCCTGAATCCGGGCCCGGCCGCAATCGGTGAGACAGACATGCACGCTCCGCCGATCCTCGGCGCATCGGCGGCGCACCACCAGGCCGCGCCGTTCCAGCTTGTCCACCACGTCGGTGACGTTGCCGGCGCTGGTCAGCACCTTCCGCCCCAGTTCGCGATGGGTCAGGCTGCCCTTGTGCAGCAGCGCCTCGAGCACGCCGAGCTGGGTCACGGTGAGCCCTTCGGCGGCGAGCAGCGGCTCGATCGCGGCCAGAACCGACTTGCTGGCTCGCAGCAGTTTGACATAGGTGCGGACCGCTTGCTCGACGTCCGGCTCGGCGACGCCGAACATCGCCCCCGCCGGCTCTGACGCCCGCGTCACGTCAGCGCGTCTGCATCAGTGCTTCAGCATGACGGGCAGCCCGGCATGCTCGAGCACATGGCGGGTGACGCCGCCGAGGATCAACTGACGCAGCCTGGAGTGCGAGTAGGCACCCATGACCAGCAGATCGGCGCCGAACTCCGCCGCCGCCGCGAGCAGGCCGGCGCCGACCTCGCGGTCGACCGGGCGGAACGTCGCCAGCTCGGCGGCGATCCCGTGCAGGGCGAGATAGCCGGCGAGATCCTGCGCCGCCGGGCCACGCCGCTGATACTCGTCGGCGGACAGCACCCGCACCGCCTCGGCGCGCTGCAGCCAGGGCAAGGCGACGAACACCGCCGAGGCGCTCTCCGCTGTGCCGTTCCAGGCCAACGCGATGCGCCGCCCGATCGTCGCAGGGGCGACGCGCGGGGCCAGCAGCACCGGCCGGCCGCTGTCGAACAGCACCGCGTGCAGCGCATCCGAGGAGGATACATCCTCGCCCGCCTCGGGATGGGCGATCACGGTGAGGTCGGCAAGGCGCGCCTGCTGGGCGATGAGGTCCTCCTCACGGCCGATGACCGAGGCGAAGCTTGCCGTCGCCGCTTCGACGCCAACGCGGGGCTCGCCCATCGCCACCTCGTGCTCCGCGACGAAGCGGGCGAACAGGGCGTGCACCGCCGCCGCCCGCGTGCCGCCCTCCTTCTCGGTCGCGGCCATCATTTCCTCGATCATCGCCCCCGACAGCCCTTCGCCGGCCAGCGGGGCGACGTCGCGGCTATCGACGCGCACATGCAGCGCGCTGACATGGGCACGCCAGACGCGCGCGATGACGAGAGCGGTAGCGAGCGCTGCCTCGCCAGCTTCGGTTCCGGAGAGCGGCAGCAGCAGCTTGCGGATCGCCATGGGATGCGGAACTCCGTGGGAACAGGGACACTATAAAAATTCTATCACGTTCCGGCGCCGACCGGCAGCGTCGCCCTGAGCGCCGCGATCGCCGGCTCCGCCTGCTCCGCGGCGACGACGCGCCAGCCGCCCGGCCCGGGATCCGTTGCCGCGGCGCGGCGCAGGACAGCGAGGTCGGCGTCCGAGGCATCTCCCGCCCGCCCTGCAATCCGCGCCTCCAGCACGGCGAGCGGTGCGGTCAGCCAGGCGCCAACGAACGACAGCCCCAGGGCGGCGGCCCGGCCGGCCAGCGCGGCCCGCAGCGCGGGGTCGAGGAACGTGGCGTCGGCGATGACGGCGTGCCCGCCGCCGGCGACGCGCCCCGAGGCGTCGAGCAGTTCGTCCGCCACCGCCTGGTTCGCCGCCGCCCCATAGGCCGGCTCAGACAGGCGCTGCTCGGGCGCGGCCCCGTGCTGGCGCTTGCGGATCTCGTCGCTGCGCACGATCACCGCCCCCGGCGCGGCCCCGAGCCCTGGGGCCAGCGTCCGCGCCAGGGTGGACTTGCCGGTGCCGGGCAGCCCGCCCAGCGCCAGGATGCAGGGCGGCGGCGGCGCCAGATAGGCGGCGGCGGCGGCCAGATACGCCGCCGCGTCGGCGCTCATGCCGCGAACCGCCTGGATGTGGGCGCGAACCATGGCGCGCAGCGAGAGAAAGATCGGCAGCAGCCCGGGCAGGTCCCAGTCGCCGGTGCGGGCCAGGTAGCGATTGAGCACCCGGTTCGCCGCCGCGCGGCCGGCACTGTGCTCCAGGTCCATCAGCAGGAAAGCGAGGTCGTAGCCGAGATCGATCACCGCCAGCCGCTCGTCGAATTCGAGCGCGTCGAACGGCACCGGCCGCCCCTGCCAGAGGCAAAGATTGCCGAGATGCAGATCGCCATGGGCGCGGCGGACAAAGCCGCCCTCGACACGGGCGGCCAGCCGTGGCGCGCACGCGCCGATCAGCGCGCGAATGGCGCGCTCCCAGAGCGCGACCGACGTCTCCGGCAGCGCCGCATCGCGCGCCGCGGCGACATTGCCGGAGACGATGGTCCCGAGCGCGGCCACGTGGTCGCGATCCCGGCGGGGCGGCAGCGCGGCATGGTAGCCGGCGATCGCGTCGGCGACGGCATCGAGCAGCGCCGGGGTCAGACCCCCACGCGCCGCGATGCGGTCGAGAAAATCCTCCGCCGGCACGCGCGCCATGCGCACGACCCAGTCGAGCACCTCGCCCGGCGCGCCCAGCGCCAGCCCGCCGTCCGGCCGACGCACGATCGCGACGACGTCGCGATACAGGCCCGGCGCCGCCGGCGCGTTCAGCGCGTATTCGCGCCGGCAGAAATGCTCGCGCGCGGCGAGCGTCGAGAAATCCAGGAACGAGAGGTGGACGGATTTTTTCAGCTTGTAGGCGACATCGGTACCGAGAAAGACGGCGGAGATGTGCGTCTCCACCGGCGCGGCGCCGGTCAGCCGCGAGAGGAAGGCGCCGACCTCCGCCTGGCTCTCGGGCAGGCTCACGGGAACAGCTTCATCGTCGCCCAGATCGGCCCCGCGCTGGTCTCGCCGGAGCGGGTGAAGACGGTGCGGTCGTGCAGGCGGAACGGCATGTCCTGCCAGAACTCGAAGCGCGCCGGGACGACGCGCCAGCCGGACCAGTGCGGCGGGCGGGGAATCGTCTCGCCGGGGAAACGCGCCTCGAACTCGGCGACGCGCCGCTCGAGCTCGATCCGGGCCGATAATTCGCGTGACTGGCTCGAAGCCCAGGCGCCGAGCCGGGACAGCCGCGGTCGCGAGGCGTAGTAGGCATCGGCCTCGGCGTCGCTCACCGGCTCGGCGCGGCCCTCGATGCGCACCTGCCGGCGCAGGCTCTTCCAGTGGAACAGCAGCGCCACCTCGGGATTATCCGCCAGCTCCTCGCCCTTGCGGCTCTCGCGGTTGGAATAGAAGACAAAGCCGCGCGCGTCCCACTCCTTGAGCAGCACGATGCGCGCCGAAGGCAGCCCGTTGCGGGCCGCGGTAGCCAAGGTCATGGCGTTGGGATCGTTCAGCTCCTCGGTCTCGGCGCGGGCGAACCATTCGGCGAAGACGGCGAGGGGATCGGCGGCGGCAAGCGGTACCGGCGGCGTTGCGGTCATGGCGGGGCTCCTTCGGATCGGCCCAGTTTCGCGCGCCGCCGGGCGCCGGCCAAGGGCCGATCGGCGGCGGGCCACTTGCCGCGGGGCTTGGCCTTGTGTCAGTTGGCAGCGAGTGCCCAAGCCCCTTGCCATCGAGGACCGCCGCGCCATGCACGAACATCACGCCGCCGCAACTTCGCCCGCCAAGGGTACGCTGATGCAGGGCAAGCGCGGCCTGATCATGGGGGTGGCGAATGAACGCTCGCTCGCCTGGGGGATCGCCGCCGCGCTCGCCGCGCAGGGGGCGGAGCTCGCCTTCACCTATCTCGGCGAGGCGCTCGAGCGCCGTGTCCGTCCGCTCGCCGCCAGTGTCGGTGCCACGGCCCTCTATCCCTGCGACGTCGGCGATGATGCCGGCATCGACGCCGCCTTCGCCGCCCTCGCCGAGACCTGGCCGCGCATCGACTTCCTGGTCCACGCCATCGGCTATGCGGACAAATCCTATCTGCGCGGGCGCTTCATCGATACGCCGCGCGCCGCCTTCCTGCAGGCGCTGGATATCTCCTGCTACAGCTTCGCCGCCGTCGCGCGCCGCGCCGCAGCGATGATGCCGGAGGGCGGCAGCCTCCTGACCCTCTCCTATCTCGGCGCCGAGCGGGTGATGCCGCACTACAACGTCATGGGCGTGGCCAAGGCAGCGCTTGAAGCTTCGGTGCGCTACATCGCGGCCGATCTCGGCGCCGCCAGGATTCGGGTGAATGCCATCAGCGCCGGGCCGATTCGCACGCTGGCTGCATCCGGCATCGGGGATTTCCGGTATATCCTGCGATGGAACCAGCTGAACGCCCCGCTCGAGCGCAACGTCACCATCGAGGAGGTGGGCGGCGCCGGGCTCTACCTGCTTTCGGACCTTGCCTCCGGTGTCACGGGCGAGGTGCATCATGTCGATTGCGGCTACCACCTGGTCGGCATGAAGAACCCGAACGCACCCGATATCGCGGTCGTCTCCGACTGAGGCGGAGGGCGGCCATGTCGCACAACAGCTTCGGCCACCTGTTCCGCGTGACCACCTGGGGCGAGAGCCATGGGCCGGCGATCGGCTGCGTCGTCGATGGCTGTCCGCCGCGCATCCCGCTCGCCGAGGCCGACATCCAGCCCTTCCTCGACCGCCGCCGCCCGGGCCAGTCGCGCTTCACGACCCAGCGCCAGGAAGCCGACCAGGTGCGCATCCTCTCGGGCGTATTCGACGGCCAGACGACGGGCACGCCGATCGCGCTCCTGATCGAGAACACCGACCAGCGCTCGCGCGATTACGACGAGGTCGCGGCGCGCTTCCGCCCGGGCCATGCGGACCTCACCTATGAGCTGAAATACGGCATCCGCGACTGGCGCGGCGGCGGGCGCGCCTCGGCACGGGAGACGGCGATGCGCGTCGCCGCCGGCGCGATCGCACGCAAGGTGCTGGGCGAGGGGGTGGTGATCCGCGGCGCGCTGGTTCAGCTCGGCCCGCATGGCATCGACCGCGGACGGTTCGACTGGGCGGAGACCGGGCGCAATCCGTTCTTCTGCCCCGATCCGCTCGCTGCGGCGGCGTGGGAGACCTATCTCGGCGCGGTGCGCAAGGCCGGCTCCTCGGTCGGCGCCGTCATCGAGGTCGTCGCCGAGGGCGTGCCGCCCGGGCTCGGCGCGCCCATCTATGCCAAGCTGGATGCCGATCTCGCCCAGGCGCTGATGAGCATCAACGCGGTCAAGGGCGTCGAGATCGGCGACGGATTCGCCGCCGCGGCGCTGTCGGGGGAGCAGAATGCCGACGAAATGCGCATGGCGGACGGGCAGGTCCGCTTCACCTCGAACCACGCCGGCGGCATTCTCGGCGGCATCGCCACCGGCCAGCCGATCGTCGCCCGCTTCGCCGTCAAGCCGACCAGCTCGATCCTCACCCCGCGCCAGTCCGTGGACCGTTCGGGCCGGGAGGTGGACGTGACCACGAAAGGGCGGCACGATCCTTGCGTCGGCATCCGCGCCGTGCCGGTGGGCGAGGCGATGATGGCGCTGGTCCTGGCCGATCACCTGCTGCGGCACCGGGCGCAGAATCCGGACGCGCCGATGACGGCGAGGCTGCCACGCAACTGAGCGCGCCGGAGCGGCCTCGGCAGCACTCGGGCCAGGAGCGATGAGCGAGGGGGCATTGGAATGGGACGGGCAATCGAAGCGGCAGCAGCCGAGGGAGCGATCGATGGTTTCGTCGCACTCGTCGGGTCGGGGCCATGGGCCGCGCGGATCAGCGAGCTCGAAGCGCGGATCGGCGGCGGCTCGCGGCTGGCCCGCGCTGTCCAGCAGCGCCACGCGCTCGAACTCGCCATCAACCGCCTGCGTCGGACGGGCGGCCGCGCGCTGACCCGTGGCGAGCGCCAGCTCAGCGCGCTCGCCGGCGCGCTCGCCGCCGCCGCCGACGGCCTCGGCCCGGCCGGGCGTGACCGGCTGCGCGCGGCGCTGCGGGCGGCGCTCGCCGACGAGCACACGCTGGTGCCGATCTTCCATCTCGCCCGCACCGCCGAGTTGCAGCGCGCGCGCGGCTTTTCCGTATTCCATGCCGGCCTCGCCGAGGCCGCGCCGTTCGACCTGCTGATCGAGCGCGAGGGCAGCGTCGCGGAGATCATCTGCGAGGTGGTCTCCGCGGAGGACGGGCGGGACGTGCATCGCGGCGCCTGGTTCCGGCTGGTCGATCGCATCGACCCAGACCTGCAAACCTGGCTCGCCGCGCATCCCGGCCGCTATCTGCTGAAGATGACCCTGCCCCAGGGGCTGCGCGCCGAAGCGGGAGAGGAGCCGGCGACGCTCGCCGCGCTGCAGGCGCGCATCCGCCAGATGCTCGAAAGCCAGCGCCGCGCCGACCATGACGAGGCAGCGGTGCTGCGGCTCGATCCGCTGCTGCTCGCTGGCGCGCAGGCCGACGAGAACGGACTGCTCTCGAGCCTTCGCCGGCAATTCGGCCCGGAGGCCCATCTCGCGGTGACCGCCGCGGGCGGTGGCGTCTTCGTCATGGCGGCGCGGGCGGGACGGATCAACGAAGTCGCGGTCGCCGTACGCCGTCGCATGGCTGCCATCGCCCCGGCGCGCCTGACCGGATCGCGGCCGGGGATTCTGGCCATGTTCGTCGAGGACGTCGATCGCAGCGAATGGCGCGGCCTGCGCGAGCGGCTTGAGCTGGAGGGAGAGGCGCGGCAATTCCTCACCTATCCCGAGGCCCGCCCGGTGGTGGCGGTGAGCTGCAGCTCCCGCTTCGAGCTGCTCGGCGCCGCCGAGCCGGACGCGGCACCGGAGGGCGAACTGCGCTTCCGCAGCCCGTCGCACCCGGCGGCGCGTGCCCCCGCGCTCGCAGCCGCGGTCCTCTCCTCGCCCTGATCCGCCCGGTTTCTGCCCTCGCCTCGCCATGTTCGGCGGCTTGCATGGGGCTTCCCGATGCATGCTGCCAGACCCGAAGGGGCAGGCCGATGACCGACCTCGAATATACGCGCAAGCTCGATGAGCTGGACCATTTGCTAAACGACCCGGACGTGCCGATGCAACCTGCGCGCGTCTGGTCGCTGCTGGCCGAAATCGCCGGTCAAGACCGGCGGGCGGAACCGGCGGCGCCGCACTGAGCGGCGGTCAGGGACGGCGGCGGCCGCCCAGCAGGAGCGCGACGGCGGCGAACAGCGCCCCGGTGGTGGCAACGAGAGCCCACCCGCCGCGCGCCCAGGCCATGCTCGCCGCCAGCGAGCCGAGAGCGCCGCCGAGGAACATCGTCACCATGAACACGGTGTTCACCCGGCCGGTGGACTGCGGCCGCAGGGCGAAGATCACCGCCTGGTTGGCGATCAGCGTCATCTGCACGCCGAGGTCGAGCACCAGCACACCGACGATCAGCCCGGCCAGGCCGGGGACGAGACCCAGAAACACCCACGCGGCAAGCGAGGCCGTGGTGCCGAGCGCGATCACCACGTATGGCCCACGCGCATCGGCGGTGCGCCCGGCCAACGGCGCCGCCAGCACGCCGACCGCGCCGACCAGACCAAACAGGCCCGCGGCGAAGCTGCCGAACGCGAAAGGCGGGGTCTGCAGGCGCAGCGCCAGGATCGACCAGAAGGCACTGAAGCTGCCGAACAGCGCCGCCTGGGTCAGCGCCGCGCGGCGTAAGGCTGGTTCCTCGCGCACCAGGGTGAGCAGCGAGAGCAGCAGCCGCCGGTAAGGCAAGGAACCGGGCGGGGCGCGCCGGGGCGGCAGGGTGCGCGCCAGCAACGCCGCGATCAGCACCGCCAGACCCGCGCCCAGCCAGAACATCGCTCGCCAGCCGGCCAAGGCGGCAACCGCGCCGCTGAGCACCCGGGCCAGCAGAATTCCCAGCAACAGGCCACTCATCACCGTGCCCACCGTCGCCCCACGCCGCTCGGGCGGCGCCATTTCGGCCGCGAGCGGCACGATCTGGTGCACCAGCGCGCTGCCCAGGCCGACGGCCACCGAGGCAAAGACCAGCGTCGCCGCGCCTGGCGCCAGCGCCGCGGCGACGAGGGCAACCGCCAGGCCGGCCGATTGCGCCAAAATCAAGCGGCGGCGGTCCATCTGAT
>JAKAZO010000051.1 GCA_021815825.1 Pseudomonadota bacterium
GCGCATCGGCGTCGCGATGTTCTTGCTCTTGGGAGCACGCTGCTCGCCGGGGCTGCGGTCGGCGGCTGTGGCTTCCACCCGATGTACGCGTCCGGGGAGGGCGGCGCGGACGGGCCGGCGCAGACGCAACTCGCGATGGTCTCGGTCGGCCCGATCCCCGAACGGCAAGGCCAGCTACTGCGTCAGGCGCTGCAGGCGAGGTTTACCCGCGGTGGGGAGAGCTCGGCGCGGCGGTTCGACCTCGCGGTTGCGCTGGTGGTGGCGGAGGCCGGTGTTGCGATCCAGCCGGACACATCGGTGACATTCCAGCGCGTGACCGGCACGGCGTCCTGGACGCTGCAATCGCAGGACACCGCCCGCAGTGTGTTGGCGACCGGTGCGGCCAAGGCCATCGACGGGTTCAACTGGATCAATGAGCAATTCTTCCAGGCGACCCTGGAAGAGGAGTTGGTGCGCCGGCGTATTGCCGAGAGTCTGGCCGATCAGATCACGATTCAGCTCGCCGATTATTTCTTGAAGCATCCGCAGTCCGGTTGACGCGCCTGTGAAGGTGGAGGCGGGTCAGGTCCAGCGCATTCTTCGGGAGCCCGCGGGGCTGCGGATGATCCTGCTCTATGGGGATGACGTCGGACTGATCCGGGAGCGGGCGAACGCCGTGGTGGCCTCGGTCGCGGGAACACAGGATGATCCGTTCCGCGTCGTCGAGCTTGAGCCAGGTGCCGGCGACCGTCTCGCGGAGGAAGTGGCGGCGCTGTCGTTGACGGGCGGTCGGCGTGTTGTTCGGGTGCGCGACGCGACCGATGGATTGGTCACCGCGGTACAGGCGGCACTGGCGGGCCCGGGTGAGGCGCTGGCGGTGGTGGAAGCGCCGAGTCTCACGTCCCGTTCGCGCTTGCGGGCGCTCGCCGAACGGTCGGCCGCCGTGGCCGCAATCGGCTGCTATGCCGAGGAAGGCCGCCCTCTGGTACAAACCATTGAGACGACGCTTCGGGAGTTGGGAGTTTCGGCGCGCCCGGACGCGGTTGCCTGGCTTGCCGAGCACCTGGGTGCCGATCGGCTTCTGACGCGGCGGGAGTTGGAGAAGGTCGCGTTGTATGTCGGTCCAGGTGGCGTCGTCGATGCGGACGCGGCGATGTGCTGTGTTGGTGATCTGGCCGGATTGTCGCTGGAGGATGCCCTTCTAGCGGCATCAAGCGGGGCGGTGGCGGCTGCGGACCGGGCGTTGGAGTTGGCCATGGCCGAGGGCGCCGCGCCGGTGGCCGTGGTCCGATCGGCGCTGTTGCATATGCAGCGGCTTCAGCGGGGCCGGCTGGCGATGGATGGGGGGTTGAGTGCCAGCGAGGCCGTCCGGGCCATGCGCCCGCCGGTGTTTTTTCGCCGAGTCGGCGCGTTCACTGCGTCGCTCGAGCTGTGGGATAGCCCGGCGTTGGGGAGGGCCTGCGCGGCGCTATGGGAGGCGGAGCTGGCATGCAAGCGGACCGGTCAGCCGGCGGAACTGATCTGTCGGCAGGCGGTGCTGGCGCTGGCGCGGCGCGCAGCGCTGGCGCGGCGGCGCTGAGGGTCATCGCGCGCGGCGCGGGGCTTGCCTGGGGTGGGAAAATCGAGCCGGCTGGCCGGCGATAAGACGGTGTTGCCCCATGGTTCTGGAGCCAGGCCGTCCGACTTGACCAATTTTAAGTTTGCTGGGCCTCAGTCGCGGCTGAGCAGGGCGACGACCGCGTCGAGTTGGTCGAGGGTGCGGTAGCGGATGCGCAGCGCTCCCCCAGTGCCGTCGAACATGATCTCGACTTTCAGGCCGAGCCGCTCGGAGAGATCGCGCGCGAGTGCCTCAGTCTCCGGGTCATTACGGCGTCCCATCGTGGGGGACGCCTCTGGCGCGGGACGACGGGCGACCAGGGCTTCCGTCTGGCGCACATTGAGGCCACGCGCGATGACAGCGAGCGCCGCCTTCTCCGGCTCCGGATGCGACAGAAGAGCGCGCGCATGGCCGGCGGAAAGCGCGCCTTTCTTCACCTCAGTCTGGACAGAGGAAGGAAGATTGAGCAATCTGAGTGTATTGGCGATGTGGCTCCGGGACTTTCCGACGGTCTCGCCGATCGAATCCTGCGTCAGCCCGAACTCGTTGAGGAGACGGCGATAGCCTTCAGCCTCCTCGATCGCATTGAGATCCTGACGCTGGAGATTTTCGACCAGCGCAGCGGCCATGGCCTCGGTATCGGTGAGGTCACGCAGGAAGGCCGGCACACTGTGCAAACCGGCCGCCTGGGCGGCGCGCCATCGGCGTTCGCCGGCGATGATCTGATAACGATCAGGATTGGTCGGGTCGGGCCGGACGAGGAGCGGCTGGAGGAGGCCGCGGGCGCGGATGGACTCGGTAAGCTCGGCGAGCGCCGCCGGATTCATGGCTGCGCGTGGTTGGAACGGGCCTGGGGCGAGGCTCTCGATCGGCAGCGCACGAACATCGCCGGTGGGGCTGTTTGGGGGCGGATTTGGCTCACCGATGAGGGCGGCGAGCCCGCGGCCGAGGCGGGACGGGGCGTCTTTCGCGTTCATGCAGGCTTCTCGGGGTTCACGCCGCTTCGGGTTGGGAGCCTTCCCGGGAGAGAAGTTCGCGGGCGAGACGAACATACGCCTGGGCCCCGGGAGAGCGGAAGTCATAAAGGAGCACCGGCTTTCCATGGCTCGGGGCCTCGGAGACGCGGATATTGCGGGGGATGACTGTTTCGTAGACCTGGGCGCCGAAGTAGGCCCGGGCATCGGACGCGACGAGCTCGGAGAGATTATTGCGGCGATCGAACATCGTCAGGACGATGCCTTGTAGCCGTAAGGTTGGGTTCAGACGAACCCTTACGAGGTCGATAGTGCGAATAAGATGGGCAATGCCTTCCAAGGCGAAAAATTCGCATTGCAGGGGGACAAGGACGGAGTCCGCGGCGACCAGGCCATTGAGGGTGAGCAGGCCCAGGCTTGGCGGGCAATCGATCAGGATGAAGGAAAAGCCCCCCGCCTCGCGGAGTGGCTGGAGCGCGTCGCGAAGGCGAAATTCGCGACGGCCCGCGGCTACGAGCTCGACCTCCGCACCGACGAGACTGGGGTCGGCGGGCAGTAGCGAGAGGCCCGGAACGGCGGTCGATCGGGCGAGATTAGTCGCCGTATCATGGCCGGAGAGGACGCTGTAGCTGCCCGCGGTTCGGTCGGCGCGGGGAATGCCCAGCCCGGTCGAGGCGTTTCCTTGGGGATCGAGGTCGATGAGGAGGACCGTCTCGCCATTGGCGGCGAGGGCCGTCGCCAGGTTGATCGCCGTCGTGGTCTTACCGACCCCACCTTTCTGATTGGCCAGCGCAAGTACTCGCGTCTTGGTCGCCCGGGCTAATGGGGCGATGCGACGTTCAGGGGGACTGACGGACACGCGCGATCTCGCTGATTTTGAGGATGGAGGAGGCGGGATCGGTCCGACTCGGAAACCTTTCGACCCGCATGTGCCATTGGGGCTTGGCCTCCGTCAATTCTTCCGCGACACGACGCCCTTTGAGAAATAGACAGACGCCGTCGGGCGCCATGAGGGGCGCGGCGAGGTCGAGCAATCGCGGGAGGGGAGCCAGGGCGCGGGCGGTAATCAGGCGCGCCGCTGGGATTCTGGCTTGTTCGATCCGGCAGGGATGGACCGTCACCGGCGCCGCGGTGAGGCGCGATGCCTCTCGGAGGAAGGCGGCCTTTCGCTGATCGGCCTCGAGAAGATGAAAGTGATGGCCTGTGGCGATCGCGAGAACGAGCCCAGGGAATCCTGCGCCGGAGCCAAGATCGATCGCTATTGCGGGTGCCTCCGGCAAGAGCGGGATGAGCTGGAGGGAGTCGTCGATGTGGCGGCGCCGAATCGCCTCGGGGGCGGCTGGGGCGACAAGGTTGATGACCTTCGACCATTGTACGAGCAGTTCGACGAACACGTCGAGACGAGCCGACGTTTCACGTGAAACATTCGCATCGGCCTCGGCACGGTGCGGGAGATGTTTCACGTGAAACATCACACAGCAAGTGGCCGGCGCAGCTTCCGCAGATGTGCGATAATCGCCGTCGTCGCGGCGGGCGTCATGCCCTCGATGCGGGAAGCGGCGCCAAGCGAATGTGGGCGCTCGTCTTCCAGTCGCACCTGCAACTCGGCCGAGAGACCGGGGATTTCGCGATAAGCGATGCTCGGCTCGAGTGCCACCGCCTCGTCCCGTCGCAGATCCCGAATTTCGGCGTCCTGCCGGCCGAGATACCCCGCGTATAGGGCATCGTTTCGCAGTTGTTCAACAACGCGCGGCGGGATGTCGCCAAGCCAGGGAATGGCGGCGCTCACTCGGGTCATGTCCAAGTCGGCCAGGCCCAGGAGTTCGGCGAGCGTTTGCCTGCGCCCATCGCCCCGAGGGGGAACGCCGAGCGCGCTCAATGTCTTCGCGGGCACATCCTCCGCCTGCGCCCGCGCGCGCGTCTCTGAGAGACAAGCGCGGAAAGACGAAAACGCCGCAGCGCGTTCCGACCCAACGCACCCCCACTGCCGCCCAAGGTCCGTCAGACGAAGATCTGCGTTGTCGGCGCGAAGCGTCAGCCGATATTCGGCCCGGGACGTGAACATACGGTACGGCTCGGTTACGCCTCTGGTTCGCAGGTCATCCACCAGAACCCCGATATAAGCCTGCGTGCGATCAAGCCATATCCCAGCAGCGCCGGCGGCCTTGCGCGCCGCATTGAGACCGGCCAGCAATCCTTGTGCGGCGGCCTCCTCATACCCGGTCGTCCCGTTGATTTGTCCGGCCAGAAACAGGCCCGGCAACGCGCGCAATTCCAAGCTGTCAGAGAGCCCCCGGGGATCGACATAGTCATACTCAACCGCGTAGCCGGGTCTCACCATTCGGGCGTGCTCCAGGCCGGGGATCGTATGCAAAAACTCGATCTGAACGTCGGCCGGGAGGCTGGTCGAGATGCCATTGGGGTAAACCGTGTCGTCGGAAAGCCCTTCCGGTTCCAGGAAAATCTGGTGGCGGCTCCGCTCACCGAAGCGCACGACCTTGTCCTCGATCGATGGGCAGTAACGCGGCCCCTTCCCCGCAATCTGACCACCATAGACCGCCGAACGCGATAGATTCGCGCGGATCACCGCATGCGTAGCCGGGGTCGTGCCCGTGACTCTGCATTCAACCTGAGCCGTGCTCATCAGCGCGGTGAGCGTGCTGAATGCGCCCGGGGGCTGCTCCCCCCAATCCGCCTCCAGCCCCTCCCAGTCGATGCTGCGCCGGTCCAAGCGTGGCGGCGTCCCGGTCTTCAGCCGGCCCATCCGGCAACCCAAGCGGGCCAGGGACCGCGCCAACTCGACGGCGGGTGCTTCGCCCGCCCGCCCCGCCGGCACGCTCTCCTCCCCAATGTGGGTCGTGCCGCGGAGGAACGTCCCGGTCGTCAGTACCGCGGCGCCACAGCCGAACCGTTGCCCGCCGGCGCAGACGATTGCAGCCAAGCGGCCGCTGCCGTCGGTTTCGAGGCCCTGGACCTCGGTCTCGATCAGGGTCAATCCGGCACAATTATCGAGCAACTCCCGCATGGCGCGCCGATACAGCGACCGGTCCGCCTGTGCGCGCGGACCCCGCACGGCGGGACCTTTGCTACGGTTCAGCAATTTGAAGTGAATTCCGGCCCGATCGATCGCGCGACCCATCAATCCATCGAGCGCATCGACCTCGCGCACCAGATGTCCCTTGCCGATGCCGCCGATCGCCGGGTTGCAGGACATCGTCCCGATCGTTGCCAGACGATGGGTCAATAGAGCGGTCCGCGCCCCATAGCGCGCCGCTGCCGCCGCCGCCTCGCAGCCAGCATGGCCGCCGCCAACGACGATGACGTCATACTCAGTATCGCTTGTTCCCATACGGTCCAACCCTATCACTAGGCCCGGCCCAGGCGCAGCCCTTCGCCCGGCTCAGCCGCAATCATTGTGCGTGGTGCTCACGCCAGCACCGTCCGCGCAAGGCTCAATTGTCCATGGCCGCGACCGCCCTCAGCGCGCTCATTTGCCGATGCAGAACCGGCTGAACACCACGTCGAGTACGTCTTCGACGTCGATCTGGCCGGTGACCCTCCCCAGGGCTCGCGTGGCGAGGCGAAGCCGCTCCGCACGAAGTTCGGCAAGCCCTTCCATTATCGCTCCACGCAGTTCGACCGCAACCTCGCTCAGTGCCGCGCGGTGCCGCGCCCGCGTCAGCGGCGGAGGACCATCACGCTCGACCAGCCGACGGACTGCGGCATCGAGCTCAGCGCGCAACGCTTCCAGCCCATGCCCTGTCACAGCGCTCACGGCGATCGCGCCGGGCAGCGCGGGCGCGAGATCGATCTTGTTGACCACGCGCAGGACCGCACCGGCGGTCGGCAAAGCGTCGGACTCGAGCCAAACCGATCCGGCCGATGCGTCCGCAACCAGAAGCACCAGATCGGCCTCGGCGATCCTCGCGACGGCGCGCCGCACGCCATCCCCCTCGATCGGGTCGGTGCTCGCCCGAATTCCCGCGGTATCGAGCAGGGTCACCGGCACTCCGCCAAAGACGACCCTGGCCTCAAGAACATCGCGCGTGGTGCCGGGGAAAGGTGATACGATGGCCACATCGCGACGGGCCAAGATATTGATCAGGCTAGATTTTCCAACGTTCGGCGGACCGCCGACGGCGATGACGATCCCCTCGCGAAGCCGCTCGCCACGCCGGTCGTCAGCTAGATGGCCTTCGACCTCCGTCAGGATCACCCCGAGTTCCGCCATCAGCGCCCCCTCGACGTCCGGTGGAAGATCTTCATCGGGGAAATCGATCAGGGCCTCCTGCTGCGCCATCAAGACCGTCAGACGCATCGACCAACCGCTGTAGAGCTCGCCGAGAGCGCCGCTGAGCTGCCGCAGCGCTTGGCGTCGTTGCGAAGCCGTCTCCGCGTCGACGAGATCGGCGATCGCTTCCGCCTCGACCAGATCCATGCGGCCATTGAGGAAGGCCCGCCGGGTGAATTCACCCGGCTCCGCGGGTCGGGCTCCAAGGGCTGCGAGCGCGTCGGCGACGCCATCGACGACGCCACGGCCGCCATGCAGGTGCAACTCCGCGCAATCCTCTCCAGTGTAGCTGGCAGGGCCCGGAAGCCACAGGACCAGCGCCTGATCGAGCGCCTCGCCGGCATCGTCGTGCAGAGTGCGCACGCTGGCCCGGCGCGCCGGCGGGCACGTGCCGCACAGATGCTCCAGCAGCGCCCGGCTGCGCGGTCCACTGACCCGGAGCACACAGATCGCTGCGCGGCCCGCGCCTGAGGCAACGGCAAAAATCGTCTCGTCGGCGCGGTTCACTGGCATCATTGCCTTGAAGTCCTCAGTCCTCGTCGATGACCGTGGACCAGAAACGGCGCCTCACCGAAAGCGACAAGCGCGCCGGGGTTCCGGACGGAACGCGTCGCCTGCGCCGATATCGTTGTGCGCCGCCGTAATTTGCTCTGTCGCCCAGCGTCGGCGTACCTATCTACTGAGACATCCTTTTCTGCAAGGAGCGCCATGTCTGCGAACCCCTCCGACGCGGCGAATCTCCTCGGTCGCGAATTGTCGCCCTACCTGCTCCAGCACGCGGACAATCCAGTGCACTGGCGCCCATGGGGCGAAGCGGCGCTGGCGGCGGCGCGGGCGACGAACCGGCCGATCCTGCTATCGGTCGGCTACGCGGCTTGCCACTGGTGCCACGTGATGGCGCATGAATCGTTCTCCGATGCCGAGACCGCTGCGCTGATGAACCGGCTGTTCGTCAACATCAAGGTCGATCGAGAAGAGCGGCCGGATATCGATCATCTCTACATGGCGGCGCTCCACGCGCTGGGCGAGCAGGGTGGTTGGCCGCTGACTATGTTCCTTACGCCCGATGGTGCCCCCTTCTGGGGAGGGACGTATTTTCCACCGGAGCCGCGCTGGGGCCGCCCAAGCTTTCGCCAAGTTCTGGAGGCGATTGCGACTGCCTGGCAATCGGGCGAGGCGGCCGTGCATCGGAATGCGGCCGCCCTCACCCGCGCGCTGGCGCAGATGGCCTCGACGACAAAAGGCGGCGTGCCGGACCGGGGCACACTGGAGGCGGTTGCGGCATCGCTGCTTGGCGCCGCCGATCGGGAACAGGGCGGGCTGCGCGGCGCGCCGAAATTTCCCAATCCGCCGATTTTCCGCTTCCTGTGGCAACTGGCATACCGGGGCACCTTACCCGACGGCGCAGCCGCAAACCATCTCCTGCTCGAGCGGATGTCGCAGGGCGGCATCTATGACCATCTCGGCGGCGGATACGCGCGATACTCTACCGATGCGACCTGGCTGGTGCCGCATTTCGAGAAGATGCTCTATGACAACGCCCAAATTCTCGAGTTGCTGGCCTTGGCCCACGCCGCTCGCCCGGTTCCGCTCTATGCGGCCCGGGCAGCCGAGACAGTCGCTTGGCTGGCCCGGGAAATGCGCGTCGATGGCGCGTTCGCGGCCTCGCAGGATGCCGACAGCGAGGGCGAGGAAGGCCGCTTCTACGTTTGGACAGAAGCGGAAATTGAAGCCTTGCTCGGTGCCGAGGCCGCGCTGTTCAAATCCGTCTACGACGTCACGAAGGCTGGCAACTGGGAGGGGCAGACCATCCTACGCCGCGTCGGGCCGCCGCTGGTGGGCGCCGGCGAAGCGCAGTTGGCGCGTTGCCGCGCCATCCTGTTCGAGGCCCGCGCGCGGCGCGTGCCGCCGGCACGGGACGACAAGGTGTTGACGGACTGGAATGGGCTCGCGATCGCCGCGCTGGTCCGTGCGGCTGCCGTTTTCCGCCGGCCCGAGTGGCTCGCGCTGGCCGAGGCGGCGTTCGACTTCATCCTCCGGGAATTGGGAACGGCCGACGGGCGTGTCCAGCATGCCTGGCGCGCAGGCCGAGTCAGCGCTGCGGGCCTCCTCGACGACCAGGCCGCGCTCGCGCGTGCGGGGCTCGCCTTGTTCGAGGCCACCGGCGCGCCGGCCCGACTGGCGACGGTGCGCGCCTTGGTGGAGGGCGCCCGGCGTTGGTTCGCGGCGGAAGACGGCGGCTTCTACGCGACCGCCAGCGATGCCGCCGACATTCCGCTCGGCCCGGCCCTGCGGCCGCGTTCGGCCGGCGACAATGCAACGCCCTCGGGTGTCGGGCTGATGGCAGAGGTGCTGGCGCGCCTCTATCATCTGACTGGTGAGGATGAATTCCGCACCGCTACAGAGGCGGTGATCGCCGCGTTCACGGGGCAGCCGCGTCCTGGGGCCGCGGCGGAGAACCAGCCTGCCGATGGGGTGGAGGGTGCCGCGATGGCTCCGCCTGGCCGCCTTGCCGCCTTTCCCACCCTGCTCGCTGCGGCCGATCTTCTGGCCCATGGGACCGCACTGGTCATCACCGGCCCGCAGGACGACGCTCGCGCGCGGCGCCTGCACGACGTCGCTCTCGCCGCCCCGGACCCCGCGGTCGTCGTGCTGCGCCTCCCGGCCGGCACGCCATTGCCTCCGGGGCATCCCGCTGCCGGCAAAACCGCACCCGGGCACGGATCAGCGGCCTATCTTTGCCGCGAGCAGAGCTGTAGCCTGCCGGTCAGCGATCCCGGCGAACTTGCCGCCCGGCTCGGGGCTGCCGGTGTGGCCGTTGTATGACCGGCTCGACCAGGGCGCCTTGACTCCTTCGCGGCGGGACGCTTCGGTGCCGAACGGTTTTGCCACCCAGCGGACACCTTTCGATGCCTCAATTGTCTCTCCATTCGCCGATCGGTGATCTGACCGTGTCCGAGGAGAATGGGGCGGTGGTCTCGCTGGATTGGGGTTGGGGTCGCGATCAGACGCCCACTCCGCTGCTCGCGCGCGCGCGCGAGGAGTTGCAGGCCTATTTCGACGGCGCCTTGCCAGCTTGCCGGTTTTCGCTGCCTCTGGCGCCGCCTGGCACGGCGTATCGCCATAGGGTCTGGGCTGCGCTCGCCGGCATCCCGCCCGGGCAGACCCGGACCTACGCCGCGATCGCAGCGCGCGCCGGCGGTTCACCGCGGTCGGTCGGCCAGGCGGTGGCCGCCAACCCGATCCCGATCCTGATCCCCTGCCATCGCGTCGTTGCCGGCGACGGTCCAGGCGGATATTCCGGTGGCGATGGGCTGATCACCAAACAGTATCTGCTCGATCTCGAGCGGCGCGACGCCGGAGCCAAAGCCGGCGGGAACCAGACGGAGAAGACCCCATGACCAAGGCCATTCGGATCCACGCCCATGGCGGCCCCGAGGTGTTGCGCTGGGAGGACGTACCAATCCCGGAGCCCGGCCCCGGCGAGGCGCTGGTGCGCCAGCAGGCCATCGGCCTCAACTATATCGACGTCTATTTCCGCACCGGCCTTTACAAGATCCCCACCCTGCCGGCGACGATCGGCATGGAGGCGGCCGGTGTCGTCACCGCCGTCGGGCCGGGGGTTACCCACGTCAAGGTCGGCGATCGGGTCGCGTACGCGACCGGGCCCATTGGCGCCTACGCCACCGAGCGTGTGATCGCGGCCGATCGCCTGGTGACATTGCCGGACTCGATCAGTTTCGAGACCGCCGCGGCGATGATGCTGCAAGGCATGACCGCGCAATACTTGCTGCGGCGCACCTACAAGGTCCAGAGCGGTGACACGATTCTGGTCCATGCCGCGGCCGGCGGGGTCGGCCTGATCCTGTGCCAGTGGGCGCGGCATCTCGGTGCGAAGGTCATCGGCGTCGTTTCCACAGAGGCGAAGGCTGAACTTGCGCGGGCTCATGGCGCGACGCACACGATCGTCGGTCATGGTCACCTCGCCGACGAGGTCAAGCGCCTCACCGGCGGGGCAATGGTCCCGGCCGTCTATGACAGTGTGGGCAAGGACACGTTCTATGCCAGCCTGGATTGTCTCGCGCCGCTCGGCATCATGATCAGCTACGGCAATGCCTCGGGCCCGGTCGGTCCGGTGGATATCGGGCTTCTCGGTGCCAAGGGCAGCCTGTTCCTCACCCGGCCGAGCCTCGCCACCTACACGGCCAAGCGGGCGGACCTGGAATGGGCCGCGCGCGATCTGTTCGAGGTCGTGACCTCCGGCGCGGTGCAGATTCGCGTCAATCAGACTTTCAAGCTGGCCGAAGCGGCGGCGGCGCACACCGCTTTGGAGGCGAGGCAGACCACCGGGAGCACGGTACTCCTGCCCTGAGCGACGGATCACGCGGGCGCGGCCGGCGACACGGCGAATGAGTGTGCTGGCGGCGGATGCGGCGTGGCGGCCGGCGGCCAATCCATGGCTCATCGCCGTTGTCGCCACGCTGGCCGCGTTCATGGAGATCCTCGACACCACGATCGTCAATGTCAGCTTGCCGCATATCGCCGGCAGCCTGTCCTCGTCCTACGATGACTCGACGTGGGCGCTGACCTCCTACCTCGTCGCCAACGGCATCGTCTTGCCGATTTCCGGCTGGCTCGGACGGCTCATCGGCCGCAAGCGCTTCTTCCTCATCTGCATCGCCGCCTTTTCCCTGTTCTCCCTCCTGTGTGGGGTTGCCACCAGTCTCGGCCAGCTCATTGTTTTCCGCCTACTGCAAGGGTTCTTCGGTGGCGGGCTGCAGCCGATCCAGCAATCCATCATCCTCGACACATTCGAGCCCGCCCGTCGCGGCCGAGCGTTCGCTGTCGTCGCAATCGCCGTGATCTTCGCACCGGTCATCGGCCCCACCCTCGGCGGCTGGATCACCGACACCTACACCTGGCGCTGGGTCTTTCTCATCAATGTTCCCATCGGCGTCTTCACCTTCCTCGCCGTGACCGCACTGGTCGAGGACCCGCCCTGGGTGCGGCGGGACCGGGCGCGCGCCAAGGATTTCGACTATATCGGTCTCGGGCTGATCGCACTCGGCCTCGGCTGCCTGCAGATCATGCTCGATCGCGGCGAGGATAATGATTGGTTTTCCTCACCCGCCATCCGGGTGTTCGGCATCCTTGCCGCGCTCGGCCTCAGCGGGTCGGTGGCTTGGCTGCTGACCACGAGGAAGCCGATCGTCGATCTTCGTGTATTCGCGGACCGCAATTTCGCCGTCGGCTCGGTCGCGATGTTCGCGATCGGGGCGATCCTGTATTCGAGCTCGGTCCTGATCCCCCAGCTCGGTCAACTCTGGTTCGGCTACACGGCCCTCCTCGCAGGGCTGCTGCTCACGCCAGGCGCATTTCTCATCCTCGTGATGATCCCGATCGTCGCGCGCGTGCTGTTGCCGAACGTGCCCACCCGGGCGCTGGTCGCCTTCGGCTTCCTTGCCCTCGGCGCCGCCCTGACCTACGCGCACGGCCTCACGCCGGATATGGACTTCACCCATCTGGCTCTGCTGCGAGCGGCGCAAAGTTTCGGCCTCGCGTTCCTGTTCGTTCCCAACAGCACCCTCGCCTATTCCACCCTTCCCCGTCAGCTCAACGCCGACGCCAGCGCGCTCTACGTCATGTTGCGCAACGTCGCCGGTTCGATCGGCATTTCGTTGGTGACTGCCGCAGTGACCAGCCGCGCCCAGGTGCACCGCGCCTATCTCACCGACCACACCTCATCGCTCGATTCCGGCTTCATGCAGATGCTGGCCCAAACCCGGGCACAGCTACAGACGCAGGGTGTCGCTCCCGGACGGCTGCAAGCTGTCGCCGAAGGTCTCGCAAACCACACGCTGGACGTGCAGTCGGCGATCCTGGCCTATGGTGATGTCTTCGGATACTGCGCCATGGCCGCGTTCGCCATCGTGCCACTTGCGCTGCTATTCCGGTCCGGTCGCCAGATCGCGACGTCTGCGTCGGGCGGGCATTGATGCCCGCGCCGGCTGGGGCTGCCGACCTTTGCCGATTACGCGCCTTCGCAGGCCACGCCGAGGGCGCCGACATGCGGTTTGGCAACCGCATGGGCGGCTGCCTCTATGGCGCGATACTGAGCGACGACGGCGAGCCCGGCCGGCGTCAGTGTCGCCCCGCCGCCGCCCGCCCCTCCCGCGCTCGTTACCACCACCGCCGTGCCCAGGGTGCGGTTGAGCTCCTCGACCAGATCCCAGGCTCGGCGATAGGACATTCGCAGCGCTCGTCCGGCCGCCGAAATCGATCCGGTGTTCGCGATCGTTTCCAGTAAGACGACCTTGCCGGGTCCGATCCGGGCCCCGGACGCAAGGTCGAGCCGGATGCTCAGCCGGAAATCAGGCGCACTCGTGGGCGGGCTCTCGATCATGGTCAGGTAGCTAATCACGGCTGGGCGTGTCGTCAAAGCGGCGCGTTGCCGGCTGCCCTGGTCGCGCCCATATCGGTGGGATGACCGAGGCCGATGCCACGCACCCAACCGCGATCACCGCAACCGCCACCGAGCCGCCGAAGGTGCCGGCGCTCCAACCGCCGGATCGCGGTGAGCACGAGCCCCCGCCGCCGGGCAAGCCGGCCGAACTCGGCGGGCCCAAGGGCCCGGAGCCGACCCGCTACGGGGATTGGGAGCGCAAGGGCCGCTGTATCGATTTCTGATCGCGCCGCGCCGCCGCCGCGGCGAGCGTATTCTCGAGCAGGCAGGCGATGGTCATCGGCCCGACCCCGCCGGGCACCGGCGTGATCGCTCCCGCGTGATCCACGCATTCGTCGAAGGCAACATCGCCGACCAGGCTGCCGTCGGCGCGCCGGTTGATGCCGACATCGATCACCACCGCGTCGTTCGCCACCCAGTCCCCCCGCACCAATTCGGCACGGCCGACCGCGGCGATGATGACCTCCGCCCGGCGGCACTCGGCGGCGAGATCGCGCGTGCGCGAATGGGCCAGGGTCACGGTTGCATCCGCGCGCAGCAGCAGTTCGGCAATCGGCTTGCCGACGATCGCCGAACGTCCCAGCACGACCGCCCTCGCCCCGCGCAGTGCTGTACCCGCATGGGCGAGCAGTTTCATCACCCCCAGAGGTGTGCATGGCACCAAGCCTGGCGCCGCGCTATGCAGTCGGCCGACATTCAGCGGATGGAAGCCGTCGACGTCCTTGGCGGGGTCGATCGCGCCGATCACCGCCTCGGGCCGGATCTGCGGCGGCAGCGGCAGTTGAACCAGAATGCCGTCGACGTCGGCATCGTCATTGAGCCGGGCGATCTCGGCCAGCAATGCCCCTTCGGTCGTCTCGGCCGGCAGACGGATGGTCCAGGCCTTCACCCCGATGGCATCGGCAGCGCGGGCTTTATTGCGGACATAGACGGCGCTCGCCGGCTGTTCGCCAACTAGCACGACCGCGAGACCAGCCCGATAGGCCAGCCTGGCCGCCTGCTGCGTCAAATCCGCCCGCAGCGCGGCCGCCAACGCCCTTCCGTCCAGGATCTGTGCCGTCATAGCGCCTCCAGACGCTCGGCGAGCGCCGCGGGATCGCCATCGACGCGAAGAATCTTCTCGGCAGAGGATGCGCCGGCGATCAGCGCCACCGCCCCGCGGGGAACATCGAGTGCTGCCGCCAGAGCGGCGCACACCGCCGCATTGGCCCGTCCCCCCTCGGCGGGCGCGGCCACGGCGATGCGCAGACGGAGTTCGGCGCGGCCCGACGCGGTCGCTCCGGCGATGGTCCCACCGACGCTCGGCCGGCGGGAGCGCGGTTGTACCTTCACCGCCACGCGCACGAAGCCCGTTCCGGCCTGCCAGAACGCCATCCCCGACCCGCCTCCGGCTGCCGCCCGGATCCGATGATCACCTCAATACTCAATACATGCCCTGTCGCCAGAGCGCCATCTGCGCCTCCGAGAGCAGCATCTGCAGCGCCTGCAGCAGAAGAATGAGAATGATCGGGCTGATGTCGATGCCGCCGAAATTCGGCAGCATTGATCGGATCGGCCGCAACGCCGGCTCGGTAATGCGGTAAAGAAAATCGGACACCGTCCAGACCAACCGGTTCCGCGTGTCGAGCACGTTGAAGGCGATCAGGTTGCTCATCACCGCGGCCAGGATCACGGCCCAGAAATAGAGCCTGATCAGTTCGGAGATCAGCCAGAAGAGTGCGTTCATGGGGATGGGTGTCGCTCGTTGAGGGAGGACGCGCGAAGCCGCGCCCCTTCTAGCCGTGTTCGTCTAGCCGGCCCGCGCCGATGGCGCAACCGCGCCTAATTGGTGCGAATTAGCAACGATCATCCGACAAAAAAGCCGGCGAGGCCCTTCAGGACCCCGCCGTGCCAACCAGACCCTCCGCCCGGTTCCGCGAGCCGCTATCTTGCAACCCCGACGCCGACAGTCGGGTCGATCGCCAGCAGCTTGCCGAGTTCCCCCGATACCATCCCTGCAGCCGCCGCCGGCGTCAGCTTTGCCCGATCGAGCGCTGCGGGCAGGTTTGCCAGCATCTGTTCCACGCCCGCCGCGACGGCGGCGTTCAGCGAGGCCGTATCGGTGACCGGCGCACCAGCGCTGACCATCTGCTTGTAGGCCTCGCCCGCGGCCTGTCCGGCGGCGGCGAGCAGGCTGGTGCTGATATGGTGCTGGCGGAGCCAGACCAGGGCCAGGGCAAAGAGCGCCGGGGCCAAGGCGGTGGCAAAGGCGAACAGCCATGGCAGGATCGCCGTCTCCAGTATCCGGGTCATCATCGTCTCTCCAAATTCTTCGGAACACTCAGGCCGCGGCCCGCATCGCCTGGAAGGGGAGCCGGCATAGCCGCCGCGCCCAGCCGGGGCCGAAACGGTGCCACTCCGCCAGGCCGGTCATGAACAGCAGGCGCCGGGCCTGGAATTCCGCGCACAGCCATTCGAGGTCGGCCTGCGCCACGCGGCGCTCGATCGCCGCCAGGCTCGCCGGCCCGATCAGGCCGTCCGCAATGACGCCCACCGTCTCCTGCACGAGCAGGGCCGCGCGCCGCACCCCGCCATTCACCGCCGCGTCGAAGACCAGCAGCGCCAGCGGCGGCGGCATACTCCCGGCACAGAGCGGTGCCCAGTAACGCAGACGATAGATCGCCTGCGCCTGGTCCAGGCTGAGCGAGGCGATATCGAGGGTCGGGAAAGCGGCGGCGCTGATGCCGAATTTTGTGCCGCGCAGGACCCCCCGCCCCGATGCGCCGCCTGTCCAATTGCCGGGATCGGACGGGTCGGTGGTGAAGCCGCCTTCGTTCCCGATCACGGTGGCAAACGCGAAGGCGAACCCGCTCATGGCAGACTCACCCCCAACGAGAACTCCAATAGCCGCCGCGCCAGCCGCCACAACAGCGGCATCGCGTACAACACCACCGCACCCAGCGGACCCAGAACGAGTGCCGCGCCAACCGCCTTGCCGCGCAGCGCGGCCATCTCGGCGACCGGCTCGCGGAGTGATTGAAGCGACTCACGGACATCGCGCTGAGCCTGGCGCAGTCTGGCGACATCGCCTGCGAGCGCGGTCACCGCGCCGTCATGCTTCGTCTCCAGCGCGCGCACGTCGGACGTTACCGCATGCAGCTCAGCGCGCAGCAACTCGCTCTGCTTCTCCGCGGCCGTGTGGCGGAGGTCGATCTTCTCGTGCAGCGCGCGCACGCTGGCCACGAGTTCGCCGATTTGCTGGAAAACGCCACTCATTTGGCAAACCTCGCGCATTGCACGCGCTCCTTGCCGGGTCCGCCCCTCATTGCAGGACGCGTCCATCCGGGCTCAACCGATGCCAGCATCGGCCGCACCCGCCAGGGCCGGGTCCGTCGCCACCCCGTGAACATCGGGCAGCCGTGACGGATTGCCGACCGGCTGCGCCGCCGCCGTCGCGGCCTTGGCCTTGACCGCGCTGTAGAGCATGGCCGTGCTCACGGCATGCAGGTCGGTCCCTGCCGGAAAATCTGCCGGTACCAGCGTATAGCGCAGCGGTGATGCCGCCGTCGCGCGCCCCGCCTTGTACGCCGCCTCGTCGGCAAAGCCCATGAACGTCACTTCGATCCGCTTGGCATCGATGAAATCCTGCCTCCCTGCCAAGTGCCAGTAGCGCATCGGCACACCCGTGGCATCCCGATCGATTTCCTTCTGCAATCCCACGATCACTTCTCCTCACAAATATCAGCACTTGTGCGCAGCCCCGCCGCCATCACACGGCGCGTCGTGATGGCGAGGGCCTGCTCGATCCCGCACGGACGATGCACCTCCCCGTTGCCTGCCCTCGCCAATTCACGCAGCCGCCGATGCTGTCCGGCGTGATGTTGCAACTAGAGCCGCCTGAGATCTAATTGAGCGTTTGCGGCTCGGGCAGATCGGAGATCCGCTGCTCTAGAGTCATATCGTTCTAGAGCACGACCGTCCGACCTGATGATTCCATCAGGGCGGACCGTGCTCTAGACAAGAAGCCGCGCCACCGCCCCGGCCATTGCGGCGGCGATCGCGGAATAGCCGATGTCATTGAAGTGGATGTTGTCCGCGAAGAACAGATTGGGATTCAAGCTTCCCCAGCCCGATGTCATCGCGAACTGCGGATTTGCGGCTGCGAGGTCAACGAACCCATCGGCGAACTCGCTCCAGTTCTGCGCCAGCAGGGCGCGCAGCGTGGCCATCGACTGGAGTTGTGCCGGGCTTGCCGCCCGCAGTGGCGAGGCCACGACCAGGAAGCGTGCGCCGGATTGATGCACGAGGCTGGCGTATTGCCGATAGGTGCCGAGAACCGTCGCTGGATTGACCCCGGTGACGATATCGTTCCAGCCAGCAAACAACGTCGCCACCTTGTTGCGCGCGGGGCGCGCGAGCGCCGGAGCGACGTCGGCCGAGAAATTCGCCAGCCGGGCCGCGGCGGTCTCGCCATAGACGCCGGTGTTGGTCAGGCCGAGCGTGGGCTGGTCCAGCATCCGCCACATCTTGCGCGGCCAGGTCTGCTGGAAGCTCGCCCCATAGCTGTCGGTGTGGCTGTCGCCGTCAGCGACGATGACGTCGCGCAGCTGTGGGGCAATGCCGAACAGCGTGTAGAGGCCGCCCAGGACGCCGCTCTGCTGTGGGGTGGTATGCGCGGTCGGGTAGGCGATCACGGCGGCAAGATCGACGAACCCCATTGCCGACCCGAAGGACGCCGCGCCGAGCGTTCCTCCATTGATGGTGCCGATGGCGAGATGACCGCTGGCGCTCGCGTCGTTATGATAAAGACTGGCGGCCGACGGCCCGGAGATCAGGCTAACGACATTCGGCGTATCCATCGCGCCGAGACCCGGACCAAACGCCGCCGGTCCGCCGCCGAGCGCGACGACGCCCGGGGCGGCGGTTGCCAGCGACCATTGATAGTTGGCGCCGATGATCATCTGGTGGCCATTGGTGTCGCTCAGCGCGCACAGCGCGCTATTGTGCCCGCCTGAGACGAAGCCGCCCACGGCGTAGACCGAGAGCGCGTTGCCGGCGAGCGCCACGGTCGAAGGGATGTTCAGCACGGTCTGTGTCGGCCCGCAGGGCGGCTCACTGCCGGTGCCCTCGGGGCGTGCATCGAACATCACGCTGCGGGCGTTGCCGAGCTGACGGAACGGCACCATGGTCGGGGCGTTCGCCGCGGTCGTCTGCGTCGCGTGATTGGTGTTGCCGCTCTGATCGTACCACTTCGTGATGCGCCCGACCGTGCCGGCGAGGAAGCCATCGAGTGTGCGCGTATCGAGGCCGCCATCGCTGAGGAAGCCGATGGTCTTCACGGCATTGTCGCTCATGCGCTGGATATCGAAGGCGCCGCCGGTATAAGCGCTGGCCAGCAGTCGTGTCCCGTAGGCGAAGCCGCCCGCACCCACCGGCACAGCGTCCAGCGGCCGCGCGCCGAGGCCGATAAAGGGAACGCTCCCGGCAATGGCAGCTGGGTAGGCCAGGGAGGCGCCGCTCGACCCGCCTTGAGGCGCCCAGATCGCCGGCAGACCCGCAGTCGTGGCCGCCGCCTGATAGAGCGTGCCGTCCGGTCCGAGCCAAAGCTGGCCCGCCTGATAGCCGCGCGCGGCGTCATCGCTGCCGGCCGGCGGCCGTTGCCGGACATCGTCCGGCTTTGCCGCGGGCGCCGCCGCCAGGACACCGGCGCTGAGCACGACCCGGGTGCCCGCGGTCACAACCGCCCCGGTCTCGCTGTGGCCGAGAGCCGCGCCGGCCTCGAATATGGCCGTGCCATCGCCAACGAGACCCGGGATCAGCAGTACGACGTCACCGGGCGCAAAAGTCCACGGCGTGGTCGCGGTCAGTCCGCGCGCGCGCCCGATCTGCCACATCGCCAGCACCGCGCCGCCCTGCGGCGCGTTGCACAGCGCCGCTGCCAGCGCGTTGGGCCATGGCTGGCCACCGCTGACGAAGCGGCCCGCGCAGGTGCTCGCCACGCGGATCGGATCGAGCGCGCCGAAGGCGATCGGCTGTCGCGCGTAGCCCGGAGCGACGAGCTCGCTGAAGCGGCCGTCGGCGGTCATCGTGCCGAGCGCGAGCCAGCCCGGAAGAACGGAATTGGCCATCAGGTCCTCACTGTTTGCGAAACCAGGTGCTGCCCAGGAAGCGGAACTCGACGGCGCTATTGGCCGCGAGTGTGCTGGGGGCGCCGAGCAGTGTCTGCCCGGGGTTGGCGGACAGCACGAGGGCGGTGATCGTCTGTGTGGTCGCGATCGCGACCACTTGCCCGTCCACCGGATGGACGGGCAAGGTCACGGCAAGGCTGGCGAGCGTGCCAGGCGGATTGAGCTGGAGCAGACTGATGGTGTCCGGCACGGTGATCGCCGCTCCGCTCACCGGCGTCTGCACGCTGTAGGCGCGCTCGGCCACGGCCCCGAGGAGCGCTACGGCGGAGCTGGCGCTGCCCAGCAGTGTCGCGCCGCTGCCCATCCCGCTCACCGCGAGGCCGACATCGGCCGCCGTGCCACCGACACCGAGCGTCGCCGGCAGCGCAGCCGTGCCGCCGCTGGCGACGACGAAGTTCGTCGCGCCGATGCTGTCGGCGACGCGGAATTGCTCGATGGATTGCCGGGTGAGCACCGAGATCGGCATCGTGCCCTGCCCACCGATATAGAGCTGGACATTGGCATCTGCCCCATGCGCCAGCAACGCCGCTCCAGTGCCACTGGCGCCGGGATTGACCTGCAGGCCGTTGACGGCATTCGCGCGCCAGGCGGTCTCTACCGCGTTGTAGGCGAGATTCGGTTTGTCCCAGCCGTTGCCTGCATCTTTCACGTTAGCTGCGCCGGTTCCGATGATCGACGACGGCCCTGTCGTATTGATGCTCGTGTTCGCCCCCAGCATCACCGTCCCGGCCGTGGTCTCGACATCGATCGGCGCGGCAAGCCCGGCGAAGCTATTGCCTGCGATCGTGGCTACTGTCACTGCCGCGATCTGCACGCCGGTGTTACCTCCGGTCTCGGCCGTGACGTCATTGCCGACGAAGAGGAAGCGCGCGTTGGGCGCGTTGATGCGCGCGGCGTAGTACGGCCCCGGCGTCGCCGTGTTGGCGTAATAGACCAGCTTGCTGTTCGTGATCGCGATGTCCAGCATGTTGGCGCCGGCGATGTCGAAAATGGTGCCGGAGCAGAAGCCCACCTCCATGCCGGTGACGGTCAGCCTGGCGTTCGCGCCCGTGCCCGCGGGGGGTGGATTCTGGATCGAGAACAGCGGCACCGGCTGATTCGGGGCGGTGCCGATGAGCCCGTAGGCGACGAAATCACTGAACTGCACGTCCCAGGTCGTGCCACCGTTCTCGCACAGCAGAATGGTGCCGACCTGATCGAACCCGGTATTCGCGAGCCGCAGCAGGGCAAGGTTGCCGCCGTCGACATGCACGCCGTAGCGCGGCCCGAAGACGTAGTTGTTGCTGCCCTGGATGCCATCATTGCTCGGCGTTGAAACGCTGCTCGCGGTGCCATTCCCGGGCACCAGCAGCCAGGTGCCGAAATTCGCCGTGTAGCTCTTCAGATAGTAGGTCTGATCGACGAAGGTGAGGGTCGCGGCGGCGGGGCAGTCGGCGATGGTGGCCAGGCTCAGGGTCAGGGTGTTCCCGGCAACCGAGGCCACACTCTGCCCGGCCGGCATGCCGGGGCCGGACACGCTCATGCCGGCGGCGATTCCGCTCGCGCTGGTCAGCGTCACCGCCGTCGAGCCGGTCGGCGCGTCGGTCGCGACGGTGGCTGTGGCGCTCGTCTGCGCCTTGGTGCCGCCGCCGAAATAGTGCAGATATTCAGCCTCGAACACGCCATAGCTGAACTGCGTATCCGAGATATAGACGATATCCGGCACCATCGGCAGCGTCAGACACGTATTGATGGCGCAGATGCGGCAGCCGCGGATCGTCATGCCAGCGACGACGGTCCAGTTGCCGGGCGCGAACGCCCCGGTGGTCAGAAAATCGTAGGCGTTCGTCACCTGCACGTTGGCGAAGGTGATGTTGGTCACCTGCTGCGCCGAGCCGGGAATGGCGGAGAACAGCGGCGGATAGGCAATCGGCGCCGTGGGCTGGTCCACCTGATCGGGCCAGAGGAAATTCACGCCCTCGATGGTGACGTCGCTGCCGAGTGCAAAGGGCGAGAGCGGATTGGCGAACCACACCAGGCCGCCAGCCGGCAGATCGGCGAGTGTCGGCGTGCTCAGCGTCACCGTGTTGCCGGAGACCGCCGTCACCGTCGTCGGACGGGCGAAGGTGGCGCCACTCGAGACCAGCATGCCGGCGACGATGCCGGTGCTGCCGGGAACGGCGAGCGTCGTGGTGCCGGCGGGATTGTCCACCGCCGTGGCCAGGCTGGCCGCGCCGCGGATCCAGAACTGGCTGCCGACATGGCCATAGGGATACCCCATGTCCGCGACACCATCGCCAAGGATGGCGATGTTCTGCAACACGACCTGCGTCGCGCCGCCAAGCAGGATCGGTCCGCCGGCGGGAACGTAGAGCCGCCCGCCATGCGCCGCGGCCACCGCCGCCGCGACTTTCGGGCTGTCGTCGGTGATGCCGTCGCGGGCAAGGCCGAAATCGTTGATATTGACGGCGTCGGCGAAGCGTGCGGCGAGGGCGCGTGGCTTCGACCCAGCAGCCCCCGTGGCGACCGTCGCCGCCGAGACGTCGGCGCCGCCGATGGACCCGCCGGAGATCGCCACCGAAGTCGGGTTCTGCAGCGCCAGGCCACCGAGGCCGAGATTGCCGCGCGCCGTCGCCGCGTTCGCCAGATCGGCGAGATTGTTGCCGGACTGCAGGGCGCCCGCCAGGCGCGGATCATTGCCCGCCGCCGCGGTACCGGAAGCGGAGCCGAACACGACCGAAAGCGCCCCCCCGGCGGCGAGCGCCAGGCCGGTCCCCGGCATCACCGCGCCCGGTACGCCGGCGCTGGCTACGGGAAAGCTCGCCGAGATCGTCCCGTTGCTGATGGCGATGTTGGCGCCAGCCTGGAACAGCCCGCTGAGCGCGGCCAGCGGCAGCAGCGCCGGGCTCCCGCCATGGCTCACCACCGCATAGTCGGCCAGCGTCAACGCCGCGAGGGTCGGAAAGCCACCCATTTCGCTGCCGGTGGCGATGAGGCCGCCATTCACCATCGCCAGGCCGGTGCCGAGCGTGATCGGTTCGGCGGCACCGGTTCCGCTGCTGGCGCGGCCGAGCAAGGTGCCGCTTGGCAGAAGGATCGCCGGCTGCGCGCCGCCAAGCAGCGTGCCGACACTCACCGCGCGTGTCACACCAGACTGATTGACCGGCAGCTCGTCGGTCGACGTGACCGACGAGGCAACCGGTAGCTGCGGAATTGTCGGCATTCTCGTTCCTGCTCCTGGCGATGATGCGATGGCATCGAGGTCGTCGGCTGCGGGCCGCCCGGCGGAGGCGTGGTCAGGCGATCGCCGTCCAACCGGTCGCATCGGTGCCGCTCTGCTTGATCCAGAGCGTCGAACCGGCGCCGCCATCGAGATTGCGGTAGTCCGAGCCTGGCGGTGCGGCGAGCACGCCAGCCGGCGAACCGCGTCCGACCGTGGAGATCACGCCGGCCGGCTCGTTCTGGCTGGCGATGCGCAGATGCCCTCCCGCGCCCGGGCGCACCCAGACATCGGCGCCGGCGTGGCTGGACAGGGTCAGGCTGCCGTCGCCGGCGAACTGCAGATAGTCCGCGAGTGGCACCAGACCGGCGCGCCACCCGCCCCAGGTGCCGGTGAAGACGACCTCGGCGTTGGCGGGCACGGTGATGTCGGCGAGCGTCCAGTTATCCTGGAACGGCGCCGAACCATTGCGCGCGAACGTCACCGCCGTGTTGCATCGAATGGCGAGGCGGCGCTCCTCGAACACCGGCAGACCGGCGCAGGCCGTCGCGGTGGCCCCCGAGCCATCGCCGCCGATCGTCACCGGCACGCTCGTTCCCGGAGCCCCATAGCCGGTCCCACCAGCGGTGACGACGACGCCGATCACCGCGCCGTTGCTGACGAGCGCGCTCGCGCTTGCGCCGGT
>JAKAZO010000052.1 GCA_021815825.1 Pseudomonadota bacterium
GCCCGGGCGGCAACGCCGATCAGGGTCGGCGTGCTCAACGACATGGCCGGACCATTCGCCGATCTCTCCGGCAAGGGCTCGGTCATCGCCGCGGAGATGGCCGTCGCCGACTATCGCGCCGCCGGCGGCCGCCTCGCCGTCGAGGTGCTGGCGGGGGATCATCAGAACAAGCCGGACGTTGCCAGCGCCATCGTGCGCCGCTGGGTGGACGTGGACGGGGTCGCCGCTGTGGTGGACGTGCCGAACTCGGCCGTCGCGCTGGCGGTCAACCAGATCATGCGGGACAAGGATCGCAGCTTCCTCGCCTCCTCGACCGCGACGTCCGATCTCACCGGTAAATTCTGCGCCCCGACCACGGTGCAATACGTCTTCGACACCTGGTCGCTGGCCAACAGCACGGCGCGCACGCTGCTCCAGCGCGGCGGCGACAGCTGGTTCTTCCTTACCGTGGACTACGCGTTCGGCCACGCGCTCGAACGTGACGCAGCGGCGATCGTCACCCGGCTCGGCGGCAAGGTGCTCGGCGATGCGCGCCACCCGCTGAACACCGCCGATTTCTCGTCCTATCTCATTGCCGCCCAGGCCTCGGGCGCCAAGATCGTGGCGCTCGCCGATGCCGGGGCGGACACAGTGAACGCCATCAAGCAGGCGGCCGAGTTCGGTCTGACCCGCGTCGGCCCGACGGGCTCGGGCCAGCGCCTCGCCGGTTTGCTCGTGTTCCTCACCGATATCCATGCCCTCGGCCTCGCCGCCGCACAGGGGCTGCTGCTGACCGAAGCGTTCTACTGGGACCTGAATGACTCGACCCGCGCCTGGAGCCACCGCTTCGCCGCCCGGCACGGCGGACGGATGCCGACGATGAACCACGCCGGCGTCTATTCCTCCCTGCGCGCCTGGCTCAGCGCGGCGGAGGCCACCGATAGCCTCAGCGGCACCCGGATCATCGCCACGATGCGGGCGGCGCCGATCGCGGATCCGCTGTTCGGGACCGTCACCATTCGCCCCGACGGGCGCGCCGTGCATGACATGTATCTATTCCAGGTGAAGAGCCCGGCCGAATCGAAAGGCCCGTGGGACTACTACACGCTGATCGAGCGCATTCCCGCCGCGCAGGCCTTCCGCCCGCTCGCCGAAGGCGGCTGTCCGCTGCTGGCAGGCTGACCCGGATCGGCCCGGGGCGACGCGAGAACTCAACCGCGGCATTCCGATCTGCCCGAGTTGGAACGGCTCGGGCAGATCGGAGGTTGCTCTATTGTCCCGCCCCGCAAATTCGTATGCGAATTTCTGGGGCGGGGCCCTAGCCGCCAAAGCCCATGAAGTCTGGCTCCAAGCGGAGCGGGGTGGCGGTCTTGAGGCGGGCCAGGTCGGGCACCGGCCGCGCCGTGCGCGCATCTCCGGCCAGCGCCGCCTCCAGCGCCGCCGCGGCGGCGAGCACCAGGGCGTCGCCGCCGCGCGGGCCGACGATCTGCAAGCCGAAGGGCATCCCGTTCCGGTCGCACCCGACCGGCAGCGAGATCGCCGGATGCCCGACCAGGCTGACCGCATAGGCCAGGGCCAGCCAGTGGAAATAGGTCCTGGTCGGGTGGCCGTCGATCTCGGCGGGGAAAAGTTCCGTCCAGGGCCGCGGCGAGATGGTGATCGCCGGCGTCAGGATCAGGTCGTAGCGGGTGAAGAAGCTTTGCCAGCGCCGGTAGATCTCGGTCTGCAGCGCCTCCGCCCGCGCCACATCCTCGGCGCTGTACCGCAACCCTTCCTCGACATTGGCACGAACATTCGGCCCGACCATATCCGGCGTCGCGCGCACACGGCCGAGATGCGCGGCCAGGAAGGATACCGCGCGCAGCACGCCGAAGGCTTCATCGGTGCCGGCGCAATCGGGCGTCGCATCCTCGGCGGCGGCGAAAAGATGGCGGAACAGCCCGGTCTTCTCGGCGAAGATCTCGGCGATATGTCTCTCGGTCGGGGCGATACCGAAATCCGGCGTCAGTGCCACGCGCAGGCCAGCGAGATCGACCGGCCTGGGCCGGATGAACGCCTCAGCCCGGCGCATCGGCAGCCCGTGCGCGGTGGCGGCGAGCGGGTCGCGCCCGTCATCGCTGACCATCGCCGCCAGCATCAGGCGCAGATCGCCGACACTGCGCGCCATCGGGCCGAGCACGGCCAGCGGCGAGTAGCCGAGCGCGCGCTTCTCGCTCGGCACGAGCCCGGGCGAGGGTCGGAAACCCACGATGCCACAGAACGCGGCCGGGTTGCGCAGGCTACCCCCCATATCGGAGCCGGTTGCCAGCGGCACCATCGAGCAGGCCAGCGCCGCCGCCGATCCGCCCGAGGAGCCTGCGGCCGACTTCTGCGGATCGAACGGATTGCCGGTCGCGCCGTAGACGGCATTGCGCGTGTTTGCCCCGGCACCCCATTCGGGCGTGTTGGTCTTGCCCAAGACGATGCCGCCGGCAGCACGCAGGGAGGCGACGCTGCGGTCATCCGCCGCCGGCACATGGTCGCGAAACAGCGGGCTGCCATAGGTGGTGCGCAGGCCGCCGACGTCTTCGAGATCCTTCACCGCGAAGGGGAGCCCGTGCAGCAGGCCGAGCGGCTCGCCGTGCATCACCGCCTGCTCGGCCGTACGCGCTGCGATGCGCGCACGGTCGAAATCGCGCGCGACGACGGCATTGACGGCGTGGTCCGCCGCCTCGATCCGGCCGATACAGCTTTCCACCAGTTCAACCGGGGACAGCTGCTTGCGGCCGATCCGCGCGCGTGCCTCGAGGGCGGAGAGTTCGCAAGCTTCGGTCATGTCAGTACCCCGCCGCCATGCCGTCCTTGCGCGGATCGGAGCCGCCGATCAGGCAGCCGCGTGCGCGGTCGATGAAAATCGCCTGGCCGCCGCCATGCGGGCGCAGGATCGGCGTCGCGACATGGCCGAGCCGGGCCAGGCCGGCGACGAGCTCCTGCGGCAGGCCGCGCTCGATCTCCACCTGCCCCTGAAACGGCAGCACCCGCGGCAGGTCCAGCGCTTCCTGGATGTCCAGCCCGAATTCGAGGAAATTGCTCAGGAACCAGGACTGGCCCATCGGCTGATAGTGCCCGCCCATGACGCCGAACGGCATCACCGCGCGGCCGTCGCGCGTGAGCATGCCGGGAATGATCGTGTGCATCGGCCGCTTGCGCGGCGCGATGCCGTTCGGGTGGTCGCGGTCGAGGCGGAAGCTGAAGCCGCGATTGTGCAGCATCACGCCCGAACGCTCGGCGAGGATGCCGGAGCCGAAGCTCATGAACAGGGAATTGATGAAGCTGCAGGCGTTGCCGTCGCGATCGACGACGCAGAGATAAACGGTGTCGCGATGCACCGGCAGTTCCGCCTCGCCGGGCGCTGGCAAGGCTGGCATGGCCCGGTCGTCGCGGATCAGGCCGCGCAGGCGGGCAAGGTAATCGGGGCTCGTCAGGCGGGCCACCGGCACGTCCACCTGCGCCGGATCGGCGAGAAAAGCGTCGCGGTCGCGATAGACCAGCCGACCGGCCTCGATATGGCGGTGAACGCGGGTGAGCGAGAGCGGCCCCCCGGCTGGCGTGTCGAAGCCGCCGAGAATGCCCATCAGCATCAGAACGAGCAGGCCGGAGCCGTTCGGCGGGCACTCCCAGACCTCATAATCCCGCCAGCGCGCATGGATCGGACGGACAAATTCCGCCCCGTGCAGGCCCTCGGCGAAGTCCGTCTCGGTATGCAGACCGCCACGGGCGCGCAGCGAGGCGACGATGTCGGCCGCGACCGGGCCCTCATAGAAGGCACGCGCGCCATCCCGGGCGATGGCACGCAGCGTGCTGGCCAGCGCGGGCTGGCGGAAGCGATCCCCCGGCGCGGGCGCTCCGCCGCCTGGCAGGAACTGGGTGTTGCCGGTGGCACGAAGCTTGTCGAGCACCTCCTCCCAGTCATGGGCGACGCGCGGATGCACCGGGAATCCCTCCTCGGCGTAGCGAATCGCCGGGCGGAGCAGCTCGTCGAAACCCTTGGTGCCGTGCGCCTTGAGCAGCGTCTCCCAGGCGGAGACGGCCCCGGGGACGGTGACGGTGTGTGGCGAATGAACCTCAAAGGCGCTGACGCCAAGGCGCTCGAACGTGTCCATGCTGGCCGCCGCCGGGGCGCGGCCGGAGCCGTTCAGCGCGACAACCTCACCGCTGCCGGCCGGGGCGTAGAGGCAGAAGCAGTCGCCGCCGATGCCTGTGGAATGCGGCTCGATCACTGCCAGCACGGCGGCGGCGGCGATCGTCGCGTCCATGGCGTTGCCGCCCTGGCGCATGACATCGAGCGCGGCGAGCGTCGCAGCCGGCATCGAGGTCGCGGCCATGGCCTCGGGGGCATAGGCCGGGCTGCGGCCGGGTAGGTGGAAGTCGCGCATGGGGGTATTCCTTGGGCGGCGATTGGTCAGACCAGAACGCGGTATCGCGTGCGGCCCAAGCCTTGCTTGGTGCACCGCGTCGCGTCAAGGCGCCGCCGTCCGCTTGGACCGACGCCCGCCCGCCTGATGGGCCCTCGACGTCGTCGGCTTGCGTCCGCAGACGCGCTGGGCCACGTTGCGGCGACAAGCGCTGATCGTGAGACATGCACGCCGGCATGGCCGCTGCCCCCACAACCGACGACCCGCCGCCGGGTTTCGCTCCACTGCGGACCGAGCGGTTGACGTTGCGCCCGCTGCTGGCCACGGACGCAGCGGCGCTGCACCGGCTGATCAACGACTGGAACGTCTGCTCGGCACTCGCCGAGGTGCCCTTCCCCTACCCGCGCCCCCTCGCCGACGAGTGGATTCGCTCCACCCATGCCGAGCTCGCCGCCGGACGCGCCTACCATCTCGCCATCACCGGGCATGAGGGCGAGGAGGAAATGCTGGTCGGCGGCATCGGGCTCCGTCTGGATGCGTCACGCCGGGTGGGGCGGCTGGGCTACTGGGTGGGCAAGCGCTTCTGGGGCCACGGCGTTGCCAGCGAGGCAGCGGGGCGCCTGGCCCGCTGGGCGATGGCCAATCTCGCTCTCGACGCGCTGGAAGCCTCGGTCGCCACCGACAACGCCGCCTCCGCCACGGTGCTTCGCCGCATCGGTTTCCGTCTTGCCGGCACCGGCCGGCAGACCTTTCTCGCGCGTGGAACGGAGCTGCCGGTGCTGCGGTTCGAGGCGACACGGGAGGATCTGTTCGGACATCCCGAGGCGGGAATGCCGGCCACGGCGGGCGCGCTGCCACTGCTGCTCGTCGCCGCCTGTGCCCTGATCGACATCGATGGAAGGGTGCTGCTGTCCCGCCGGCCGGAGGGCAAGGCTCTGGCCGGCCTCTGGGAATTTCCCGGCGGCAAGCTCGCTCCGGGCGAAACGCCGGAGGCGGCCCTGATGCGCGAGCTGAAGGAGGAGCTGGGCATCGACGTGACAGCCGCCTGCCTGGCCCCGTTCGCCTTCGCCTCCCACGCCTATGAGCGGTTCCATCTGCTGATGCCGCTGTTCCTGTGCCGTCGCTGGTCCGGGCGGCCGGAGCCGCGTGAGGGCCAGACGCTGGCCTGGGTTCGGCCGGATCGGCTCTCGGACTACGCCATGCCGCCGGCAGATCTTCCGCTCATCCCGCTCCTCCGCGACTTTTTGTAAGGAACCGGCTCGCGATGGCGAACCCGACCGCCTGCATCCTGATCATCGGCAACGAAGTCCTTTCCGGCCGCACCCAGGACGTGAATGTGAAGTTCCTCGCCACACGACTGGGCGAGCTCGGCATTCCGGTGCGCGAGGTGCGCATCATCCCCGACGTTGCAGACACGATCGTCGGCACACTGAACGAGGTGCGGGCCCGCTTCGACCATGTGTTCACCACCGGCGGCATCGGTCCGACGCATGACGACATCACCAGCGAGTGCGTCGCCGCCGCCTTCGGCGTACCCTGGGAACCGCACCCGGAGGCCTGGGCGCGCATGGATCGGCACTATGCGCCCGGCGAGTTCAACGCCGCTCGCCAACGCATGGCGACGATGCCGCGCGGGGCGAGCCTGATCGAGAACCCGATTTCGATCGCGCCCGGCTTCACCATCGGCAACGTCCATGTCATGGCCGGGGTGCCGCGGATCATGCAGGCGATGTTCGAAAGCCTGGCCCCGACGCTGGCCGGAGGGGCGCCGATCCAGTCGCGGGCGGTGCATACCGCGCGGGTGCCGGAAGGCCGGATCGCCGAGGGGCTGGCGGCGATCCAGGCACGCCATCCCGATCTCGATCTCGGCAGCTATCCTTACTATCGCAAGGATGCGTCAGGGGTCGCCATCGTCGCCAAGGGCACCGATGCGGCCGCGGCGGAGGCGGCTATCGCCGAGGTGGCGGCGCTGATGCGCGCGCTCGGCGGCGAGCCGGTCGCGGGGGAACCGCCGGTCTGATCCTGCCCGGAGCCAGGGTTGCGCGCGCGGGGCTTGGCGAGACGAGCTCGGTCGGTGCATAAGTGCCTGTTGCGATGCACAATCGAAGGGGGCCGTTGATGCCGCTGAGCCAACCCGCGGAGCGGACGAAGCTGCACACACGCAGCATCACCATCCATGGCTATGAGCGCGCCGACGGGCTGTTCGACGTCGAGGCCCACATCACCGACAGGAAGACCACTGGCATCGCGCTCGATGATCACGGCTATCTGCCGCCGGGCGAGCCACTGCACGAGATGTGGATGCGCATGACGGTGGATGACCGCATGACCATCGTCGCCTGCGAGGCCGCGACCGAACACGGTCCCTACGCGATCTGCCCCCAGGCGGCACCGGCCTTCGGCCGTCTCGCCGGGCTGACCATCCGCGGCGGCTTCCTCAAGGCGGCGATGGAACGGGTCGGCGGCGTCGCCGGCTGCACGCATCTGCGCGAGCTGCTGCAGCAGATGGCGACGACGGCGCTGCAGACCATGTTCCCCCGCCGCGCCCGGCGCGAAATGGCGAGTCAGCGGCCGCCTGCCCTGCTCAACACCTGCCTCGCCTGGAGCTCCGACAGCCCGGTCATCCGCCGCCGCTGGCCGCACCTCTACACCGGACCCGAACCGCTGGAGGAGACCAGGGTCGAGTCCGAAACGGCGTGACCCACGGCACGAGATAGCTCCCGACAGAGCCCCGATACCGCGCGGGGAGCGTCAGGCGCAGTCGGCCGCGAGCGTGTCTGCGGTGGCGAAGTGGGCGCCATGGCCGACCCGGGAATGGCCGGCGTCGGTCGCGGCGGTGCGGAAATAATCCAGCACGTAGACCCGCACCGCGCTCGTCCGCCCGCCGACCTCGGCGGATTGCTCGATCCGGCGCACCAGATCCCGCATGCGGACGCCTTCGCGCTGGCAGATCTCGTGGAGCGCGTCCCAGAATTCAGGCTCCAGCCGCATGCTCGTGCGGCCACGCTCGGCGACAACGTTTCGATTGACCAGCCTGCTCGATCTCAAGTTCGCCTCCATGATCTCGCGTCATGAAAGCGTGGCGGGCTTAAAATACCGTTGCGTGCCGGCGAGCCAGGATCAGGAATCCTCCTCCGGCGTGCGCAGCGTCAGTGCGAGCGCGTGCAGCCCGTCGCCGAATTCGGCGGCGAGCGCCTCGTGAACGGCGCGCGCCCGCGCCACCCGCGCCTGGCCGCGGAAGGCCGCCGAAACCAACGTGACGGCGTAGTGCGTCTGGCCGCCCGGGGCGGCGCCGGCGTGGCCGGCATGGCGTGCGCTGTCGTCGACGATGTCGAGGCGCAAGGGGGAAAAGCGCGCACCGAGAACGGCGCGCAGGCGATCGGCGCGGGATGGGGGGGGCTGGCTCATCCCCCGCATATCGGACATCGCGCGCCGCGCGCCAAGCGGAGGTTGCCATTTTCCGGCCGCAGGGCACATTAGGGTCCATGTTGTCCCGACCTGCATCGCGCCGGCGGGCCTTCGCCCCCGACCCCGACGCGCCGGGACGGGGCTGCGATATGGCCGGCTGCCAAGCGCAAGGCGAATTCAAGGCGCCGAAATCGCCGGCGCGGCTGCGCGACTATTGGTGGTTCTGCCTCGACCACGTACGCGCCTACAACGCCTCCTGGGACTACTACAAGGGCATGTCGCCCGGCGAGATCGAGGCCCAGCTCCGCGCCGACACCGGCTGGCAGCGCCCCACATGGCCGCTCGGGCAGCAAGGTCTCGGCGGCTTCCGGCGCACGGCGGAGACGCTCCGGGATCCGCTCGATCTGCTCGGCCGGGCAGCGCCGGAGGGTCGCGCCGGCGCGGCGCCAACCGAGCTCACCGAGCCGCTCAGCACCTTCGGCCTCGCCTGGCCGGTGACGCTGGCCGAAGTGAAGCAACGCTACAAGGAGCTCGCCAAGCGGCATCATCCCGACGCCAATGGCGGCGATCGGGCGGCCGAGGAGCGGCTGAAAACGATCAATCTCGCTTATGCCACGCTGCGGACACATCTGCGGCTGCAACCCACCCTGCCGGCACAGTCCGGCGCTTCCGCCGCCTGATCGAGGGCTCGGGGCATTGGCGGTCCTTGCCCGGGCCGCGCGGGAGAGTAGAGTCGCCGATGGACAGTTCAGGACCAAGATGCCGATGACCAGGATTGCCGCGCTCGCCGAGGCCCGCGTGACCCCGATCTCCGCGATCGATCTGCCGGACACGAAGATCAACGCGCGCGAGATTTTCGCCATCGACGCCGACATGGAGGTGCCGGCCTTCTCGGTGCGCACCGAGCACGTTCCGGAGCTCGACCCGGCCTACGTCTTCGACAAGGAGACGACGCTCGCGATCATCGCCGGCTTCGCCTTCAACCGGCGGGTGATGATCCAGGGCTATCACGGCACCGGCAAATCCACCCACATCGAGCAGGTCGCCGCGCGCCTCAACTGGCCCTGCATCCGCGTCAATCTCGACAGCCATATCAGCCGCATCGACCTCATCGGCAAGGATGCGATCGTGCTGAAGGAAGGCAAGCAGATCACCGAGTTTCGCGAGGGCATCCTGCCCTGGGCGCTGCAGCATCCGTGCGCGCTCGTGTTCGACGAATACGATGCCGGCCGTCCGGACGTGATGTTCGTGATCCAGCGCGTGCTCGAGGTCGAAGGGCGTCTCACCCTGCTCGACCAGAACCGCGTCATCCGTCCCCACCCGGCGTTCCGCTTGTTCTCGACGGCGAACACGGTCGGACTCGGGGACACGACCGGCCTCTATCACGGCACCCAGCAGATCAATCAGGGCCAGATGGATCGCTGGAACATCGTCGCCACGCTGAACTATCTGCCGCACGCGCAGGAAAGTGCCATCGTCCGCGCCAAGCTCGGCCTCGATCCCGCGGACGCGGCGATGAAGAAGCGCATCGACGCCATGGTCGCGCTCGCCGACCTCACCCGCGCCGGCTTCATCAATGGCGACATCTCCACCGTGATGTCGCCGCGCACGGTGATCACCTGGGCCGAGAACACCCGGATTTTCGGCGATGTCGGCCTCGCTTTTCGGATGACGTTCCTGAACAAGTGCGACGAAGCCGAGCGCGCCACGGTGGCCGAGTATTATCAGCGCTGCTTCAACGAGGAGCTCCCGACCGGGACACTGGCGCGCAAGGGATTCTGAGCCGAGGATGAGCGGAAACCCCGAGCAGGAGCGGAGCGAGGCTTTCAAGCGCGCGACCGCCGGCGCGCTCCGGGCCCTCGCCCACGACGCCGAAGCGCAGGTCGCCTTCCAACCGGGCCCTTCCGGCCTCGCCGGCAAGCGCGCGCGCCTGCCGCTGCCCAGCCGGACCCTGCCGGCCGCGGAGATCGCCCGGGTGCGGGGCGCGGCGGATAGCGTCGCGCTGCGCCTGCGCTACCACGACGACGCGCTGCATACGGCTCGCAGCCCGGCCGGACGCGAAGCGCGGGACGTCTATGACGCGATCGAGCAGACCCGCGTCGAGGTCATCGGTGGACGCGAAATGGAGGGTGTCCGCGCCAATCTCGATGCCCGGCTGACCGAGACCTGCGCCGCCGAGGGCTATGACCGGATGACCAGCCGCGAGCAAATGCCCGCTGCCGCGGCACTCTCGCTGCTGGCGCGCGAGCGGCTTTCGGGCCGCGCGGCACCCGAGGCCGCGCGGCGCGTGCTCGGTCTGTGGCGCGAGGCGCTGGGGCCGAGCGCGGATGCGGCGCTCGATGAAATGGCCCGCGCGCAGGACGAGCAATCGGCCTTCGCCCGCGCCAGCCGCAAACTGCTCGCCGCCCTCGACCTCGCCGAGGCCGAGGCGGACACCGAGGCGGAGGAATCGGGCGAGGAGGGCGAGCAGGGCAGCGAGCAATCGACCCAGCAGGATACCAGCGAGGGCGAAGGCACGGCGCAGACCGATGCGGACTCTCTGCTCGGCGCCCAGCCCGAGGCGATGGAGGGGGACGCCGCCGAGGACGAGGCGGCCGAGAGTGCCGAGGCGGAGGGCGAGGCGGAGGGCGAGGACCGGCCGAGCGGGCCGCAGCCGCGCCGCGACCGTCCGGGCGCGGACCGCGAGGGGGCCTATCGCGTCTTCACCCGCGCCTTCGACGAGGAAATCGCGGCCGAGGAATTGTGCGACGGCGACGAACTATCCCGCCTGCGCCAACAGCTCGACCAGCAGTTGCAGCATCTGCAAGGCGTTGTCGCCAAGCTCGCCAACCGACTGCAGCGCCGTCTGCTGGCGCAGCAGACCAGGGCCTGGGATTTCGACCTCGAGGAGGGGCTGCTCGATGTCGGCCGGCTTGCCCGCGTCGTCGTCAACCCACTCCAGGCGCTCTCCTACAAGCGCGAGCGCGATACCGAGTTCCGCGACACCGTCGTCACCATGCTGATCGACAATTCCGGCTCGATGCGGGGGCGGCCGATCACCGTCGCGGCGATGTGCGGGGACATCCTCGCCCGCACGCTGGAGCGCTGCGCGGTGAAGGTGGAGGTGCTGGGCTTCACCACGCGGGCCTGGAAGGGTGGGCAGAGCCGCGAGCGCTGGGTGGCGGAGGGAAAGCCGCGCAACCCCGGCCGACTCAACGATCTGCGTCACATCATCTACAAATCGGCGGACGCGCCGTGGCGGCGGGCGCGCAAGAATCTCGGGCTGATGCTGCGCGAGGGGCTGCTCAAGGAGAATATCGACGGCGAGGCCCTGCTCTGGGCCTACCGCCGGCTGCTGGCGCGGACCGAGCATCGCCGCATCCTGATGGTGATCAGCGACGGCGCGCCAGTCGATGACAGCACGCTCTCGGTCAATCCGGGGAATACGCTGGAGAAGCATCTGCGCGAGGTGATCCGCGACATCGAGAACCAGGGCGCGGTGGAACTGAGCGCCATCGGCATCGGCCACGACGTCACCCGCTATTACCGCCGCGCCGTCACCATCGTCGACGCCGAGGAGCTGGGCGGGACGATGATGAAGAACCTGGCCGAACTGTTCGACGAGGATGACGGCATCGCCTGGGCGCGCACGAGCATGGAGCGGGCGCCGCTGGTGGCCTGAACACCACCCTGTCGGGCGGAATCGGCCGATGGCATGGCCTCGCGCGGTCAGGCACGGCGATGGAGCGCGATCAGCGCGGGGCCCCGCTCACTGGCTGGCCCAGATGATCCGGTGCATGAAAGTGACCTCGGCGAGATCGAAGCTGTAGTCAGGATGGGCCGGGTTCAGGCTGCGCAGCTCCACGCGCCGGGCCGAGCGGCGGGCCAGCTGCTTGGCCATCACCTCGCCCTCACGGGTCCGCACCACGACCCGGTCGCCGCGGCGGATCGGCGCGGCCGGGGCGACGATGACCATGTCGCCGTCGCGGAACACCGGCTCCATCGAATCCCCGCTGATCTCGAGCGCGTAGGCGTTGGGATCGCCGATCTCCGGCAGGCTGATCTCGTCCCAGCTTCCGCCGATCGGATAGCCGCCATCGTCGAAGAACCCCTCCCCTCCGGCCTGGGCCAGCCCGATCAGCGGAATGCGCCGCTGCCCCGCCCGCGCACCGCCGCCGGCGGGCAGGGCACGGGCGCCGTTCACCAGGGCGGTGAAATCAGCCAGGTTGATGCCGGTCGAGTTCAGCACCTTGGCCAGGCTCTCGGTGCTCGGCCAGCGATGGCGCCCATCGGGCATGCTGCGCTTGGAGGGGTTGAATGTCGTCGGGTCGAGCCCGGCGAGGCGGGCGAGGCCGGACGGTGACAGACCACGCTCCGCCGCCAGCGTGTCCAGCGCGCGCCAGATATCGTCATGTTTCATGCCGCAGCCCCGGGGCCAGGTCAGAGACGGGAAGGATGGGCACGGGCGCCGGGAGGGTGATCCGGACGAGACGCCACTCTGCGCGGATTCGTGTCCGAAGGGAATAGGAAATTTTGCCTTTTTGCGCTTGCAAGGCGAATGGATTCATGGTTTCTCTCGTTCTGGTTTTGTTCAAAACGTCCTTTGAAGGAGGCAAGACGCCATGGCCAACGCAGCGCAACTCAGGATCGTCCCCGCCGCTCCGCACGGCGCGCCGATGCCGACGCGCACCCGCGCGGCACGCCCTCCGGTTCCGTTCCGGTCCGCTGAAGAGGCTTGGTTCTGGACCATGGCCGCCCTGGCGGCCCGGCGTGACGGGGCGCGCTATACTGCCAATGCCGGCGCCGTGCCGCGGCCCTGCGAGCCCGACGATGTCGTCACCTGCCTCGATCGGCTCTACCGGCAGCGCCGGATCGATCTCGTCCACGCGCGCGTGCTCCGGGTCTGGGGCGAGCGCCGCACCGCCCCGAGCCCCTCCCATGCGGGTGAGCGCGCCGACTGGCAGCTCTGGCGCGAGGCGCTGGAGCGTCTGGAGTGGCCGCTGCGCGTCAAGGGGATCGTCGGCTGACGCTCGCGCCGACGTCACCTTATCGGCAGATGAACATCAGTTTAGGAAAAAAATCTTGACCCGGTCCGTTTTCACCCCTAAATAGAGACCTGCCAACGGGGGACGTGTCTCCGTTGGTTCCTCCTTCTTCCCAACCCTTGGGGCCGCGTTCCAACCTCCCGGAACGCGGCCCTTTTTTTATGAGGACGCCATCCGATGGCCTTCGCGCTCCGCAATCTTTCCGTTCTCGCCTACGCGCAGGGTTTCACCCTCTGGCATTACCGCGCCGAAGGCCACCCGCTCGCCGATGTCGCCCAGCCCGGCTTCATCGATCCCGCCCGCGACGTTTTCAGCCCTGGTGACATGGTGATGATCTCGGCCGCCGATGGCGGGCGCGTCGCCTTCGTCGCCCAGCACGCCGGCCAGGCGGTTCTCGCCCCGCTGGCGTGACAGCCCCTCGGGCGGCGGCGGGCTCGGTCACGCCGCCGGCCCACGGGCGATGAAGTGGCCAGCGATGGCCCCGGGCGTCGCCAGCCACACTTCCTGGCGGCGCACGGCGATATGGGCCAACGCGCGGCGGAGATGGCGCAGCCGGTAGGGCTGGCCGACGATGTAAGCGTGCAGCGCGATGCCCATCACCAGCGGCTGCGCGGCGCTCTGGTCCAACATCTCATCGAACTGATCAACGATCATGTCGGCAAACTCCGACGCCCCGGCGCGGCGCACGGCGATCGCCGGGATGTCGTTGAGCTCCTGCGGATAGGGCACCGCGAGCAGCGGGCCGGCGCGGGTGCGCATCCAAACCGGCTGGTCGTCGTGACACCAGTCGAGGACGTAGCGGTAGCCGGCCTCGCGCAGCAGATCGGGCGTGACCCGGCTCTCGGCGATCCACGGGCCGAGCCAGCCCTGCGGCGGGGCACCCGACCAGGCGGCGAGGCGCGCCGTGGCCTCGTTGATCAGCGCCCGCTCCTCTGCCTCCGCGAGCACCGACTGACGCTCGGCGTTGCTTCGGCCATGGCCGACGATCTCGTCGCCCCGGGCGCGGAACGCGTCCGCCAGCGCCGGGCAATGATCGAGGATGGCGCTGTTGAGCAGCGCCGCAGCGGGCAGCGCGAGCCGGTCGAACAGCTCGAGCAGCCGCCAGGCGCCGACCCGGTTGCCATAGTCGCGCCACGCATAGTTCAGCACGTCCGGCGGCGGCCCGCCCGGCGCGAGTTCGGCCCCGAGCCCTTCGCCGAAGGCGAAATGCTCCAGATTGAGCGCAACGTAGACGGCCAGACGCCTGCCCTCGGGCCAGACGAAACCGGCCCGCGCGGTGATCGGCGAGTAGGCGTAACGACCATGCGCGGCCAGCTTCATCGTCGTCATGCCGCCTGGGTGCGCACGAACTGGCCGCGCAGATGGGCCCCGGATGTGGTCGGCGCATAGCGCGGCGGATGGCCCGGACCGGTGCAGCTCGGCAGGCAGGAGATGTCGGCATCGTAATTCGGGTTGTGGAAGAACACGATCGACAGCCGCCTGGTCTCCGCCCCGGCGCGTCGCGGCGGATTGACCACCCGGTGCAGGGTCGCCACCCAGCGGTCATTGGTCCAGCGCGCCATCAGCTCGCCGATATTGATGATGAACGTGCCGGGAAGGATCGGCACGTCCACCCAGTCGCCGCGCTTGTTCATCACCTGCAATCCGCCGGGAACATCCTCGGTGCGCAGGATGGTGAGGCTGCCATAGTCGCAATGCGCGCCGACGCGGAGCTGCCCGGGCAGCGGCGTGGCCTGCTGGGCCGGATAGTTGCGCACGCGCAGCCGGCTGATATGCCGGCCGATCGCGGCCTCGAAATAGGTCTCCGGCAGATCGAGCGCGAGGGCAAAGCCCCGCATGATCGTCGCCGCCAGCGTCGAGAGGGCGCGGAATCCGTCCTCATACAGAGGACGCAGCGCCGGAGGCCGCTCGGGCCAGAGATTCGGGTGGAAGTGCCGCCCGGCCTCGGGGGCCGTGAAATAGGCGTCCCCGGAGCCATCGCGGGGAACATCAACGGGCCCGATCATCAGCGATTCATTGAGATCGCCAGGCGCTTCCGCCTCGCCACGGCTGCGCGCGACGCTTTCCTCGCCAAGCCCGATGTAGCCGCGCGCGACATCGGGCGCCGGACGGGCCACGCGCTGCTTCTCCGCGAGATCGAGATCGAAGAAGGCGCGGGAAACACTGCTGATGCGCTGCAGCAGCCCCTCGTCGACGCCATGGCCGGACACGACGAGAAAGCCGATGTCACGGCAGGCGCCGTCGATCGCCGCGGCCACCGCCCGCCGGGACAGCGCGTCGCCGGTGCGCAGCGCGGAAATATCGAGAACCGGAACCGTCAACAGCGTCATGCGCAACCTCCCGTCAGTCCCATCCGTCCGATGCCCGTTCCGAGGCGGAGCCTCGATCCGTCGAAAAAAAGTCAAGCCGATGCTCCGGTCCATGCGGAAGCGGCGGGCGCCGTCAGAGCACCAAAGCCGCGCTGCCCGGCGCCGCGCCGCCGAGATAGGCGCTGGCGAGCGCGCTGTCGGCCGCCAGCGCCGCCGCCTGGCCGGCCCGGACGATGCGACCATTCTCGAGCACGATCCCCCGGTCGGCGACGGCCAGGGCGAGGCTCGCCATCTGATCGACCAGCACCATGGTCAGGCCCTCGGCGGCGAGTTGCGCCAGATCGGCGAACAAGCGTTCAGCCACCTGCGGCGCCAGGCCGAGCGAGGGTTCGTCCAGCAGCAGCACGCGCGGGCGCGCGAGCAGGCCGCGGGCGATGGCGAGCATCTGCTGCTCGCCGCCAGAGAGCAGCCCGGCACGCTGGCGCGCGCGCTCGCGCAGGCGCGGGAAGCGCTCGAACACCGCCTCCAGCTCGGCGCCCTCCGGCCAGGCCCGGCGCGCGAAGGCACCGAGGCGCAGATTGTCGAGCACCGACAGTTCCGGGAAGACCTGCCGCCCCTCTGGCACCAGCACCAGCCCACGGGCGGCGATGGCGGCGGCCGACAAGCCGCTGAGCGTCGCCCCGGCAAGCTCCACAACGCCCGTCTGCGGACGCTTCAGCCCGACGATGGCCGACAGAAGGGTCGATTTCCCGGCACCATTGGCGCCAAGGATGGCAAGCATCTCGCCCGCGCGCACCTCGAACGACACGTCGCGCACCACCGACGCTCCGCCGTAGCCGGCGCTCAGACCGACGACATTCAGCATCGTCTCCGCCCCGGTCGCCACCGCCGGGTGGCGCGCGGCGGCGGACGTGGCGGCGGTGCCGAGATAGGCGGCACGCACCGTCGGGTTCGCCCGCACCGCCTCGGGGCTCCCCTGCGCGATGACGCGCCCCTGGTCGAGCACCACGACATGGTCGGAGAGACCCATCACCAGCTTGAGGTCATGCTCGACCAGCACCACGGCGACGCCGGCGGCGGCGATGCTGCGGATCAGCGTCCCGAGCGGCGTGCGCTCGGCCACGGTCAGCCCGGCGGCGGGCTCGTCGAGCAGCAGCACCCGCGGCCGCAGCGCCAGCGCGCGCGCGATCTCCACTTGGCGGCGCTCGCGCTGCGCCAAGCCGGCGGCCGGAGCCGTCGGATCGCCCTCGAAGCCGACGCAGCGCAGCAGCTGCACCGCCAGCTCCGCCGCGCCGGGCCTGCGCGCGCCTTGGCGATGGAGGGCGACGAGCACGTTCTCCGCCGCGCTCAACGCGTCGAACAGCAGAACCGTCTGAAAGCCCCGCGCCAGCCCGCTTCGCGCCAGATGCCGCGCAGCGGGATCGCCGACCACGCTGCCGGCGAGCCGGATGCTGCCGCTATCGGCCCGATAGAAGCCGCTCAGCAGGTTCAGCGCGGTCGATTTTCCGGCACCGTTAGGGCCGATCAGCGCCGTGACCGCGCGCGCGGCGGCCGCAAAGGCCAGATTCTCAACCGCTCGCAGCCCCCCAAAGGCGATGCCAAGCCCCATGGCCTCGAGCGCGGGCGCCCCGGGGGGCGGCGCCGCCTGATGGCCAAGGAAGGCGGCGAGATCGAGCGGCGGCGCCGACAGATGACGCGCCCGCGCGGGACGCCAGAGCCGCCATGTCCGCTCGAGCGTTCCGGCGATGCCGTCGGGGGCGATGAGCAGAACGATCAGCAGCAGCCCGCCGACGAAGAGCAGCCGATACTCGGCGAGCCCGGCCAGCAGCTCCGGCAACACCACGACGACGAGGGCGCCGTACAGCGGCCCCAGCGTGGCGCCAGCGCCGCCCATCATCACGGCCAGGACGTAGAGGATCGACGCCGAGAGCGGAAAGGTCTCCGGGCTGATGAAGCCGGCGAGCGGCGCGAACAATCCCCCGGCCAGCCCCGCCAGCCCGGCCGAAATCGCGAACGCCAGGCATTTCAGCCTCACCGGGTCGAGACCGATCGAGGCGGCGGCCGTTTCGGAGCCGCGCACGGCGACCAGCGCCAGGCCGGTGGGGCTGGCGCGGAACCACGCATAGGCGGCGAACAGGGCGGAGGCGATGCCCAGGATCACCGCCGCCAGAGCCTGGGCGGACGCGCCGCCCTGGTATGGCCAGGGCAGCGGCATCTCGGCGACGTTGGCGATGCCACTGGCGCCGCCCGTCAGCTCCTTCCAGGCGATGATGGCGTGCTCGATCACGAACGCGGCCGCGATGGTGATCATCGCCAGATACGGTCCGGAAAGCCGCACGGCGGGAAGGGCGAGCAACCCGCCGATCACGGCCGCGAGCAGCGTCCCGAGCACCAGCGCCGGCCAGAACAGCCCCGGGAAAGCGCTGGTCACGAGCGCGACGGCATAGGCCCCGACCGCCTGGAAAGCGACATGACCGATCGACATCTGGCCGGAAAGACCGATGAGCACGTTGAGGCCGATGCCGATGATGGCGGTGATGCCCACCTCGCCAAGCACGAAGGCCTGGTAGTTATCGAGCCGGAACGCCAACGCTCCCGCCACAAGGGCGAGAAGGAACGCGCCCGCCGGCGCGTGCCACGCGCGAGACATGACGGCTCAGACCTTGCGCACGCCGGCGCGGCCGAAAAGGCCGTGCGGACGCAGGTAGAGAGCCAGGATGACGAGGCCGAAACTGGCCATCACCGTCGCGGCGGAGCCGGCGAAGGCGGTTGTCAACGCCTCCGCCAGTCCGAGCAGCAGCCCGGCCAGCACGACGCCCCAGGGATTTTCGAGCCCGCCCAGAATCGCGGCCGCAAAGCCCTTGATGCCGAACACGAAGCCCATGTCCGCGGAGACCGAATAGAGCGGCGCGATCAGAATGCCGGCCAGCCCGGCCAGCGCCGAGGAAAGCGCGTAGGCAAAAACCGTGACCCGGGCCGCATCGATGCCCATCAATTGGGCAGCGCGCGGATTCTGCACCACGGCGAGCAAGGCCTTGCCATAGGGCGTGCCCCGCGTCACCGCGACAAAGATCAGGGCCAGCCCGACCCCGGCCACCAGGATCACGATCTGCAACGGCAGCACGCCGACGCCGAACACGGTGAGCGGCTCGGCGGCGAGCGAGGAGGGCATGCCGCGCGGCTCCTTGCCGAACAGGAACAAGGCCGCGTTCTCGAGCAGCATTCCCGCCGCCACCGTCGCCATCAGCCACGAGTCCGATCCGCGGACGCGAAAGGGACGTACCGCAACGCGCTCGAGGACGACACCGAAGGCGGCGCAGCCGGCGAGGGCAACCGGCAGCGCCGCCGGCATCGGCCAGCCGAAGCCGACCGTCAGCGAGAATGCCAGCACCGCGCCGAGCATCATCACGCTGCCCTGGGCGAAGTTCACACTCCGCGAGACCACCCAGGTGACGTGATAGCCAAGCGCCAGCAGCCCGTACATCGCGCCGATGGCCAGCCCGCTGACGATGGACGCGCCCAGCAGCATCGGCGCTACTCCACCGGCACGATCCGGCCGCTGGCGAAATGCACCATGATGTAGTCATCGGCTCCGAGCGCATCGTGGTTGGTCGCGGTGAAGGCGGGGGCATAGCGCTTGATCAGCCCATCATACGGCGGCAGGGCCTCGAGCGCGGCCTGGATCGCCGGCCCATCGGTCGAGCCTGCCTTGGCGATCGCCAGCGCCAGCAGGTGCATGGCGTCATAGGCATTGGCGGTGCCGACCGGGGCGATCACGTCCTGCGGTCCCTTGATCGCGGGATAAGCCTTCTCCAGGGCCGCCAGAACCTGCTCGCCCTTCGGTCCCGATTTGAAGAAGCTGTACGTCTGCACGAACGCGACCTTCTCCGCCGAAGGCCCGGCGAGTTCGGGGAAGCGGCCACCGGAAATCCCCCAGTGGGAGATCACCGGCACGCTCCAGCCCATGCGGTCGAGCGAACGGATCACTACCGCGGCGGGCGCGGCATTGCCGACCAGAATGATCGCGTCCGCACCGGCGCCCTTGAGGCGCGTGAGCTGCGGGATCATGTCGGCATCGCCGACTTCGAAACTCTCGGCGCCGGCAAGGCTCAGGCCGGCGGCCTTCGCCGCCGCGTCGAGGCCCTTGTGGTTGGATTCGCCCCAGGGATTGTTGATCAGCATCAGCCCCGGATGCCGCGCCTTGGCGACGGTCGCGGCGTAGCGCAGCAGCCGCTCGTCGACCAGCGCATCGACGGCGGAGACGCGGAAGACGAAATTGGGCGAGGCGCCGTTGCGGGTGATGCCGGTCCCGGCCGCCCACACCCCCATGAACGGCGTCTTTTCCTTGTTGGCGAGCGGCACGAGGGCAATCGAGACCGGCGTGTCGATGCCGCCGAAGAAGGCCGCGACATGATCGCGATAGATCAGTTCCCGCGCCGCGGCCACGCCCTTGCCGGGGTTGGATTCGTCGTCGCGACGAACCAGCACGAGCGGCCGGCCGAGCACGCCGCCGGCGGCGTTGATCTCATCGATGGCAACCGTGAGGCCGCGCGTGATCGCCTCGCCGGAGACAGCGGACTGGCCGGACAGAGCGGCGACCAGTCCGACCGGGATCGGTTCGGCGGCGCCGGCGGCGGCTGGCAGGGCGAGGAGTGCGGCAACGGTGGCGAGGCGAGGAAGGAAACGGGACATGATGCTCCTGCGCGATCCATCAGGGTGAGGTCCCCCACGCAGAAGCAAGAAGCGCGCCAACCGATGGCGCGCTCCGCTCAGATCGCAAGCTCGATCAGGAACGGCCCGGACCGGCGGCAGGAGGCGGTCAGCAGATCGGCGAGCGTCTCCATGTCGGCCGCGCGCGCGGCCTCCACGCCCATGCCGCCGGCCAGCGCCACCCAGTCCAGATCGGGGTCGGACAGGTCCAGCATGTCGAGCGCGGTGCGGCCCGGATTGGCGCCGACATTCGCCAGTTCGTGCAGCAGGATGGCGTATTTGCGGTTGGACAGCAGGATGGTGGTGACATCCAGCCGCTCGCGCGCCTGCGTCCAGAGCGCTTGCAGCGTATACATCGCCGAGCCGTCGGCCTGCAGCCCGATGACGCGCCGGCCCGGCGCGCCGACGGCGGCCCCGGTGGCCAGTGGCAACCCGGCGCCGATCGCGCCGCCGACGATCTGCAGCCACTCGTGCGGCGGCGCCGCCGCGGTGCCGCGGAAAAAGCCGCGGCCGAAGCTGATGCTCTCATCGACGATCACCGCCCCCTCAGGCATCAGCGCCGCGAGCGTCTGCGCCACCGCCTCCGGGCCCACCGCCCCGCGCGCCGGCTCCGGGCGTGGCCCGGGGTCCGGCGGCGCGACCGGCTTCGCGCCGAGCTCATCCGCCAGCGCGGCCAGGGCGCCAAGCAGATCCTGCTCCGGCCGGGCCAGCACGTGCAGCGTGCAGCCCGGCGCGAGGAGCCGGCCGGGCTTGCCTGGATAGCCGAAAAACGCCACCGGCTCGCTGGCCCCGACCAGAATCACGTGGCGGAACTGCGCCAACTGCTTCAGCGCGGCATCCACCGGGTAGAAGACACGCTCGACCGGCACCCTGCCCCGCCCCCGCTCGATGCGGGCGTTCGACATCGGCGCCAGCAGCGCCGCCCCGGTCGCGGCCGATATGCGATGGGCGAGCGCCAGTGCGTCGGCGCAGAGCGCGGCGCCGCCGAGCAGGATCAGCGTCTCCTCGCGTCGGCGCAGCACGGACGCGGCCTGGGCGATGGCGAACGGGTCCGCCGCCGGCGCCGGAGGAACCGGCAGCGGCGCGGCAACCACGCCGCCCTCGGTCCAGGCCGTGTCCGCGGGCAGGATCAGGGTTGCGATCTGCCCCGGCGACATGCGCGCCGCGGCGACCGCGGCGGCCGCTTCGGCGCCCACCCGGGCCGCCTCGCCCGCCGTGCGCACGAACCCGGAGACCGGCCGCGCCCAGCCTTCCGTGTCAGCGGTCAGGGGCGCATCGAGCGGACGGTGGTGCGTCGCCTGATCACCCACGATGTTGACGATGGGGGACTGCGCGCGCCGCGCGTTGTGCAGGTTCGCAAGCGCGTTGGCCAGGCCGGGCCCGCAATGGAACAGGGTCGCCGCCGGCCGGCCGGTGACGCGCGCATAGCCATCCGCGGCGCCGCTGACGACGCCTTCGAACAGTCCGAGCACGCAGCGCATGCCGCCGACGCGATCGAGGGCGGCGACGAAATGCATTTCCGAGGTGCCGGGATTGACGAAGCAGGTATCGACCCCGCTCGCCAGCAACGTCCGGACCAGGCTTTCGGCGCCGTTCATGGGCTCATCCTCCCGCAATGCGCGCCCAGACTGCCTCGCCCGCACCGGGGCTGGCAAACCCCCGGCAACACCCGCCCTTGCGCCGCCGCCGGCGGCTCCGCAGGATGCCGGCCTCGCAGCAGGAGGCCCGCGCATGGATTTCACCGTCCTCTATCCCGAGGCGCTGTATTCCGATGATTCGGTGGAGCGCGGAATCTTCGGCCCCGGCATAGAGGTGCGCGTGCGCAACGTCGCCACCATCGCGGATCTTTCGGACGCCGACTGCGCCAGCGCCGATGGGTTGATGCTGTTCCGCCACTTCCTGCCCGACGCGGCGCTCGCCCGCTTCACGCGGCTGCGCGCCATCGTGCGCATGGGCGTCGGCTACGACCGCGTCGACCGCGCCGCCGCCGCCGCACGCCAGATCCTGGTCTGCAACGTCCCCGATTACGGCACCACGGAGGTCGCCGACCACGCCATCGCCCTCGCCCTGGCGCTGCGCCGTGGCCTGCTGCTGCACCACGAGGCCCAGCGCGCCGATCCGCCGGCACCCTGGATCTATATCGACAACCCGATGATCCGCCGCAGCGACGCGCTGGGCTACGGAATTCTGGGCCTCGGCCGGATCGGCACCGCCGTCGCGCTACGCGCCAAGGCGTTCGGCGCCCGCGTGATGGCCTACGACCCCTACCAGCCGAACGGGGTCGAGCGCGCCCTCGGCATCGACCGCGCGCGCACGCTCGGGGAGTTGCTGGCTCACAGCGACACGCTCTCCATCCACACCCCGCTGACGCCCGAGACTCGCGGCATGCTGGATTTCGCGGCGCTGTCGCGGCTGCCTCGGCACGCCATTGTGGTGAACACCGCGCGCGGGCCGATCCTCGATCTGGACGCGCTGGAGCGGCTGATGCGCGCCGGGCACATCGCCGCGGCCGGGCTCGATGTACTGCCGATCGAGCCGCCCACCGAACCTGTCCCGACCCTGCTCGCCGCCTACCGCGCGCGCGAACCGTGGCTCGACGGCCGCCTCATCATCACCCCGCATTCAGCGTTCCATACGCCGGAGGCGTGGCAGGACATCCGGGTGAAGTCAGCCGAGACGATGCGCGCGGCGCTGCTCGGTCCGCGGCCGCAGAACGTGATCGCGCCGGAGACACCGTAGGGCCCGTGGACGAGGGGTCCTGCCGACTCCCGGGCGCCGCCTCAGCGCCGCCGGAAGGGCGCGGCGCGATAGACCCCGAGGATGCGCGACTCGCGTGAGAAGAACGCCATCTCCTCCAGCGCGCGGGCCAGCGCCGGCTGCTCGGGGTGGCCTTCCACGTCGCACAGGAACTGGGTCGCGGTGAACTCGCCGCCCAGCATATAGCTTTCGAGCTTGGTGATGTTCACCCCGTTGGTGGCAAAGCCGCCGAGCACCTTGTAGAGAGCGGCCGGCACGTTGCGGACGCGAACGACGAACGTGGTCATCACGTCGGCGGCATCCGGCGGCGGGGTGCGCGGGGTGCGGGCCGCGATGTAGAAGCGCGTCGTGTTGTGCGCGGCGTCCTCGACATTGTGCTGCAGGATGGAGAGGCCATAGATCTCGGCGGCCAGTGAAGAGGCAATGGCAGCGTCTTCGGGATTGTTCCACTCCGCCACGAGCTGGGCCGAACCGGCGGTGTCGGCCTCGACGACGGCCCGCAAGCCGGCCTGGCGCAGAAGCTGGCGCACCTGGCCGAGCGCGACCGCGTGCGAGTGCACCCGCCTGAGCCCGCGCAGGGTGGCGCCGTGGGGCGCGAGCAGGCAATGCTCGACGCGTTGGAAATGCTCGCCGACGATGAACAGTTGCGAGTCCGGCAAGAGGTGATGGATGTCCGGCACCCGGCCGGCGAG